>CASBQF010000231.1 GCA_949127775.1 Oscillatoriales cyanobacterium PMM_0080
ATCATACTTTGGTCGGCTAGATTAACATCGTAATTCATATCACTGATGTCTAAGCCTTCATCTTGCACTTGCAAATTTTCCGCATTAAATCCTCCCAGTTTTCCTAAGAAAAACCAAGAGTCAAACACTTCTTCAACATACTGTTTTTCACCGTTTGAAGGCACGTTGCTGAACTTCAGCCAAATCCAGAGATCAAATGGATTAAATTCGCGAAACTGTACTTGCATCAAGTTTTATCCTTGTTAATAACAACCGCCAAGATGGTACTGTCAACTGTTTATAGTGGTGGTAAGGCCGCCGGCCCCCAGATGCCATCTGCATCTCTGATTTTATCGCGCATCGGGTCACAGTCGCGAGATTTACTATCGAGACGGTTGCGATTTCTACACTGCTGAAAGAAGATTTCGGCTACTAAGCTGCGCGGCAGTTGGTCTGGTTTTGCTAGGGCGGCGTCGAAGTTTTTTTGAGCTTCTTCAAGTAAGGTTTTGTTGCTATCTTTGCCCCGGGATTGGGAAAATAATATTTGTGCTTTTAGATAGAGGATTTCTGGATTGTTTGGTGTTTCTACTAGGGATTTGTTGGCAAATTCTAAAGCCCGATCGTAGTTTTTTAAGTCTCGATAGCCTACTGCTATGCCGCGATAAGCTAAGTAACGGGGAAAGGCTTTCTCTTCTAGTCGTTTAATGGCTTCGCTGGGGTTGGAAAAGGGCAGGTTTGTGGCTAGCATTAAATCCATGTAGCCTTTGAGCAGGTTGAGTTCGGGGTCGTTGGGCGCTATTTTGTCGGCGACATCTAGGTATTGAAATACCACTCGTAATTTAGTCAAAGCCTGGGGCGCACCTTTGGCTGTTCCTTCTTTTGCTATAATGTTCGCACCTTCGAGAAAGTGACCTGCTGCTATGTAAATGTTGCCGCGCAAGGGGTTAGTCTTACTTAATTTTTCGCCTGCTTCGCGGGTTTTTTGGGCGTAGGAATTCATCGAGTTTAAATCTTGCTCGATGTAGGATAATGAGGCTGCCATTGCATAGGCTAGCGGTTCGTTTGGTTCGGCTGATAGTGCTTGTTGAACTTGTGCTTTTGCTTGTTTGTAGTTTCCTTGCTGAAACATTGTTTTGAAGGCGGTTTCGGTTTTGGGCCCGATCGCCTGCGGGTTGCTGGTGCGAAAGGGATCGCCCGCTACTGCGGAGTTGATGCAGATACTGAGGACGATCGCACTTGCCGTGCGGGCGATCGCCCGCACGGCCTGTTTAGAACTTAACATTTGGTTGCCAATAGACGCTAAAATAGTTTTCATGATTGTCAAGTCTCAAAAAGCAATTGATTGTAAACTGGGAAGAAAGAAAATTTAAAGTTCAGACTTCTCGGCCGCGACTCAAAAATTGGTCGGATAGTCTTGATTTTTGCTGGCTATTGCTGTATAGTTTAATAATGGGAGTGTGAGCATTTATAAATTTTATGCACATATTTCCATTATTAAATAATAGCATCAAAGAATCTAAAAATCAAGGGGGAGAACTCAAAAAAAAAGTCGATTTTTGTAAAGATTCACGTAAAAAATAATTATGGGCGATCGGCAAAAGCGAGAAAAAGCCTTAACTATTAATAGCACAACCAGGGGTTCGCTGATAAAAAATAAGCATTTTTATTTTTTACGACCAATGACCTATGACCAATGACCAGTGACCAATAACAACTGCCATTAATGCTTTATCTAAAAAACTTAGTATATCATCCCACCGCCTGTCCGAATGCTATTCTGAAAAACATTAACTTAGAACTGCCGTCGCAGCAAATGGGGCTGATTGTCGGCCGTAGCGGTTCAGGCAAAAGCACACTATTAGAAATATTAGCAGGTTTAGCGGAAAAAACTAGCGGTGACATCCGCTGGCGCGAACAGGAATTAACACCGGAACACTTACAACAGTTAGGAGGTTTAGTGTTTCAGTTTCCAGAAAGACATTTTTGCGGAGGCACAATTTTAGAAGAATTGCGACTGGGACATCCTGAATTAGGACAAGAACAAATTAACTCAGCAATGGCAGAAGTGGGGCTTGGACATTTGCCGCTGCGTGCTTCTCCCCACGCTTTGAGTGGCGGACAACAGCGCAGGGTAGCGCTGGCTGTGCAGTTAATTCGACAGCCGCATTTGCTGCTTTTGGACGAACCGACGGCGGGTTTGGATTGGTCGATGCGCCGACAGTTGGTAAACTTGTTGAGCAAGTTGAAAAGTCACTGGACTTTGTTGATTGTTACTCACGATGCTAGCGATTTGTTGGGCGTTGCTGATAAATTTTGGACATTAGACTACGGAAATTTGCAGGAGGTCGATCGGGCAAAACTAGAGGCTAAGGAAACGAGTTTTGTTGGTTCTTAGTCATTAGTCATTGGTGGTTTAGAGTATGTCAAAAAAGAGTGTAAATAGAAGATGAATCAGATTACAATGCCTGTGCTACCAGAGATGAATGAATTGTGGCAAAAAACGGTGAATTGGCAGCCGGATCAATCACAACAGCAACAATTTCAGCGGCTTTATGAGTTAATTGTCGAGGGTAATCGTTCCTTGAATTTAACTCGCATTACTGAACCTGTCGAGTTTTGGGAAAAACATTTGTGGGATTCTCTGCGGGGAATTGCGAGACTACTGCCAGCTAATCACAATTCGGCGGAAAATGTCGAATTGCCCGCTGCATCGGTGTTAAAAGCGATCGACATTGGGACTGGTGGGGGTTTTCCGGGGTTGCCGATTGCGATCGCCCTGCCGCATTTATCCGTTACTTTGCTCGATTCTACCCGCAAGAAAATTACTTTTCTGGACACAGTTTTGCCGTCTTTGGGGATAGAAAATGCTGTGACTTTGCTGGGCAGATCCGATGAAATTGCCCGAGTGCCACATCACAAACAAGCTTATGATATAGCGCTTCTGCGAGCAGTTGGAGCGGCTTCTCTGTGCGCTAAATGCGCGCTACCGCTGCTGAAAGATGGTGGTTTGGCGGTACTTTATCGTGGGAATTGGACGGTGGAGGAGGAGACGGAGTTGCAAAGTACGATCGAGCGTTTGGGAGGCACAATTGAGTCAGTCGAAGCATTCACGACGCCGACGAGTCAGGGCCCGCGCCACTGCATTTACTTGCGGAAAGTTGTAAAGCAATTCGAGCGCCCCATTCTTTAGCAATAGCCGTTTTTTAAGTGAAGAAGGACTAAAGTCTTAACTACAAACAACTGAATAAGTTTGTAGTTAGGACTTTAATTTTTTCTTGTCGATCTTAGTGAAGAAGGACTAAAGTCCTGACTACAAACAATATTAGCCGATCGCCTTTTCGTAGCGTTTGTTAATTTCCGTCCAATTAACCACATTCCACCAAGCTTTTAAGTAGTCGGCGCGCAGGTTTTGGTACTTGAGATAATAAGCGTGCTCCCAAACATCATTGCCCATAATTGGATAGTTGCCTTCCATTAAAGGAGTATCTTGATTAGCAGTAGTTGCGATCTCAAGTTTGCCAGCTTTTGTGCGGACTAGCCAAACCCAACCGCTACCAAAACGTTTAGTACCTGCTTCATTAAATTTGGCTTTAAAATCGTCAACACTGCCGAAACCTTGCTTAATTGCTGTGGCAATTGCCCCAGTCGGTTCGCCACCACCTTTGGGACTCATGATTTCCCAAAACATAGTGTGATTTACGTGTCCACCGCCGTTATTGCGCACGGCTGTGCGAATATCTTCCGGTACTTTGCTCAAATCTCGGAGCATATTTTCAGCACTCACGTTTTTTAGATCCGGGTATTTGCTGATAGCATCGTTGAGGTTTTTAACGTAGGCGGCGTGATGTTTGTCGTGGTGAAATTGCATTGTCCGCGCATCGATGTGCGGTTCTAAAGCATTATATTCATAAGGTAGAGGTGGCACTGTAAAAGGCCCAGGCGTTTGAGCTATCTTTGTTGCTTCGGGAGATGGACTTGCTTGTGCTACATTATTTCCTGACGCTTGGCAAGCGCCTGCGGTAATGGCTCCGACGCTAGCAGTCAGCAAATACAAGAAATCTCGGCGTTTGAGTGTCATAAAAGATACCTAAGTAAATTACTAACTGTTTTATTTCAGCTTAAAGCAAAATGGGAGCGAGTTTAGGAAAAAAGTGCTATCGCCCGAATGGATGAGACGGATGGGCGATGGTTGTGACAGTCTTTCAAGTATAGGCTAATTAGGTGCTGGTGAGTAAATCTCACCTGTTCCGGTTAACTAACCCGGTTTCTCTGTCGAAACCGGGTTTTTTTAGCTTATTTTTGGGACAAGCGCTGGATGGCTTCGCCTCCAAAAAGTCGATCGGCTGCTTGGAGAATATCAGGAATTGTGGCAGCGTGGGGGCTGTGGGCGAGACAGCGGCGCAAGTCTAATTCATCGAGGCGATCGGCTTTTTTGCCCGGAAACCAGTGCCCCGCATTACCTAAGAGGTTGTAGCGCATCTTGCAATAGTCGATCGCATCGTAAGCATTCGCCAAATTCCACAGCCACAAAATCACTGGAATGTTAATACCTCCGGGAGTATTTTCGATAGTTGGTAAACCAACGTGCCAAGTCTTCAACCAATCTTCTCCTAATTTATCAATCGCTGCATTTTCCAACCTTGCTAATATCGGTGGCAGCAATTCATCGGCTCTATCTAACAATTCTATAGTTTTCAGATGCTCGTTAAAATCTTCAGGTTTAGCTGCACCAACACTCAAAGTATGTACATCAGGATGCGACAAACAAAACAAATCATTAAACACCATCGGACTCAGGGGATAGCACAAATCTACCAATTTTTGCGGCGGGTTATAAAGTTGACCACCTTTGTCGGAAGGACTGATAATAAACACGCCCATATCGTGACGTTTAGCAGCTTCAATTGCCGGCCAATTACTTTGATTGATATAGTACCAATGCAAGTTAAGATAATCAAATTGATTGGTTTCAATTGTTTTGACAATTACGTCTGTCGGGCCATGAGTTGAAAAGCCAATAAACCGAACTTTCCCTGATGCTTGTAAATTTTTAGCAACATCCATGTAACTACCTGGGCGCAGACAATCCTCTAGCAATTCCCACGTATTAATACCATGTATTGACAGCAAATCAACATATTCTAGTTGCAAATAAGCTAAGGATTTATCAAATTCTTCCAGAAACTCCTGACAACTAGGTTTAGGAGTAATTTTAGTTTGAATTATCAACTCTTCCCGGGGAAGCTTTGGCAATATCGACCCCAATTGCATTTCAGAAGTGCCGTAACCGCGAGCAGTTTCTATATGGTTTATCCCGCATTCTACAGAGTAGCGAATAGTCGCTTCTAGATTTTTCTGGTTGTCGGGTGGAATTTCATTTGCTGGTACGTCTTGCCATTTGTATTGGTATCTCATGCCGCCGCAGGAAAAGACGGGCATGGATAATTCTGTGCGGCCGAATCTGCGATATTGCATCATAAATAGTTGACAGTTGACAGTTGACAGTTGAGAAACGAACCCTACAAGTTAACATTTTTCCGAAGCTCACTTCTTTGAAAACCGCTATATTTGTTTTTACAAGAACAGGCAAGATGCCTGTTCCACAAAGAGTTTTTGACAACCTGTGAGTAAGTCCTGACTATTTAGAAATCTCGCGGACAACTGGTTTTCCGTCCTTGATTTCGCCGACTAAAACTAAATCTGTACAGTTTACAAACAAGCCATTTTCTAATACGCCGGGAATGTTATTTAAGGTTTTTTCAAGTTCGACTGGATTGTCTATATTGTCGAATTTAACATCGATTACCATGTTACCTTGGTCGGTAATTACCGGGCCTGCTTTTCTCACACCCATACGGAGTTCTGGTTTGCCACCCAATTTTTCAATAGCGCGGGTAACTGGCGCGATAGCCATTGGTATAACTTCGATTGGGACTCGGAAAGTCGAACCCAATTTCTCGACCATTTTGGAACTGTCAACGACTACAATAAACTGAGTTGCGAGGTAATCGACAACTTTTTCGCGGGTGTGGGCGGCGCCGCCTCCTTTAATTAAGTTTAGCTGGGAATCGACTTCATCGGCGCCGTCAATCGCAATATCTATTCTGTCAATTTCATCCAGTGTTGTCAGCGGTACTCCGTACTGTTTGGCTAACACTTCTGATTGAAAAGATGTCGGCACTCCTTTGATATCTTTGAGTTCACCTGATTTGATACGATCGCCCAACGCTTGAATAGTATAAGCTGTAGTTGAGCCTGTGCCGAGTCCGACAATCATACCAGATTTTACGCGATCGGCGGCCGCAAAGCCAACTTGCTGTTTCATCAATTTTACGGGGTCTTGTTCTGTGGTCATGTTGGATACTCCTCAATAGCTTTAAGATTATAGCATTTATTATGGATTTATTTAACCGCAGAGAACGCAGAGAACACAGAGAGGAAGAAGCAGAAGAGACGGTACTCGCAAATTGTTTAAAGTGGGAAATTCTCTCTTTATTCTCTGCGCCCTCTGTGGTTAAAAAAAATCTAGTTCACAAATCTGCGGATAATTGCCATAATGAAAATCGGCTTTCTAGATACCTACACTTGGGATGATATTCAAACTTCTTAGTCTTAAGATTATAGCATTTATTATGGATTTATTTAACCGCAGAGAACGCAGAGAACACAGAGAGAAAGAAGCAGAAGAGACGGTACTCGCAAACTGTTTCAAGTGGGAAATTCTCTCTTTATTCTCTGCGCCCTCTGCGCCCTCTGTGGTTAAAAAAAATCTAGTTCACAAATCTGCGGATAATTGCCATAATGAAAATCGGCTTTCTGGATACCTACACTTGGGATTATAATATTGAAACTCCTTACCGCGAACCTTTGGGCGGCACTCAGTCGGCTATTTGTTACTTAGCTGAGGCCTTGGCTGCACAGGGAAATGAGGTATTTTTGCTCAACAATACTTCGCAGTCGGGGATGTCGCGCGGTGTTGATTGCAGGCGCAGAGTAGTGGACAAAGCTAATTTAGAATTGCTGCGATCGCTCGATTTTTTAATCATAGTCAATATAGTCGGCAAAGCACTAGAAATTAAGCCGCTTTTGGGCGAACATACTAAGTTGATTTTGTGGATTCATAACGAACCGGGCTTTGTATTCCTCGAAGGATTTAACAATAAGGCAGAAGTAAATGCTTGTGATGCCTTTGTTTTTGTCAGCGATTGGCAGCGTGAGCAATTTCAGCAACGTTTTGGAATTGACTGGAATCGCTGTTGTGTTTTAAGAAATGCGATCGCACCTTGTTTTGCTAATATTTTCCCCGATCGTATTTCGATCCGATCGCAAAAATCTCAACCGCCAATTCTCGCTTACACCAGCACTCCCTTTCGCGGACTCGATATTTTATTAAAATTTTTTCCCGAAATTCGTCAAGCTGTCCCAGGAACCAGATTGAAAGTATTTTCTAGCATGAAAGTGCACCAAATAGACGACAATGATAATCAGCTATTTTTCGGTAAACTTTATGAAGAGTGTCAGGAAACAGAAGGCGTTGAGTACATCGGTTCCATACCGCAACCCGAACTCGCGCGACAACTGCATTCAGTCGCGGTTTTAGCTTACCCGAATACCTATTCGGAAACGTCATCTATTGCTGTGATGGAGGCGATGGCAAGTGGTTGTCGGATTGTGACGAGTGAATTGGCAGCTTTGCCGGAAACAACTGCGGGATTTGCTCGTCTAGTTTCTATGTCAGGGGTGGAAAATTTGGCATCGGTAACTAATTGGAACCGTGCTGGCAAACCGGATTGGGAGGGATATACAAGGAGGTTTGTTGAGGCGATAGTCGGAGTTTTAAAAGAGGGCGACGCAACTGCTGAGAGTCATCTGAGACAGCAGGTAGAGTATGTAAATCGAGGGTGTATTTGGTCTGTACGATCCCGAGAGTGGGTAGAATGGCTGAATAGTATTAGTGTACAACCTGTAAGAGTGGCAGAGAAAATGATCACGGATTCTTTGGTGGATTTAGAAGCAGCTCAAGCTTATTTTGTCAAGGGAAATCGGCTGAAAGATGCAGGTAGGCTTGATGAGGCGATCGCAAATTACAACAAAGCTTTAGAGTTTAATTGGGAAGATGCCGAATATCACAAAAAGTTAGCAGAAGTTTATGTTTTGAAGGGCGAATTTGAAAGTGCGATCGCCCAATGCAACCTCGCGATTAAATTCCAACCAAATTTTGCTCCCGCTTATTTGACAATGGGCAATGCCCTGCACGCTCAAGATAAGCTAGAAATGGCAATAGAAGCTTATTTGCAAGCTTTAAAAATTCAGCCAAATTTTGCCGAAGCTAGCGCGAATCTTGGCAGTATGTATTACAAGTTAGGGCAGTTGGCACTGGCTGCAAATTATTATCAAAAAGCTCTGGCAATTAATCCCACTTTGTGTTCGGTTAATGTGATGCTTGGCGATGTTTTGCACCAGCAAGGCAAGTTAGATGCAGCAATTGCTTGCTATCAAAAAGTGCTGCAACTGCAACCGGGGAATGTTAATACTGCGGAGAAATTATCGAGTTTGATCGCACAAAAACAGCGGGAAACTGCTGATAGTAATTTTATCGAATTAGAAACAGAATCAAGCGCACAACCATTATCTGTCAATAAAGATGAAGGTTATGGCTTGCAACCTTCGAGTATCAATTTGTCGCCAGCCCCAACTAATCAAAATTTAAATACTCCGTTTACAAATCCCGACGAAGTTTCCGAACAAGTTACCTCGCTGAATGTTCCAGATAACGGACAAGTTGCCAATTATCAAGAAGTAGAACCTTACAAAAGACTGGCAGAAGAGTGTTTAGTTCAAGGTAAGATTAAAGAGGCGATCGCAATTTGTCAGCAAGCCCTAAAAATTCGACCTGATTTCATTCATGCTTACGTAACTTTAGGCAATGCTTTGCAAGCTGGAGGCAAAATTGAAGCTGCTATTCGCTCTTATTCTCAAGCCCTAGAATTGCAGCCAAACTTTGCGGAAGTGCGCGCCAATATCGGCAGTATGTATTTCAAAATGGGGCGCTTGGAAGAGGCGATCGCACATTACCTACAAGCCATCGCTCTCAGTCCAGATTTAGCGGGCGCTCACTGGAATTTAGGGAAAGTATATCACAAACACGGTGACATCCAAGCAGCGATCGCCTGTTTTCAGAGAACATCCGAGCTCAACCCCCAGCTTGTCGGTGCAGACTTCCACTTTAACCTAGCCAACCGACTTTTCGCTGAAGGGAAGCGTGACGAAGCCATCGAAAGTTACGAAAAAGCCCTCGCCATTAAACCAGATTGGGCCGAAGCTTACGGTAACATCGGCAGCGCGCGATCGCAACAAGGCGATCACGATGCCGCCATCATCAACTATCAGCAGGCTGTAGCTTTAAAGCCGGAATTAGAAGTTTTACACTTCAATTTAGGCAATTCTTTCTTGCAGCAAAACAAGTACGAAGAAGCGATTACTAATTACCAAAATACTCTGAAAATTAAGCCCGATTGGGCGGAAGTTCACGCAAACCTCGGCAGTTGTTTTTCGATGCAGGGGCGGCTGGAAGAAGCTTTAACCAGCTATCAGGAAGCTTTGCGATTAAAACCGGATTGGGCAGAGGTTTACTGTCGGATGGGACATATTCAGAAACAAGATAAGCCCTTGGAGGCGATCGCCCATTTTGAAAAGGCGATCGAATGTAACCCCAAACTTAGCGAAGCCCATCAACAACTCTGCGACTTACTCAGCCACTCCACCAACCTAGCCAAAGCCCGCAGCGTCGCCGACAAATACTGCGAATTCTGCGGCGACAATGCGCCAGTCATGTCAGCCACAGCCTACGTTTTTTCTTACCTACAATCAGGTGTCAGCAAACAGGCCATTCAGAAACTCGAAGAAATCGAAAAACTCTGCTACGAAAAAGTAGAAACATTTAGCGTCATGGAACTAAAACTGCTCTATGAAATCTTTATGTTTGCAGTTTCCCACCTGCGTGACAACCGCGAAAAGAATGCCAGTTTCTACCGACTGATTGCCAAAGAATACTATCAAAAAGCAGTGCCGCAGCGCCCTTTTAACAGAATCAAATCCGAAAATTATACAGGACAAAAGCCTTTAAAAATCGGCTTCCTTTCCAAACACTTCCGCCGCCATTCCGTAGGTTGGTGTAGCGAAGCTTTAATTAGCGAATTAAGCCGGATCACGCCCCACGTTCACCTATACGTGACTGGTAAACTCAACCGAGATGAAGTTACGCAACGGTTTGAAGAAATGGCGGGCAAGTTTTACTGGCCCCAAAAATATCCCAATGGCTTTGCTGACGGTGGCGAAATTCTCGCCGAAGTAGTGCAAGACGATTTGGATGTTTTAATAGACTTAGACTCAATGACAGTACCGACAAATGTCGAAGTGCTGTATCAATATCCGGCGGGAATTTGCGTCTCTTGGCTAGGATTTGATGCGCCGTATATTTCAGATAATCACTACTTTCTCTGCGACGAACATACTCACCCGCCTGGTGTTGAAAAAAATTACTTAGAACAGTTAGTAAGACTGCCTGTTTGTTCGGTAGCAATTGGCGAATTGCAAAGCATTCCCGTGAACCGAGAAGCGATTAGAAATGCTCTCGGCATCGGCTTGGATCAAATGACTTATCTGTGCGTTGCGCCGGGGAGAAAAACAAATCCCGAAATGGTACAAGCTCAAGTTAGAATCCTTAAAGAAGTACCCGACAGTTTGTTAATCCGAAAAGGTCAAGGCGATGCCGATGTGATTCACAGCACTTACCGGGAAGAATGCGATATTCAGGGAGTAGATTTTGAGCGAATTAAGTTTATCGGACAAACCAGAACCGAGGAAGAACATCGGGCTATTTATTATGTAGCCGACGTGCTTTTAGATTCCTATCCTTACAATGGCGGGACTCATAATTTAGAGGCTTTGTGGGCTAATTTGCCAGTAGTAACTAGATCCGGCGATCAATATCTTTCACGGATGGGTTACGCTTTTCTGAAAAGTGCAAATCTCGATGTGGGTGCGGCTTGGAGTTGGGAGGAATACACGCAGTGGGGAGTTAAGTTTGGGCGCGATGCTGGTTTCAGAAATGCGGTGAAAGAGCATTTGGTAAAGTCGAAACAGCCAGAAAATCTCGCACCTTTGTGGAATCCCAAAAAATTGGCTGAGGAGATGTATGGGGTGTTTCAAAAACTGTTAACGAAATAGGTAGGAATTGGGCATTGGGCATTGGGCATTGGGCATTGGGCATCAGTTGTGAACTCTTTTCTGCCAACTCCTCTCTTTCTTCTCTTCCTCTGTGCCCTCTGCGCCCTCTGCGGTTCAAAAAAAAGAGATATTTTTACGCAACAGTAAAGTTTTGTAACAATTTCTGTGAAAATGCGTAAAAATTCTGCGCTGAGTCTGATAGATAAATAGCTGATTCATAGTAGCCCGATCGCACTGACCTTATGCCGGTTAGGGCGATCGTTTTTTTGTGGCATCCAAGAATTACGTAAAATTTAAAGATTGCGTAAATTTTTTGACGGCTGGTACGCAAACACTGACACTCATCGAAAAAATTGCTAATTTTGACACATATAGAAAGTCAACAAAGTCATCTACCTTTCGATATATCATGGCCAACATTACCCTTTACGACGGCATTACAAACCTTCCAGTCGGAACGCCCCCCGGCATAGGGACACCAAGTGGCACAGGCCTTGCTTACGGACAAATAGCCCCGCCCGGTACAGCACTCCCCACGCCCCCTTTCCCCGCTGGTTCTACGGCTTCTCTAGCTACGGGTGCGTTTACGCCAAACGTGACGGGCATCAATACTCGTACCATCTACACGCCTAATAACAATGGTGGCTATGCGGGTTACAATAACTACGATCCAGCATCGCTACTTACTCCTACGCCTGCGATACTGTCGCCTTTCACGGCTGCGACATTAGACCGCACGGCTGGTTATACGATATCTTTTAATGCAGCAATTCCCACAGAAACTAGCAACCCAAACCGCGCGGGTTTTAGCGTGACAGCTATTAGCAGCGACGGATTGAATGGTTTAGAATTGGGTTTTAAGAATGGCAGAATCTTCGGTCAATCAGCAAATTTTATTGAAACAGAAACAGTTAATTTTAATACCGCTGCTAATAACAGTTATGTTTTAAAAGTACAAGGTACTATTTACCAACTTTTTGCTAATAATTCCCCGACTGCAATCCTCACAGGGCCGCTGCGTCAAATCAATTTCACCCCTGGTACAAGTTCTCCTCCTTTAAGTTTCAATCCTTATAAATTGCCGAGTTTCTTGTTCTTTGGGGATAATACTGACCAGGGAAGCGCTACATTTCGTTTGGGGAAGATAGCTGTTAATGATTTGCCTGTTGCTAGTGCTGATAGTGCGATCGCAACTGTTGGCACTAAGGCGAAAATTAATGTGCTGACTAATGATATAGGCGGCACAAAGGCACTGAAAGTCCAGAGTGTTACTCAACCAACAGGTGGCACCGTTACTGTTGATGACTGGATTTATGCAGGAGGAAATTTCACCAATATCGGGGGGCAGCCTCGCAACAGAATTGCTCGGTTGTACGGTAGCGACGGCACGGCAGATCCTACTTTTAACCCCAATGCGGATAATACAGTTATTGCGATCGCACTTGATGCTAACGGCAACCCCTTAGTAGGGGGCGATTTCACCAATATCGGGGGACAGACGCGCAACAGAATAGCCCGGTTGAATAGCAGCAACGGCACGGCAGATCCTACTTTTAACCCCAACGCGGATAATTCAGTCTGGGCGATCGCACTTGATGCTAATAACAATCCAGTAGTAGGTGGCAATTTCACCACTATCGGCGGGCAGTTACGCAACAGAATTGTCCGGTTGAATAGCATCAATGGTACGGCAGATGCTACTTTCAACCCCGATGCGAATAGTTTTGTCAGGGCGATCGCACTTGATGCTAACGGCAACCCAGTAGTAGGGGGTGATTTCACCAATATCGGCGGGCAACCACGTAACCAAGTTGCTAGGTTAAATGCCAGCACTGGGTTGGCAGATGCTACCTTTAACCCCAATGCCAATAGTAATGTCTATGCGATCGCGATCGATGCTAACGGCAACCCAATAGTAGGTGGCTTTTTCACCAATATCGGCGGGCAATCCTTTAACAGAATAGCTCGGTTGAACAGGAGCACTGGGTTGGCAGATGCTACTTTCAACCCCAATGCGAATAATTTTGTCTGTGCGATCGCGATCGATGCTAACGGCAACCCAATAGTAGGTGGCTTTTTCACCAATATCGGCGGGCAATCCTTTAACAGAATAGCCCGGTTGAACAGCAGCACTGGGTTGGCAGATACTACTTTTAACCCCAATGTGGATAATACTGTTTATGCGATCAAGATCGATAGTAATGGCAACCCAATAGTAGGGGGCGAGTTTACCAATATAGGTGGGCAAGCGCGCAACAGAATAGCCCGGTTGAATAGCAGCGACGGCACGCCAGATGCTACTTTTAACCCTAATGCCAATGGTATAGTCTGGGCGATCGCGATCGACCCCAAACGCAGCATTGTCTACACTCCCAACCCCACTTTCAACGGCCTTGATACCTTCACCTACACAGCAACCGACGGTTACAGCGACAGTCTATCAAGTGTTAACGTCCTTGTTAACAATTCTCCAGTTTTAGACAACTCCGGCACACCGAATTTAACCGCGATTAATGTCAACGAAATCACCAACAGCGGCACATTAATATCAGCGATTATCGGCACTCGAATTACTGACCCCAATGACAGTATTTCCCCGCGTCCCAGAGGCATCGCCCTCACAAATTTAGATACCACAAACGGCAGTTGGCAGTATACAACAGACGGCACAAATTGGAACAATATTACCACTGTTCCTACTGCTGCAAATGCACGATTGTTAGCAGCCGATGCCACAACCCGCCTCCGATTCGTTCCCAGTACCAACTACACCGGAACTGTGACTAACGGCATTACCTTCAATGCTTGGGATACCATCACTGGTACTAACGGTGGCACGGCTAATGTCACAACTGACTTAACAACTAACGGCGTTTCCAGTCCTTTTAGTACAGCCAGCGAAACTGCCAGCATTAGAGTTAGTCCATTACCGACTATCACTAATATTACATCAACTCTGACAAATGGAACTTACGCGATCGGTGCAACAATTCCCATTACCGTCACATTAAGTCAAGCAGTTACAGTCACAGGTACGCCGCAGCTTACCTTAGCCACAGGCGGCGCTGGTACTACGATTAATTATGCCAGCGGAAGTGGTAGCAATACTCTGACATTTAATTACATAGTCGCAGCCGGCAATCTCAGTCCCGACTTAGACTATACTTCGACAACTGCTTTGTCTCTCAATGGCGGTACGATTCAGAATTCGGCGAATGCTAACGCTGTCTTAACTTTGCCGAATCCGGGTGTTGCTAATTCCTTGGGGTTCAATAAGGCGATCGCGATTGATGGCATTGCGCCCACTGTAAATCCGACTACTATTGCTGATATTACGGTGGCGGGGGGCACCAGTCAAGGTTTTACTGTTACTTTTAACGACAATAGTGCGATCGATGTTACGACTCTGGACAATTCGGATTTTCGGATAACTTCGTCTAGTGGCACTATTCCTGTTAGCTTTGTCAGTGTTGATAGTAATACTAATGGCTTGACACGTACAGCGACTTATTCATTTACTCCGCCTGGGGGAAGTTGGGATATTGCAGATAATAATCCAACTTACAGTATTAGTTTGCAAGGTAATCAAGTTAAAGATACTGCTGGGAATCCTGTCGATGCTATTAGTTTAGGAACTTTCAGCGTTAATATTACCGCGCCAACTCCGGTAACATCGCCAACTCCAACAACATCGCCAACTCCGGTGACATCGCCAACTCCGGTAACATCGCCAACTCCAACAACATCTCCGACTCCGGTAACATCGCCAACTCCAACAACATCTCCGACTCCGGTAACATCGCCGACTCCGGTAACATCGCCAACTCCGGTGACATCTCCGACTCCAACAACATCTCCGACTCCAACAACATCTCCGACTCCAACAACATCGGAAACTCCGGTAACATCTCCGACTCCAACAACATCTCCGACTCCGGTAACATCGCCAACTCCGGTGACATCTCCGACTCCAACAACATCTCCGACTCCGGTAACATCGCCAACTCCGGTGACATCGCCAACTCCAACAACATCGGAAACTCCGGTAACATCGGAAACTCCGGTAACATCGCCAACTCCAACAACATCTCCGACTCCAACAACATCGGAAACTCCGGTAACATCTCCGACTTCAACAACATCGGAAACTCTGGTAACATCTCCGACTCCAACAACATCGGAAACTCCGGTAACATCTCCGACTCCAACAACATCGGAAACTCCGGTAACA
>CASBQF010000232.1 GCA_949127775.1 Oscillatoriales cyanobacterium PMM_0080
ATTGCCGCGCACAGGCGGATTTTTCTCTGAAGCATTTTTGAGACCCATGGGTCTCAAAAATGCTTCAGAGAAAAATCCGCCTGTGCGCGGCAATGTCGATTTCACGGGGCGCCTCACGGGAAACCTCGCCGCCCTGAGTTTGGTTGGTGATATGGAAGTGCGGAATTTAGCAGTAAATCAAGTCGCTTTTGACTCTATACTGGCGGGGAAAGTGACTGCGAGTTCGGATAGAAGTGTAGATTTGCGTTTGGCTGGCCCAACCGACAAAATTGAAGTAGCCTTAAATCGATCGTTTTTACCGACATCTTTCCTAGTTAAACGTGGGGAATCGATAGCCAGCGGCCAAACTGAGGGCGAAACACTGCGAGTCAATTTAAGCGATTTTCCCCTCGCTGCTTTGAATCTATCACCGGGAAAAGATGCTGGTTTGGGGCCGATAACTGGTATGGTTTCGGGACAAGTCAACGTGCCCGGTTGGAAGATGCCGTTAAATCCGCAGACTTTGCAAGCAACTGGACAGATTGCGATCGCCCAACCTGCGATCGGCTACATTAAAGGTGACAGTTTTCAAGCCGAATTCAGCTACGAAGGCGGCAGCGCTACTCTGACAAATGGCATCTTCCGCCAAGGTACCGGTCAATACTTGATTTCCGGCAACGTGAAAGCAGGCGCTAATCCCGAATTTGCTGGGAAAGTTAATATCCAGCAAGGCAATTTGCAGCAGGTTTTAGCGGCTTTGCAGTATTTCAATTTAGGCGATTTAGCCAGAGGCTTAAAACCTCCCGTTTACGGTAATAGTGGCGATGTCCAAACTGTAGCAGTCGGAGAACCAGAAGCCCCGTTAATCATACAGTTGCGCCGCTTGGCAGAAATTGAAGCAATTTTGCAGCAACAACAGGCTGTTAAACAATCGGAAAAACTGCCTGCCTTATCTCAATTGCAGGGAACTTTTGGCGGGGAAATTGCAGTCGCTGGTTCTTTGCAAACGGGTGTGCAGGCTCAATTTAATGTGAAAGGCGATAATTGGCAGTGGGGCAAATATGTCGCCGAACAGTTCAGTATTGAAGGTAGTTTTCAGGATGGGATTTTAACTGTTTTGCCGCTGGAAATTCGATCGGGCAAAAGTGCGATCGGGTTTTCGGGACAACTGGGGCAGAAAGCTCAATCCGGGCAGTTGCGGATCGAAAATCTACCCGTCGAAGAGTTGGCAAAATTGGTCGAATTACCCTTTGTGGATGTCACGGGAAATTTGAATTTGCGGGCAAACTTGGCCGGGAGTTTAGAAAATCCGCAAGCCACCGGGGAATTGAGTTTGCTTGACGGGACACTAAACGGAGAACCGATTAAAAAAGCCGATGGCAGTTTTAGTTATAGCAACGCCCGCGTCAATTTTGGTGGTAGCGCTTTGGTAACTCAAACCGAACCGATTGAAGTCGCCGGAAGTTTGCCTTTTGAGTTGCCTTTTGCCACTGTAAAAGCTGACAGCAATCAAATAGATTTGAGGGCGAATTTGCAAAATGAAGGATTAGCAATTATTAATGTCTTGACTCCACAAGTTTCGTGGGTCAGTGGTAAGGGACAGGTGCAAATTCGCGTGGGAGGGACGCTGCAACAGCCTATAGCGCAAGGAATTGCGAATTTTGAAAATGCCACCGTCCGAGGGAGAGCTTTCCCAGAACCGATTACAGGGCTGACTGGGGCGGTGCGCTTTGAGGGCGATCGAATTCGGGTAGAGAGAATTCGGGGACAGTTGACTAAGGGCGAAATAGTCGCCCAAGGCGTGATTCCGCTGTCTGTTCCCTTTGCTGAGGGCGATGTCGATTCCGCTAATCCCTTAGCAGTGAATCTCGACAAGTTAGTCCTAAATCTCAGAGGATTGTACCGTGGTAACGTAGTCGGTCAAGTCCAAGCAACGGGAACAGCTTTGCGGCCGCAGTTGAGCGGTAATATTGAACTGTACGAGGGCGAGGTATTTCTGCCCAGCGCAGGTGGTGGTGGAACTAAGCTAGCTTCTGCCGATTCTCCTTCCCCTTCGACATCTTCCCCTACGACTCCGACTGAGGTTTCTGCTTCTCCTGCGACTTCTCCTTCTTCTGGGACTTCGACTTCCGCTTTACCTTCCTTTGAAGTTGGATTAAACAATTTGCAACTGAAATTGGGCCGGGGAGTGCGGGTAACGAGTGCGCCGATATTGAATTTTCAGGCGACTGGGGGTTTGACAGTCAACGGAACTTTAGACGATATTCGCCCGGAGGGTACGATTCGGCTGACTTCGGGTTCGGTGAATTTGTTTACAACGCAGTTTAGGCTCGATCGAGGATACCCGCAGACTGCTACCTTTGTACCAGCACAAGGACTCGATCCGACGCTGGATGTGAGATTAGCAACTTCGGTGCAAGAAGTAACGCGATTCCGCACTCCGGGAACATCTGTCGCATCTGAAATAGCCGACGAACCGACAAGTTTCGGCAGTGTACGGAGTGTCCGCATTCAAGCGTTAGTCAAGGGTAAAGCCTCTGGGCTGGCGGAAAATCTGGAGTTGAGGAGCTCTCCGAGTCGATCGTCCACAGAGATTGTAGCGCTATTAGGTGGCAGTTTCGTGCAGACTTTGGGACAGGGAGACAGTACATTGGCGATCGCAAATTTAGCCGGTGGTGGTTTATTTAACAACCTGCAATCTGTGATTACCAACGCCACCGGATTGAGCGAATTTCGCCTATTTCCGACTCGCATCAGAGGTAACGAAGGAGAAACAGGGCGATCGGGTTCTGGGAGTGCTGCGGGTGCCGGTTCACTTGGTTTAGGCTTAGAAGTTGGTGCCGACATCACCCGCAATCTTTCAGCATCAATCATTCGAGTTTTGTCAGCAAATCAACCGACTGAATTTAATTTGCGGTATCGGATCAGCGACCAAATTTTGCTTAGAGGTTCGACTAATTTTCAAGGAGACAATCGCGTCACTGCTGAATATGAATTGAGGTTTTAGGCATAATATTCTGTCCGGTTGCACTCATACATGATGTTAACGGTTAACTGTTAACTGTTGACTGTTGACTGTTAACTGTTAACTGTTAACTGTTAACTGTTAACTGTTTGAACAATACCGATAACCGGAAACGATATTATATTATGTCAATTAAAATCGGTGACAAACCGCGTCATATCAATTAAGATCATTTCTGGTGGCATTGGAATTAATATTACCCGAAAGAAGGAGACGGCAATGCCGTGTCCCTACGATTCTGGCGTAGAAAGAAGGAGACGGCAGTGCCGTGTCCCTACGATTCTGGGGTAGGGAAACGGCACTGCCGTCTCCTCTATATCATGTATGTTTGAGTCTCCCTACGATTCTGGCGTAGGGACACGGCACTGCCGTCTCCTCTATATCATGTATGTTTGAGGAAATACAGTCGAAAAGTTCTTCACCGTAGCCGTCCCAACACAGCAAGTGTCTGAGATCACAAAGCCATTCGATCGCCCTCACTGCCCAAAAACCTAAAAATATGTCAAATTAAGTAAAGAGTTATAAAATAACTATTGGCAGACCTGCATACGGTTATGACAACAAAACTAAGAGCTACAGACACAGAAAAAATGGAGATAGACTTGCAGCAGTTGAGGGCAGATCAAGAACTGATACTCAACCAAATAGATAATGCGATCGCTCTGTTCGACTCGTCTGACTGCTTAGTATTGTTCAACAAAAAATTGGCCGAAACCTGGGAATTTTCCTCAGAATGGCTCGCCACAAAGCCTAAGTGCGACTTGCTGTTTGCCGAAATTGTCGATCGGGGTTACTTGTCCGTTCAGCAGTGGGAACAGTTTCAGCAAGCACTGCAAACATCTCAGGATGAAAGTTTATCATTCTATTTCGAGCAATCCAATGCCGTTTGTTTGGAAGTATTCGCCACAATTACCAACAGCGGCGGGCGGCTGTTTACCTTTCGAGACGTTACGGTAGACCAAAACTCCCAAGCTAGCTTGAACGCAAAAGTCACGAGGCTAAGCTTTCTTTTAGGTTTAACCGAACGCCTGCAAAACTCTCACAGTTTGCAAGAAATAGGTCAGTTTGCCCTCACCTATCTCGTACAGGCAACTAATGCTGCTTTCGGAGACGTGAAAGTGATTAGTGGCAAGGGAAACGAGCGGCAAGCAGCGGCGATTTCTAACCAAGTTTCAACTCAATTTCTGGCTAGTTACGGCGAACCAGTCGCCGCCGGAATGCAAGAATTGCTCGACAAAGGCATTCCCTACGGCACCGGTTTGCTGTGGGAAGTGGTGGAAACCGGTAAACCTTTGTTTGTCGATGATTATGCCCAACATCCGAATGCTGTGCCGCAATTTCGACATCCGGGAATCGGACAATTGGGCATTTTTCCGATCGCAGCTACCGACGGCACCATCATCGGAGTGCTAACGCTAGAGTCCCGTAACGTCAAAAAATTGCAAGCCTCCTTCCACCAAGAAGTGCTGGAGGCTGCTTGTCGGACGCTGGGGGCCGCGATCGAACGCGCTCAAACACAAGAAAACCTGCGCCAAGTTAACAAACAATTAGAGTATTCTTCTCAGTTAAAATCCGAGTTTTTAGCCTCGATGTCCCACGAATTGCGGACGCCTCTCAACAGCATTCTCGGCTTTTCTGACTTGCTGCTGCGCCAAACAGCCGGACAGTTGAACGATCGACAAGTCAACTATGTAGAACTGATCGAAAAAAGCGGCCAACACTTATTGCAACTAATCAACGATATTCTCGACCTTTCTAAAATTGAAGCGGGGAAAGTAGAACTAAATTTGTTGCCTGTTCGCGTTCACGAACTAGCTACAGACTGTCTGAAAATGATTCAGCCACGGGCAGACAAAAAACGAATCGGTTTGTCTTTAGAACTCGACTATCGCATTACAAAAGTTCTGCTTGACGAACGGCGAGTGCGACAAATTGTGATTAATTTACTTTCCAATGCCATCAAATTTACGCCGGAACAGGGACAAGTTAAACTCAGCGGGCGTTTGGCCTACGGTAGCGAAATGAAAGGCGACTATCGCCCTGATTGTTCTCCTGTAAATGCCAGCACTCCTTATTTTTGTTTGGAGGTGAAAGACTCCGGTATCGGGATTCCTGAAGACCGCTGGAACTTGCTATTTCGACCTTTTCAACAGGTCGATTCTTCCCTGACTAGGCGGCACGAAGGCACGGGTTTGGGTTTGGCTTTGACGAAGCGGCTGGCCGAATTGCACGGGGGGACTGTTTCTTTTCAATCTGTTTGCGATGTCGGCAGTGTGTTCCGCGTTTGGCTGCCTTTGACGGAGATGCGTCAAGAGTTGGAAACCTTTGCTGCTTGTAGCTTGGATTCCAAGTTAGTTATGGCTTCTGCGATTGTACCAATTGGCAGCAAGCGGATTTTGGTTGTCGAAGATCAGCCTTTTAATCAAATGTTAATTTCTGAGGTGATGGAATTGGAGGGTTACGGGGTGGAAATACTCGCAAATGGTTCGGCGATGGTCGATCGCATCCTTGCCGCCTCTACTGCGCCGGAGTTGCTCCCAGATTTGATTTTGATGGACATTCAGTTGCCCGATGTTGACGGTTTTGAGTTGATGCGCCGAGTTAAAGCAAATCCTGTCTGGGAGTCGGTACCGATGATTGCGTTGACGGCGATGGCGATGCCTGGCGATCGCGAGCGCTGTCTGGAAGCTGGCGCTTCTGCTTATTTGAGCAAGCCGCTGGATCTGAATTTGGCGATCGCCACTATCCGTTCTTTTCTCACTTAAACAGCATTTATACAGAACTTGTAAAAGTAACTGTTAGCTGGCGCGAGATGATAAAAGCTTGTCCATAAAAGTGTCAAGAGAAATTGGCTTAAAATGATTTAGACGTGCTATATAATAGATGATGACATGAATTCAGACATCTAAAAAACATTAGAATGATAGCTAAATGCACGTTATCAGTCGAAAAAAATTAAGAGACTACTGCCAAAGTCACGCTGATTCCTGCGAAGCGCTCGATGACTGGTATAAAATTACCAGTAAAGCAGCTTGGACTAATCTTGTTGAAGTTCAAGCTGTTTATCTCAAAGCCGAAGCAGTTGGAAATTTTACAGTTTTTAATATCAAAGGAAATAAATATCGCTTAATCGCGAGTATTAACTATGAAAAGCAAATTATTTATATAAAATACGTTTTCACTCACGCCGAGTATGACAAGGAAGCCTGGAAAAATGACTATTACTTTTGACGCCAAAATTTACAGCAACTTACTCTCTCAATATCAGCCTCGAATTATCAAAACTGAAGAGGAAAACGAGATATTTTTGGAGATTGTTGAAGAATTACTCTCTAGTCAAAATCTGACTCCAGAAGAAGATGCACTATTAGAATTGCTGGTAAAACTGATTGAGGATTTTGAAGAGCAGCACTATCAAATTAATACATCAACGCCAAAGTCAAGGCTGCTGCATTTGATGGATGCTCGGAGTCTAGAAGCAGAGGATTTAGTAGAAATTATGGGTTCGAGTGAGGCGGTAGTTGAGGTAATTTGCGATCGGCTAGAAATCACTAAAAAACAAGCTGAGGCTTTGGGGAGGTTTTTTCACGTCGATCCGGGGTTATTTCTGTTCAATTGATCGATCGCACTCTAGTAATGTCCTGGAGGGCGATCGTATCCAAAATTAATTTGTCGAGGGTGGGCCAAAAAATTGACGTTGCTGAATTTAGGTATGATTCACCTAGCGAAGGCAATCCCTGAAATTTATAGTAGGGGCAATTCATGAATTGCCCCTACTAAATTTCGGAGGCAAATCATACTCCTTTCTCAGCAACGCCACTTTTCCAACTACCATTAATCCTGGGTTCACTGCCACAGATGTGGAATTTATTACATTTTATGATGCGAAACGCTAAACTCAATATGAGAGAAATTTTAAATTGAATGTAAAATCAACTTCTACTAAGCTAACTCAACTATGTTGGCGATCGGGGGCATCTCTTTTCAGGAACGAGGGGAAACGTTAAAGAATACAACACAATCTGTTCTGGACGCTATTAGACTACAGAAACCGGGTTTTTTACTCCGATTAAAAGTCTGGATGCACTATTTTCGGCAAAAATCCGATTTATAGGCGATCGTGCGTCAATCCTAGCTAAATCCCTCAATCTTTCGTCCTTGCCGATCGGTGACCAAACTTTACCTATCATATTCCATGTCAAACAAGTCGCCCTGCATCATGTTGGTTGATGACGAGCCTGCTAATCTGATTTTACTCGAAGAATTATTGCAACTCAAAGGATACGCCACAGTATCAGCGCGATCGGGCGATGAAGCCCTTTCCCTCGCCCGCGCATCTCGACCCGATTTAATTTTACTGGATATTATGATGCCGGAGATGGACGGTTTTGATGTGTGCGATATCCTGCGGAAAGATACGGCTTTGCAAACAGTACCGATAATTTTTTTGACTGCCCTCGATGACGATACATCTCGCCTCAAAGGGTTGGAAATGATGGCAGATGATTATTTAACCAAGCCTTTTAACAGTCGCTTGTTGCTGGCAAAAGTTGAAAATATTTTACAGTTGAGCCAAATGCGATCGCAAGCTGTATCCTCCCAATTCAACCAGCAGGTAAAAGAGCAAAGCAAACGCCAAATCGCCGCAGCCTGGGAGGCTAATGAGTATCTTTCCGAAAAATTTCATCTATTTGTGCCGGAGCAGTTGCTCGAACGCATTGCACCCAAAGGGATAGAGTCGATTCAGTTGGGCAATGTCACAGAAGAAGAGCTGACTATTTTATTTTGCGACATTCGCGGGTTTACGGCGATCGCAGAATCCCAAGAAGCCCGCGAAACCTTTGAATGGTTGAACGCTTTTTTCACCAAAATGAACGATTGCATCACGTCCCACGGCGGGTTTATTGACAAATACCTAGGCGATGCTATCATGGCAGTATTTGACCAGCCGCATTCTCACGCTATAAATGCGATCGAAGCAGCAGTAGCAATGCAAGAAAGTTTGCAGGAATTTAATGCCAGCCGCCAAAAATACAATTTACCAGATCCAGTAAATATCGGTACGGGAATTCACACAGGAATCGGCATGATCGGCACATTGGGTTCCGATCGCCGAATGGACTCTACAGTCATCGGCGATGTAGTCAATACAGCTTCTAGGTTAGAAAATCTAACCAAAATATACGGCTGCCAAATTATTGTTAGCGAAAGTGCGATCGTTCATGCGAGAGAATTTATAAATAGCATAATTCCGAACTCAAAAGAAAGTCTATTATTAAAGTGCAACTTAGAAATAGAAACACCAGAGAGCATGATTGCTAATTCTGGGGCGACTGCGACAGCCAGCGATTCGCCCAGCAACAACTATTACTATCGCTGGATCGATCGAGTAATTCCGCGCGGCAAGCAGCAAGCCATTGAAATCTACGAAATCTGGGCCGCCTCCAGTCCCGACTCTCAAGCAAAACAGCTTACCCAATCTTTATTTGACAAAGGAGTTAAAGGATGGCAATCCCAAAAATTTGTCGCCGCCTTGGGATATTTTCAGCAACTAATCCAACAAAACCCCGCTGATACAGTCGTCAGTTTTTATATAGAAAAATGCCAGGAAAAACTAGGTTTTATACCTGCAAAGAGCACCTCAAAAATAAGTTAAATCTCACTTGTTCAGTAGGGAAACGGCAGTGCCGTATCCTTACTAATTTTAGATCAATTCCGGCTGCACCGGAATTGATGAGGACACGGCAGTGCCGTTTCCCTATCGGTATCAATTGTAGGGATACGGCACTGCCGTGTCCTCCGTTTATATCATTCCGATGAAGAGCGGATTTGATATTAGACCATCAAACAGTAGCCAAAACTTGTTCTCTCAACTTCCCAATCAACTCATTAACTCCCCCCGCATTCAAACGATAACTCAAAGGATGACCGATTAAATAAGCCGAACTTTGAAACAAAACATCAATTTCCACCAAACCATTTTCCCGCAAAGTTTTGCCAGTCGAAATCAAATCCACAATAGCCTCCGACATACCCGTAATCGGCCCCAACTCCACAGAACCGTAAAGTGGCACAATTTCCACAGGCAAATTCAAATTATGAAAATATTCTCTCGCACAGTTTACGAACTTAGAAGCAACTCTACCGTGAGGAGGCAAATCCACACTTCGCCGATAGGGACTAGATTCTTTCACCGCCACCGATAGCCGACATTTACCAAAATTTAAATCAACTAAATTGGCAACTTTCGGAGTTTTTTCCCGCAAAACATCATAACCAGCAATCCCCAAATCAGCTTGACCATACTCGACATAAACCGGCACATCATGCGTCCTTACCAGCAAAGCTTTAGCAGTTCCGGTAGTGTCATAAATTTGCAATTGTCGGTTAGAAGAATCCAAAAAAGCACTGAAGTCTAATCCAACAGATTTAAACAGACGAATGCTATCTCCTAACAGTCCGCCTTTGGGAAGTGCTACGGTAATCATATTGATTTAAGATTGTAAATTGCTGAATCTGAGATTCGGGATAAGTGCAGCCTGAGCGGAAACAGCTTTTTCCTAAACCACAATAGCACAAGTGGTTCAAATATCAAAACAAGTTTAGGTGTTGCGAATAATTGTGTTTGTGTATATATTGTGTTTAGACTTACTCAAATCTGATTTTGTTAACGATTGTCTGCTGAAAGATGATAGCTGAAAGCAAAAATATGACTAAACTGACTCTAGTAATCGGCAACAAAAATTATTCCTCTTGGTCCCTGCGTGCTTGGCTGGCGATGAAACAAGCAGGACTGGAATTTGCCGAAGTCAGAATCCCCCTAGACGCGCAGACAACTCATGAGGAAATTCGGCGGTATTCTCCCTCGGGAAAAGTGCCAGTTTTAATCGACGGCGACTTGAAAGTCTGGGAATCTTTAGCAATTTGCGAATACGTTGCTGAACGCTTTGCGAAGGATTTGTGGCCGGCCGATGTAGTGGCTAGGGCTTACGCCCGTTCCATCTGCGCCGAAATGCACGCGGGGTTCCAAAATTTGCGCGAAAATATGCCGATGGACTGTCGCAACCGCTATCCCGGAGAAGGCATGACTCCCGGTGTCGAAGCAGAGATCGATCGCATCTTTGCCATTTGGCGCGAATGTCGCGAGAAATTCGGAACAGGCGGCGATATGCTGTTCGGAAAATTCACAGTTGTGGACGCTATGTTTGCCCCCGTTGTCATGCGTTTTGTCACCTACGGAGTCAAATTAGATTCCGAAGCAAAAGATTATGCTGATGCAATTTTAGCACTGCCGGCAATCCAGGAATGGGTAGCAGCAGCTTGCAGCGAATCGGAAAGTTTTGCACATTTTAAGGTGTAGCAAAAATTAGTTTACTTAACCTAAAATCTCAAATCTTAAATCTCAAATCTTAAATCAGAATGCGGATTCTTTTAGTTGATGATGAAGTTGAGTTAACTGACCCTTTGAGTCGAGTTTTAAGCCGTGAAGGTTATACCGTTGATGTGGCATTTGACGGAGAAAATGGCAGCAATTTAGCAATGCAGGGAAGTTACGATTTGCTAATCTTGGATTGGATGCTACCGAGACAAACCGGATTGGCAATTTGTCAGAATTTACGATCGCAAGGACGGAATACACCAGTCCTATTTCTCACCGCCAAAGACACCCTAGATGATCGCGTCCTTGGACTCGACGCAGGCGCAGACGACTATCTAGTCAAGCCTTTTGAACTGCGAGAGCTCCTAGCCAGAGTCCGTGCACTGCTGCGGCGGCCCCCTACTTTTGACCCCGAAGTAGCCGTCGGGCGGCTGCAAGTCGCAGACTTACAGCTAGACTACGACAATCAAATAGCCTATCGGGGCGATCGAACAATTGACCTATCAGAAAAAGAATGTCAGTTACTAGAATACTTAATGCGCCATCCCGGTCAAATACTAACACACGAACAAATCCACAAATATTTATGGAGTGAAGCCGAAAAACCCAGCAGCAACGTATTAGCCGCTCAAATTCGCCTGCTGCGGCGCAAAATAGAAGCCCCGCACGAATCCGTCCTAATTCATACAGTCTACGGCAAAGGCTATCGCTTTGCAGAAGCCAATTAATAATAATAGGAATTGCCAAAATATTGTAGCGCAGTGCGCACCTTCGGCATATATAACTTTATCTATTTTTCAGAAACTTAGGGCTAGTTTTGCACAAGTATTATCTGTTATGGGGAAAATGGACTCCTAAATCATCCCCTACGGATCTTGACAAACCAAAGTAATTACTGTCACCTCCGGCGGACAAAATAGCCTCCCGGGCGCATAAGTTCCCAAACCGCGATTCACGTACAGCCAATTACTCCCAACCTGATGCAAACCGCTAGCCCATTCCCAGTGAATCACCACGCGATCGCAAGCCGACAGATAAGGAATCCACTTTCGGATTGATTGAGGAATCAAATAGCCAATTTTTCTGACCCAAGCATACAAAGGCCCGATACCAGGAATCACAATTTGACCGCCGTGAGTGTGTCCAGAAAACTGCAAATCAATCCGCCATTTTTGTAGCTTTTCAGCAGTATCGGGATTGTGAGACAATACAATCCGAGGAATTGCCGGATTGATTGATGCCATTACAGGCGCAGGTGCAAAATCGCCCGACCAAAAATCTGCCAGCCCAACTAAAGCCAATTCAGACCCCAAAGGATAGACTGCTTCGTTGTACAAAACCCGAATTCCCACGCTATTTAAAGCATCAGTAATCTCTGTTTTTGCCCCCGGGTAATAGTGGTCGTGATTGCCCAAAACCGCGTAAATTCCAGCCCGACTTTGCAAGCTTTTCAAGCGCTGCACTAAGTCGTGAATAGGCGCCGGATCGTAACTTATGAAATCGCCTGTTAAAAAAATAAAGTCTGGTTCAGCTTCATTAGCCGCCACAATCGCCTCTTCTAGCAACCATTCCGACAGCCGCTCTCCGTCATAATGAAAGTCCGTAAGCTGTACAATTTTAGTACCGGATAGATTTGCTGGAAGATTTGCGATCGGTATTGTTAAATCGTCTACCCGCAGTTTCCCAGTTAATAACCTGTGCATAAATCTAATGTTTATTGACAGAGCGCAATCTATAGTGTAGCAAATAAACAAGCAAGACCGCAAAACCCCATATTATTTACTTTTCATTCTGCCATCTGACTGATGACTAATAACTGCTGACTAATGACTAAGAAATCAGGACACGGCAGTGCCGTTTCCCTACCGTGATTCATTGCGCAAGAAACGGCACTGCCGTGTTCCACCTATCATACTGACTAATAACCAATAACCAATAACCAATAACCAATAACCAATAACTTCATTTCTGATAAATTACCTCAAAAGTTTCGACAGCTTTCTTCTTACCTTTTACAATCACAGAACCAATTTTTCTAAATTCAAACATATCTTTAGTAGCCATGTAAACGCTGTCGCTGACCAAAATTTGTCCACCCTCAGCCATTGACTGCAACCTAGATGCAATATTCACCTCATCCCCGATCGCAGTATAGTCCATGTGCTGCGGCGAACCAATATTACCAACAACAACCTCCCCCGAACTAATCCCAATACCTGTCAGAAAATTATCCGTAATCCAAGGAACCGACATCCTCCTAATCCGGCGCTGCATCTCGATCGCAGTTTCGATCGCCTTCCTTTCGCGATCGGCCACCTCCGAAGGCGCCCCAAACATAGCCACAATCATATCTCCCACAAACTTATTCACAGTACCTTCATGATTAAAAATCACCTCTACCATCTCCGTAAAATACTCATTTAAATACATCACTATTTTTTCAGCCGGCAGCTCCTCACACTTAGTAGTAAAATCTCTAATATCCGAAAACAGAACCGTTAAATTGCGCTTAGTCGGATTCATAGAAATATCTCCTTTAGCTTCGATAACTGCTCGCACAACCTGGGGAGAAAGGTATCTTTCCAAATTATTTTTAATTCGTTCTTCCTTCAATTTACTTTCATGTAAAAGCGCATTCTCGATCGCCGCCGCCGCTTGCGAGGCCAAAGCCGTAAATAATTTTAAATCTTGTGCTGTATAGTTTACAGGTTCATTATGACTAATATTGATCACACCGATCGTACCATTCTGCGTTGTTAGAGGCGCACAAATCAGAGAACACATCTCATTATTTCCCGGGACATACCTAGGATCGGACGAGACATCATTGACTATTTCAGCTTTGCCAGAAACCAGAATATGACCAGCTATTCCTATATTTCGACCAATTTTTGTTTTATGATTGTATTCCTTGCCGCGCGCCGAAATAATTTCCAGTTTGCCAAATTTTTCATTAATCAGCATCACCGAAATATTGGTAGCCTCTATCAATTTTTTAGCTTCCGTTACCACCAATTGACTGACTTCACTAACACCCAAACAAGTAGCTATTTTGCTAGAAAAATCGTACAAAAAATTAACTTCTTCATACTTATCTAAAGTATCAACAGCCAAAGTTCTTATATCCAAATCAGCGCTGGCAGCATAGCTCAGCATATCGGCAATAAATGCTGCTTTTTGACTGCCTGTTACGTAACCGATAACTTCATCGGCTAGGATGATAGGATAGGTATTTAAGGATGTCAGACAGTCTTCGCCAAATAAAATAGTCCCTTCAACATTCCGAATCGCGATCGGAGCGTCCAAAGCACCGCGTGCGCCATCAATAACCGATCGCAAATTCTTCTTAGAAATTAATTTTTTGAGATTGATGCGAACCATTTACTTTGCTATTAGTCATGAGTGTTCGATCCTTAGTCATTAGTTTTTAACAGTCACAAACGACCAAAAACTAAAGAATATTCTTGTCAATTAATTGCGTACTTATCCCTATATTTGTGCAGTCAAACCCAGAATTTCCCTAGCTTTGACTAGCACTTCTTTCGGGCGAAAAGGTTTAGTCATATAAAGATTTGCCCCTACAGCCATACCGTTTTGCTTATCATATTCTTGTCCCTTAGCTGTCAACATAATAATGTAAACATCCTGCATACCTAATTCATTTTTAACCATATTACATACCTCTAGCCCACTCATTTTTGGCATCATTACATCGAGAAAAACTAAATCTGGATTTTCTTCCTTAATTATGTTCAATGCCTCCAGTCCATCTCTCGCAGTCAGCAACTCTACATCATCCTCATCTTCCAACTTTTCCAGAGCCTGCTCCATCAAAATCAGAATATTCGGTTCGTCATCCACAATTAAAACTTTTTTCA
>CASBQF010000233.1 GCA_949127775.1 Oscillatoriales cyanobacterium PMM_0080
GGCATCAATTGGGCGCTGAGTTCCACTAATTTCGGCGCTGGAGGTTCGAGAATGCCGCGCTTGTACAGGGTAGCCCGATCGCTAAACTCGATCGTCTCCGGCAACACCAGCGTAGTATCATCAGTCTTGATAAATAGTCGATCGCCCACTTTCAGATCCCAATTGCCCATTTTCAAGCCTTGGCGAATCGTCTCCCGCAGCATCGAAACCTCCGCATCAAGCAGAATATTCAAACTCAAATCCTTAGCAAAAGCATCTCGCAGCGCCTTAGTCGTCCAACTATCCAACCCCGCAGGCCAAACTTTTTGCAAGATAAAAGCCGGGGCGAAAGATTTAGCTTCTTCGGTGCGAATCTTGCCGCAATCTTTCAGGGCTTTAAGAATTACATCTTGCTGGTTATTTTTGCCTTTCACCATACTCGCATCCTGGGCGGATAGGGTGTAGTGCATCAATCCTTTCGGTGCTTTCACAGCATCATTTGACGGATAAAATAAATGGCGGTAAGCATTAGTCAAAGATACTCTCACAGCCATATCCTTCGCGCCTTCCCGTTCCTTCAATTGCTTCTGCTGGCTTCCCGATAAATCTTGCATCCGGTTCTGACTTTTGAGAATATTTTGAATTGCTTTGTATTCTCTCGCGTTCTCGATCGCCCTTGCCAATTCTAGCCGATTCGCGACTAAAAATAACAACCGATTGCGGTAGGTGCGAAACTTCCCCGATTCGCCGCTATTGTTAAAAATGCGATCGACTAATTCCGGGGCTGCGTCGGTAGAAGCATCCACCGTCGCTTCATCAAAGTCGATCGCGCACAGCGCCACATCATCCGGGTTATCGTCTACATTTCCGGGAGTTTCGACATTAGAAACTAAGGTGAAAAACTTCTTAGCAAAAATGCTATCCCGGCGAATTCGCAAATCTTCCTTCGCCAACAAAACCCCGACTTGTTCTTTCTCCTCGGTAATAATTTTGTTGATCGAAGGTTCTTCCTTAAACCGCGCCAAAGATGTGATCGGATCGAAGTCTAAATACCAGGCTACCTTAGTCAATGTTTCTAAAACGCGATCGACAAAACCGCTTTCCACCCCCGGAATTAGCAGCGACAAATTCAACTCAGCCAGCCGAATCCCCGAAGAATTTCCCTGAGTCAAAGAATGCAAAAATATGGTTCTACTTATCCAAGTAGAAAACGGCGGTTTTCCGGCTGCGATCCATTCCGCATCTTGCAATTGTGCGTAAGCCGGTCTACCATCAGGATTGTAGATATCAGCGCCGATCGCATTCCGTAAGGGCGATCGCTGCAACCGAGAGGTAAGATCATTAGTAATTTCGGCATCCATCCCCACCGGAATATGATGCGTGTGAATCATCGACACCCAGCCATCGCGATTTTCCCACAAATGTCGCACAACTTGCGCGAAAAGCCGCAAAGCCCCCCGCGTCTTCTGGAATTCGGGAATCGAAGCAATTTTTTTAGTCAGCAGATTGAACAATTCCGGGTGAAATGGATAACTTTGGGCGATCGCCTTTGAGTATGACGCATCTTTGCACCCATCGGGCAAATTAACGCGGCAATTGCGATAAGCAGCCAAATATTCCGATGCTGCTTTTTCGGCTGCTTCCTCGCTAACTTTCGCAAACACGCGCTGTTTGACGATGTTGTAAATTTCGATATCTGTAGAAGGGCTCAAAACTCGTTCTTGTCTAGCGGAAGCGCGCATCGTTTCTTGCAACTCAGCGGTTTCTTCAGCAAAAGTATCTGCTGTCGAGGCGAGGGAATAAACCAATACTAAATTATCGCACGCTGCCGCCAAATCCATCAACGAAAATAGGAAAGCGACAACTTGTTTGGCTAAATCGCTTCTGCCAATTTGTTTCGCTTTTGCCGATCGCAAATACCGCGCAATTTCATCTAAAATAATTACAGTCGGCTGTCCGCCCGTCAACCGTTCCAACACCGAAGTACCGGGACTAACGCCACTTTTGTCACTACCTTGCAATAACTGATAACCTGGAATCCCGCCAATTTGGTAAGCAATTTCGCCCCAAAGCGTATAAGTTGTCAAACCGCTGTCGGCATGATAAACTCCTTGTTCTGGGTCTAAATCTCGACCATCGATGGCTGCAACTTGCAAAGGGCGATCGGGAATCAGACTAATATCTGTAAATCGTTCCAATCCGTGAATTTCTCGCCCTAGCTTGCAGATATGCCAGAGTGCAATTTCATCATGAGTTTTGCCGCCCCCAAAACTCGTTTCCAAACGAATCACCCCAGCCCCAGCGCTTTGCTTCATCAAGCGGCCAAAAACTTCGCTAATCAGGGTTTTGATACCATCAGTTGCGAAAGTATTAGCAAAGAATTTATTCGCATCTTGATAAACTTGAGGTGCATTTCCTTCAACTACCAGCCGCAATTTTGCAGCAAATAAATCTAGAGACAAATCTCCCGATAAAATCTCTTCTCTGGGCACGCAAGTATCAAAAATTAATGGTAGCATCTAAAATATCCTTAACTAATAACTAATAATATCAATTTCGGCTGCACCGGAATGAGGTAGAGGTAGAGGAGACGGCAGTGCCGTGTCCCTACCATGATTTATGATTGCGCAAGAAACGGCAGTTAAATCATTCCGATCCGACCGGAAACGATATAACCACAGTAGGGTGCGCATTGCACACCCTACACATAACTGTCAACTGAATAAAGGCTCTGCTCGCATTATAAGTTTTTTTTATTTCAGGTATTGCAAATACTTATCATTAATTGTTGCACTTAATTGTTAAAAAAGCTTTAAACTGATATCTACTTATTGCAACTTGTTATCAAAAAGTAAAGTTGTGCTTGTAGTCCCATAGGAGAACGATTAATGAATTTCAGGTTAAAAGTGCTGGCTGGTGCTAGCGCCGGATTGTTGCTGGCAGCGGGTTTGACGGCTAATGCAATTGGAATTGGTCAAAAGGCGATCGCCCAAACAGCACCAAAGGTCGATCTAGATTTAAGAGCACAAGCTCCAATCAATCGCATTAGAATCGTCTTTGCCAACCGCAGAGATGCTACAGATTTGCAAAACAAAGCCAATCAAGTAGCAGCAATACTCTCAAAAGAAATGGGAATGCCCGTAGAAGCAGTCATCGGCGACGAAACCGCCACTGTAGAAGCATTGAGAGCAAACAGAGCAGATGTGGCATTTTTAGGAGGACGAGCGGCATTAAAAGCCGAGCAATTGGCCAAAGCGCGGATGTATTTAGCAGAAGTTCGGAGCGATTATTCCGGCGGAAACACCTACGATTCTATATTTGTAGTGCGTCAAGATAGCCCCCTGCGCCCGAAAGGTTCAGCAAAGCAAACCCTCGAACAATTGAAAGGCAAAAAAATGGCTTTCACATCTCGAACTTCCGGTTCGGGATTTGTTTTCCCAGTCGGAGAATTGGTCGGTACAGGATTAGTTTCGGGGCCGGATAGACTGGAAAGTTTCTTCGGAAATGTCACCTATGGCGACGGTTACAGCAGCGCTTTGCAAGCAGTTTTAAAAGGTCAAGCAGAAGTTGCAGCCGTCTCGGAATACGCATTGCTACCGCCTTGGATTACAGCAGCAGAAGGAAAGCAGTTGCGAGTATTGCAAAAAATTGCTGGAGTTCCCGCCCACGGCATTGTGATAGACGATCGCGTTCCTGCACCAATGCGCGAAAGAATTATCAATGCTTTCATGAAACTGAACGAACCTGCAAACAATCAATTGTTCCGCAGTTTGTACAATTCCCAAAAATTGGTAAAAGTCGATCATGCGCGCCATTTAGCCAGCTTCCGCCAAGCTTTGGTGCGCGCTAAACTCGAACCGTAAAATCAAGGTTCGTAGTGAGGACTTCAGTCCGCAGAAAAAGCCGGACTAAAGTCCTCACTACGAACCAGTTTGATTGTATTTGTTTTGCCGAAAATGATATTAATCACTAGATTTATTCATAAATATTTCCCATGACTATTGAATGCAGTAAATTAGAAACAGCTTATTCCAAATCGCTAAATCGCCCAATTCTCAACGGAATTGATTGCAAAATCAAACAGGGCGAATTTGTAGTGCTACTGGGTTTGAACGGCGCAGGAAAATCCACGCTATTGCGATCCTTCGTCGGCTTAGTACCTGTTAAAACCGGAGAGATTCGGATTAATGATATTGTGATGAATACGCGCACGATCGCCCGAATTCGTCGGGATATCGGCTTAATTTTTCAAGGTGGCGGGTTAGTAAAACAGTCACCGGCGATCGACAATGTGCTTTGCGGTTGCTTGGGAGGCTTAAATACTTGGGATACTCTGTGGGGTTTTCCGAAACAAAAGCGCGATCGAGCTTTTGAATTACTAACAAACTTCGGACTGCAAGACCTAGCATATCAAAAAACTGGACAACTCAGCGGCGGACAACAGCAAAAAGTCGCCATCGCCCGCGCCCTAATTCAATCTCCACAGATATTACTAGCCGACGAACCCACCACGGGATTAGACGTAATCGCCGCCCAACAAGTCATGGAAATTTTGGCTAAACTGCACAAAGAACATGGAATGACCGTGGTTGTAGTATTGCACGACTTAGGAATGGCAAGCAAATATCCCGATCGGGCGATCGTCCTCGATGCCGGTCAAATAGTCTATGATGGCAA
>CASBQF010000234.1 GCA_949127775.1 Oscillatoriales cyanobacterium PMM_0080
ACTTAAGAGAGATCCCCCCTAACCCCCCTTAAAAAGGGGGGGACAAGAATGCTCTCAAAGTCCCCCTTCTTAAGGGGGATTTAGGGGGATCTCCGGGGCATAAATAGTGTTAAGTGAACTGTATTGGACTATAGTCTTGATAATCATTTAGGATTGCTATATCTTTAAGTAAATCAGGACTAAAGTCCTCACTACGAACCTGTTAATCACCAGAATCGATTCGGCAAATCCGCCAGAATTTGTTTAAGTTCCGGTTCATTAACCCGCTTAATTGCTTTCGGAATACTTACCCACTGTCGCTTTCTACAACTAGCTTCCGGCCAATTTTCCAAAACAGTTTGGACTTGGAGTAAAAATACTTCTACCTGACAAGTATAGCCAGACTTTTGATACTCATAAGTTCCCAGCAAATCTGGGAACACCTTACCCAACAAACCTGCTTCTTCCCAAGCTTCCTTAGCAGCGGAATCTTGAGGAGTCATGTCAGGTTCAATTAATCCTTTAGGAATCACCCACCGCTTACCTGTAGAAGAAGTAATCACCATTACTTCAATTTGTCCGTTTTGAATGCGGTAGGGAATGACAGCCGATTGTTCTACCAATACAATAGTTCTTGTACTCATGATTTATGCAATCTTTAGGGTGCAAAGGCTGCTTCAACTTGATTAACAGTTGAAGATTCAAAATAAAAATGTTGATACACCCTGATTATCTATTAGAAGTTACACACCGATACAACAAAATCAGTTTTTTTTATGAAGAATAATTGCTTGCAGCTATTTTTTCCATAAAAAAATCTCGGTTTATTGATTGAGTCGGATTACTTAAGTTCTATTTGCGATCTCTCAGTCGAGACAATAACTAAGTCAGAAATACAAATATGTAGGATTTTGCCTGTAATTAAAATACCAAACTTCAAGGCAATATAGCTAAAAAATAAGATTATTTTTAGAATATACCGATCGCAAACCGCAACTTTAACGACACCCAACCAAACTAAGGGCGTTTCGAGATTTTTGTCAAATTAATCCACAAAACTCCGCTAGTCACCAACAGCATCGATAACCACTGTTGACTTGGCAAACTGTCGCCGAGGATACCTAATGCTAGAAATGCTGTAACGGTAGATCGATCGCCAAAATGGTGACAGCCATCCCAGGTTTGATATTTGCGGCAGATCGATGCTAGTTATTCTGTAGGGTGCGCATTGCGCACCTTACCCTACAAAAAAGCCTAATCTTTTTTCGACTTAGCCTCCAAACTTTCCAAACGACTCTTCAAATCCTGATTATCCTTTTTCACCATGTCTAATTCCTCGCGCAACTGCTTCACCGCTGCATCGGAACCAGCATTTTTCTGCACTCTTTGGACAGCTTCATCAGCCATCATGCGGACGCGACCATCTGGAGTTTGGTCAGCTAAAGAGCGCAAAATGCGAATAGCTTTGCGAGTTTCCATCTGTCCCAAACCGACAACAACAGATACTTGAGTCAAGAAAAAAGTCTCTTTAGAAAGTTCCGCTAATCGGTGCAAAATCCGTTCTAAATTAATCTTAGTTTGACCTGTTGAAATTGTTCCTAAAGCACGAATTGCACCCAAGCGTAAAGCTTGTGGAGTACCGATGGCTGTGTATTTTAAAATTAGATTCAGCGCATCTTCCGAAGTTTTCATTTGCGCCAAACCGGAAATAGCACCCGATCGCACAATCTCATTCCAGCCCTGACGCTCTTTCAAAACCAATTTTAACTCTTTGAGTACCTGTTCGTCCGTGGGTTTTTCATCGGGATTCGCCCCTGCGATCAAGCCCATAGCACTCACTGCGGCCGCTTCTACGTAATAGCTAGCGTCGCCTTTTTCAACGATCGACCTTAGCGCCTTATAAGTCTCGTGAGTCTTGATTTTACCCAACGCATTCACCACCGCGCGGCGAACCCGAGCATCTTTATCCTTCAAACCAGTTACTAAACCATCAAAAGCTTGGTCAAGTTTAATCTCAACCAACTGACCGGCAACTTCCGCCCGCACAGCCCAAAACGGCTCTTTTTTGAGAACTTCTGACAGCGCTTTCACAGCTTCCAAGCCTCCCTTTTTCGCCAAAGCTTGAGCGGCGTAAATCCGGGAAACCGGGTCGGGATCGAACTTCAACTGAGCTTTTAGTTCCGCAACTCCATACTCTAAAACCACAGTTTTTAAGTATTTATTGCCAACATCAAAACTGATAAATGCGGGCTTCTCTTCTAGGGGAAAATAGAAACTTTGCTCGCGTTCGTACACTCGGACAGTGAAACTTTTTAGGTTAGCAGAACTGTCATCGTCTGCATCTTTTTCAGGTTGGTAACCGAAGCCGATCGGAATTTTTAGGTCAAAGACATCTTTACTATTGCCGTTACCATTTTTGTTGTCTTTTATCTGAGTTTGGGTAATAGTAACTTTGGCTAATTTGCTGTCGGCATCCCAGGAATAAGCAACTTTATAATCTGGATGACCGCCGCGATAAACGTACTGGTCAAACAGGAACATGAGATTGCGACCAGTCGCCTTTTCGATTGCCCTGAGCAAATCGATCGTTTCCACAGTTTGGTGAGCGTTATCCCGCACAAAAGTGTGAATTGCCTTGTAAAATAGCTCGTCGCCTAACTCAGCGCGAATCATGTGATAGACGCAAGCGCCTTTTTCGTACAAATGGCGATCGTACAATTCGATCGCTTCGCGGTAAACGTGAGTCACCATCGGGCGGCGGTAGCGGGAACTGTCTTCAGCTAAATAATTGCGGGCTTCACCTAACATATAATAAGCCGCATCTTCTTTGCCGTATTCTTTGTCAGTCCACAGCACCTCACAATAGGAAGCCATGCCTTCTTTGATCCAAGCATGAGACCAATGTTTAATTACTATTAAATCGCCGAACCATTGGTGAGCCAATTCATGGGCGACCAAGCTTTCAGTGCCACGATTGTCGAGGCTAGCGCGTTCGTCTAACAAGCACCTATCTGTTAGCAAAGTTGTCGATGTATTTTCCATCCCACCGAAGATGAAATCATCGACACAAACTTGAGCGTATTTAGGAAAAGGGTAAGGATAGCCAAATGCTTTAGAGAAGAATTCAATCATTTTGGGTGTTTTGCCCATGCTGCGCTTACCGTCAGCTTCGCGCCCTTTTTCTACGTAATAATTAACAGGTTTGCCGTTCCATTCGTCTTTAATTTCAGCAAAATCTCCAACTGCTAAGGTCATCAAATAAGTCGGATGTACCTGAGTTTGAGACCAGTGATAAATCTTATCATCACCGTCGTTTTTTGTGCTAATTAATTCGCCATTAGATATTGCAAAAAAATCTCGGGGAACTTGGACTCTAATTTCGGAAGTTGCGAGTTGTCCGGGATAGTCGAAACAGGGAAACCAGAAGCGGGAATCTTCGTCTTCGCCTTGAGTCCAGACTTGTGTTGGTTTGTCTGGATAGTGTTTGTCTGGCCCGACGAAATAGAGGCCGCGCTGGGGTTTTTCGACCGAGTATGCGATCGCAATTGTCATCGGTTCGTAAGCTATTGTTGGTTCGTGCAGTTGAATTTCTAGGAATTCACCATCGCTGTCAAAATTCTGCTCGGTTTCGCCGACTTTGACAGATTTAATGTTCAGGTTGACAGCATCTAAGGTTAATTTGTCAATACCACTGCGGACTGGATTTATGCGGATGCTGCAAGTGCCGCGAAAGCTTTGTTTGGGAATATCCAGCACTAAATCGAGGAAAATATGCTCTACTTGTCCAGGGCGATCGGGATTGTAGTGGGGTCTAGCACCGGGCATCTCGAAGGATTTGTGGCTGTTTTCAGAATCAAAGTAAGTGTGTGACATTGTGATGGAGGAGTTGTGTATCGATCGGCGATCGCTGGCAGTGCCGATCCGGCTGAACTGCCAACTTATTCTAGGGTAGCGCGTCCAGTTGTTGTTGTCGCTAATCTTATTAAAAACTAAGTCGATCGTTGCCAGGATAGAAAATATGATTTTTTCGCTACAATATTAGCAAGGCTAATGTCTGCAATCAACAGCCTGCAATTGAAATTGAGGGAAATCTGCATGACAGCTACACTATCTGTTCCCAGTGCGATCGAATCTTGGCTAGGCGATGAAGCCGAAGACTTACTCACCCATCAAGCGAAAATTTCTAAAGATTTGTTGCACCTGCCCGGCCCAGATTGGGTCGATCGCATTTTCGCTCAAACCGATCGCTCTCCTCAAGTTTTGCGATCGCTCCAGCAACTCTATTCTAGCGGACGCTTGGCAAATACCGGCTATTTATCGATCCTACCAGTAGACCAAGGAATCGAACACTCGGCAGGCGCTTCTTTCGCACCAAATCCCATCTATTTTGACAGCGAAAACATCATCAGACTCGCAATTTCTGCGGGCTGCAATGCTGTCGCGACAACTCTTGGAGTATTAGGAAGCGTATCTCGCAAATACGCGCACAAAATCCCTTTCATTCTCAAACTAAATCACAACGAACTGCTGACTTATCCCAATCAAGCCGACCAAATAATGTTTGCTTCTGTCGAACAAGCTTGGAATTTGGGAGCAGTTGCAGTGGGAGCCACAATTTATTTTGGTTCCCCAGAATCGACGCGACAAATCCAAGAAGTCAGTCAAGCTTTTGCCCACGCCCACGAGTACGGAATGGCAACAATTTTGTGGTGCTACCTGCGCAACGATATCTTCAAACAAGACAAAGATTATCACCTTGCAGCGGATTTGACCGGGCAAGCAAATCATTTGGGAGTGACAATTCAAGCTGACATTATCAAGCAGAAATTGCCCGAATGCAACAACGGTTACGGAGCAGTTGCTAAAGCAAGCGGCGATAGTTACGGTAAAACTGACAGCCGGGTGTATTCAGATTTGACAACGGATCATGCGATCGATCTAACGCGCTATCAAGTCCTCAACTGTTATGCGGGAAGAATGGGTTTAATCAACTCCGGCGGTGCTTCCGGGAAAACCGATTTTGCCGAAGCAATTCGCACAGCGGTAATCAACAAACGCGCTGGCGGCTGCGGCTTAATTTCCGGCCGCAAAACTTTCCAGCGTCCGTTTGAAGAAGGTGTAAAATTGTTCCACGCCATTCAAGACGTTTATCTGTCGTCCGAAATTACGATCGCCTAAAACTTCACAGCACACTAATTTTAGTGTACGTGCTGCGCACCAAATGCTATAAAGTTCGTAGTGCGGACTTCAGTCCGCAGAATAAGAGCGGACTGAAGTCCGCACTACGAATGGCAATAAGTAAGGAACGCACGTGCGGAGCTTAGTCCGCAGAATAAGAGCGGACTAAAGTCCGTACTACGAAAGGTTTTTGTTATGGTAATCTATCGGCCCGCAATACACCACCTACAAACTACCGGAGCATAACTCCACAAGTGATTGCTGCGGTTACGAGCATTAATCCACCAGCCAACCCATAAGTTGTACCTAAACCCGCCCATTGACTCAAAGGTTGACTGACAAATGGTGAAATAAATTGACCTAGGAAAAAGCTGGTTGTAAGTCCGCCCAAAATTCGCCCTCGCAGAGATGCAGGAGTTGATGAGGTCAAACACACGTTCATATTCGGCATCAGTAACCCAACACCTAAACCAGCGATCGCCAAACCAATCAAAACCATCTCATAGGTGCGAGCAAAACTAATCACCAGATAACCAATCCCCATTAAACTAAAGGCGATCGCATAAATATTCGTAAAGGTGAAACGAGCTTTCAGGCGTTGATAACTCAGGGCGCTGATCGAAGTAGCGAGGGTAGCAAGGGCGATCGCCAATCCACTTTGAGAAGCATTAGCACCCATTAATTGCTGGAGATAAAACGGAATCTGCACCGGAATCATGTAAAACACGATTTGAGTCAGTAGCGCAATTCCGTAAGTTGTGAGTAACAACGTCCGTGGGACTACCTCAGAGGCGATCGCACCCGTTTGTTGAACAGCATCTTTATGGCGATCGGGTTCAGGAAGTACCAGCAAAATCAAGGGCAGAATCAACCACGCCATCAGGTAAATTAGAAACGGTTGCCGCCAATCGCGATCGGCCAAATAGCCACCCAAAGTCAGAAAAATCATGCCGCCGAACCCCATGAAAGCTGCTTGCAATCCCAGGAATTGCGCCCGAGCCGCACCGATGTAATAATCAGCAATCAGCGTGGTTGCAGTCGTCATTATACCTGCCACGCTGAAGCCCAGGAGCATCCGTCCCAGCAAAATTAGCCCAATTTGATCTAACAGGAAACCAGAGCTGCCTGCGAAGCCATAGAGAAACACTGATAAACCCAGCAAGCCTTTGCGTCCAAAGCGATCGATCGCAATTCCGGCAATGGGCGCACCGATCGCAATAAACAAAGCTGGAGCCGTCAACACCAATCTCACCCAATAATCGGCATTAGGAACAGCCGAAAAATGCTGCCGCATTGCTGGGAGAGAAGGGGCAATTGTGGCTCCTGCCATCACGGTTAGGGTGCTGACTAGCAGCAGGGTTGCTTTAACGAGAAAAGTTTCAGGGCTGCGCGGTTTCATAGAATATTTAGGAAATTATCTGCGTTGCATCTGTGTGGAGCTGGTTGTCATGTGCGATCGGTCTATCAAATTGTTACATACCAAGGTTTTTTTGCACCCATCTGCTTAGATCAACCCCAAATATCAGGCAGATAAACACAGATGAGCGCAGATAATTTCAGGATATTTTGGAGACAATGCAATTCCTGTCTATTCAAAATGGTTGACTAGGCTTTGAAGTCGATTATAATCCTGCTTGCCGAATGTATTCTGCTACAGAACTTAGTGCGATATGCGGATATTGACTGTTGGCAATATTGTCTAGCTTGCCCTTGCCAGAAACCATCGTGAATAGATACTGCTGGGAAAGATATTCGTAGGGAGAAGTCGCCACTGCTTTTGTTTTTTCAATCCAAGCAGTGAGATCCTCAACACTTCCTAATTGATTTGCGATAAGTGTCTTACCCGTTACATTTTGATAAGTTTCCAGCAATTGCTTCATCGTGATGATATCTCCCGCGATTTCCAGAGCTTTGTTTGCCATTGTCGGATCGGCGATCGCTTCGGCAATGAACTTAGCAGTATCATTGGTTGTGGTGGTATCGAAGGGCGTATTGCCATCGCCCCAGTAACTAAAAGTACCTGCTGCAAAATCAAACACATTCGCAAACGAGCCAAATAAAATGTCAGTAAAGCAGCCGTTGAGAATTAGGGTGTAGTCTATTTGACTGCTCTCTAAAGCACTAAACACCTTTTTTCGCATATCTAAATTGTAGTTGTCACCCCAGTCCAGCTTTCGGTAATCCACCGAATAGTCAGAGGGAATCATGCGCCGAACTTTCTTCGCTGCGGCAGCTTCGATTAAGTTTAGTTGCCCTGTTACCGCCATTTCTTCGCTACCACTAACCGCAGAAACGATCGCATCCACATTTTCACAAGCCTCGAGCAAACTCGGCATATCGAGCAAATTCCCTTCAACCGAAGTCATGCCACGCTGTTGAAGAGGTTTAAGTTTGTCTTGCTTGGAATTGTTGGAACGTACTAAGGCTTTGACAGTCATCACACCTTTATCAAGAATTGCTGAGGCAATCTGATTGCCTAGCATTCCGGTTACACCAATAATGAGAACGGTTGGTTTAGCTTGAGTCATGTTAACACCTATTCAATCAAAGATTTATGCAAAAGATATATTCATCTCGGTAGTCCTGCACAAGTAATGATGTAATTCGATAAAACCCTTTTTGTCTAAGGATTAAAAATGCAGAAAAATTTTCTTTTGCAGGACTACCCTATTCATCTCGGTAGCATTGTCGCCATCATTTTTTCAAGTGCTTTGGGATCTTTCAGTAGTTGAGCCGCCATCTCTTTTGCCTGTTCTCCTGGATAGACATCCTCAACTAGATCGATTACAGCTTGTAAAGCTTCCTTTGCCACAACTTCTGGTGAAACTTTAGGCGGTGGAAAGTTCTTGCTGACTTCGGTATCAACTGTCGCAGGCATCACTCCCACAACTAGAGTACCCTGCGCTGCTAATTCAGCCCGAACACCCTGTGTCATCAATATTGCTGCTGCTTTGGAAGCACAGTAGGAAGCGTTAATCGGGAAATTAACTTTCCCTAAAATACTCAGCATATTGATAATCGCTCCACCTCCATTTGCTTTCAAAATGGGAGCAAAGGCACGGGATATTGCCAGGGTACCAAAATAATTTACTTCCATTTCTGCCCTTGCACTTTTCAGATCCGTTGCAGAAATAAATCCTTTGAGAAGTCCAATTCCCGCATTATTTATCAGCAGAGTTAAGTCGGTGTACTTAGATGCCGCGGCACTGACAGATTCTTCGTCAGTAATATCTAGTAGAATTGGGATAATTCGCTGTGGATCGAGTGCTACTAAGTCGCTCAGAGAATTGGGATTTCTTGCTCCTGCATAGATTCGAGTCGCTCCCATCACTCGCAATACTTCAATGTAATGTTTGCCAATTCCGCCATTAGCACCTGTGACTAATGCTACCGAATTTCTGATTTCCATTGTTGATTACCTTTTGGCTGCGGAGGTGAGTTGAGAGAAGAAATAAAGTGAAAAAAACATCAGCCTAGATCGGGTAATTAATCCACTTTTAGCATGAAGCAATGTTTTACTGAATGATTTTCACCACGTCATAAAGACCGTGTTCGTTGTTGGCATAGCTTTGCCAGTAATTAGTTTCCTTGTCAAAACCAGGCTCTTTACCGAGAGATTCAAAATCTCCCTGACTGTTCCAACGAGCTAACAGTGCCACAGTTGATTTATCGGTACTCGGACACATCGAAGCCCATTGCAAACCCGGAACCATCTGAATCACATTCGGCATTTCTAGACTGATAATATTTGCAAGTTCTGACTGTTCTTGGTCTGGTTTCATTTTGAATTGACTGAACATGATGACATCCTGTTCGCCAAAATTCGGAGCCGTATTTCTGGTTTCAATGTGTTGTACTTGACAAGCAAAGCTTTGAGGAATCTTAGCCGCAGGGACGTTAAGGGCGTGTTTTTCGGCATAGGATTGGAAGCTAGATAAGTCTTTGCCTTTCCATTGAGACAATGCAATTACTTGGCTGCCATCCTGAGCTTTGAGAATCGAAGAATTCTGGAATCCGGGAATTTTCGAGAATGTCGTTTGTTCTAGTTTGGCAACATCTCCAAGAATTTCGGATTGATTTTTTGAGGTGGTTGGATAGACGGTGAGGACGTTAACTAGCTCCTTAGCAGTATCCAATGCAACGGAGGTAGAAGCTTGAGCAGGGCTGGGTTGAAAGCCGATCAGGGCAATCGCTAGGGCGATCGCCGCAACGAATACTTTGAATCGCTGAATCAAATTTTGAAACATGAGACTTATTCTCCTAAATATTGATATTGGCAGAAAAGTTTTGCTTCGTATTGACTATTGATTTAAAAACCGCAGATGTCAGGCAGATTGACGCAGATTAACGCAGATAATTTTGAGAGCGGTTGGTTAGCAGTCATGGATTTACCTCTAATTGTTGTTCGATCGTCGCTGTCAGGGTTTGGCGATCGCACGCACCGTCATAGCGCAGACAATTGATAAAAAAAGTCGGTGTTTGACAGACGCCGCTGTGGATACCGCTAGCTAAATCCTCCCGCACTCGATCGGCATAAATGTGTGCCGCCATGTCGCGCAAAAACTGCATCACATCAAGTCCCAGGGCATCTGCATACTCAGCCAAGTAACCGTTGCCGAGGGCGTGCTGGTGGTGGAACAAGTAATCGTGCATTTGCCAAAATTTACCTTGTTTAGCAGCCGCTTCGGCAGCTTCTGCGGCGTGTTGCGCTTGGGGATACAAGTGATTTCCGGGAAAGTGCCGGAACACAAAACAAAGTTGTTCTCCAAACTGCTGCTGGAGGTTTTGTACAATGTCGTGGGCTGCTGCACATTTAGGACATTGATAGTCGCCGTATTCCACTAGGGAAATAGGAGCACAATCTAATCCTTGAATGCGATCGCGACTGCTGACAGGAAGAACTAAGGCTGTCACGGTGTTCTTTTGAGCGGTATGAAACTAAGTTTCGGCGATGTTCCCACTTTTGTAATCGGAGCAAAGGTTTGTTTTCAGTCAATCTAAAGGTGGAGTCGCGCTCAACCTTTAGATTGAGTAAGCCCTACAAATTTATTAATCGATCGACTCTACAGCTAGGCATTGGGACGTTTGAGTGCTGCGATCGCTCAGAGCGTTAAATCAACGCTCCCGATCCGATCCATTAGGTGAACTCGACCAATCTTGGATTAGCAGCCCTGGTACTTTCTCAAAATCTTTCAGGTTTCTAGTAAGGAGAATACCCGATCGAGCTAAAGTAATTGAGGCAATTCTGAGATCCTGCGTACCAATTCGGATGCCAGCTTGTCTGAAATTTCGGAAGTGTTCACTAGCCTGAAAATCGTAGTTCAAAATCTCAAAATCAGAAAAAAGTTCCAAGGTAGCTTTCAACTTCCCGTAAGCAGTAACAAGGATTTCAGGCGTGCTAGCTTTACGAATCTGTGCCAGTCTTCCAGCGTATTGTTCTTCAACGCTAATGATTGTTGTAGTTAATGTATCAGAATACTGTTTTCGTGCCTGCAAAATGCGCCTGCACACTTCAGGCTGAGCGCGTTCATAAAGACTCAGATGATCCGTATCTAATATGTAGCAGGTCATACTTCGTTCTCTAGTGCATCCATTTGCTGACGATAAGCCGCAACTTCCGTCAGGAAATCATCAAAGGTTGGATCGTCGGCAAATATGCCCATGTGCTTAATCCACGGATCGCTGTCTGGCTGGGATGATTGAGTTTCAACTTCAACCATCACAAACTTACCCGTTGCTAGTTGAGCCTCAAGCGCTGTCGTCACTTTAGCGATCGCTTCTGCTTCAGTCGCTCCCTCAACGGATAAATTCGGCATCCCGACAACAGATGCGAGAAAGTGGTTATCTGTATGACTCTGAACAAAGACTTGGTATTGCATCAGGTAATATGTTCGCCACAGACGATTGATGATTTGCTTACATTGTAAAAGATAAATGGCAGGGTCAATATTTATGCGATAAACGAGTCGTCTAGAGTTTGGCAATACCGCGTTTGAGAGCCACGATCGCAGCTTGAGTTCGATCGCCCACACCAAGTTTGCTCAAAATACTGTTGACATGAGTTTTCACCGTACTCTCGGCAATTCTGAGGGTGAAACCGATTTCCTGATTGCTTTGGCCCTTTGCCATTTGTTGCAATACTTCCCGTTCGCGATCGGTCAATTCTGGCATCTGGGCGCGTTCGGCCAGCCTCGCACCGACGGCGGGAGAAATGTGATTTTTGCCCGTACAAACCTGGCGAATCGCGCTGAGAATCTCTTGCGTAGAAGCATCTTTCAGCAGATAAGATTTGGCACCCGCCCGCAGTCCCCGATAGATATCTTCATCCCCGTCATAGGTGGTAAGCAGGATAATACAAGCGGCGGGAAATTCGGCGCGAATGGCGGTGATGGCTTCTACCCCGCCCATTTCTGGCATTCGCAAATCCATCAGTGTTACGTCAGGTTGTAGTTGGGAAAAAACCTCGACGGCTTCTCGTCCGTTGCTGGCTTCTCCCACCACAGTCATATCGGCTTGGTTGTCCAAAATTAACGCTAAGCCTTCCCGCAAAATCGGGTGGTCATCGGCAAGTAGAATACGTAGGGGAGTGTTAGTCATGGTGATGCGATCGCAACTTTGACGATCGTTTCAGTTCCTGCTCCTAGTTTGCTACGAATTTGGAGCTGTGCGCCGATCGCCCCAGCCCGATCGCTCATCCCAACTAAACCCAAGCCCCGCCCTCCTGTCTGCTGGGGATTGAAGCCGCAGCCATCATCAGATACCCGCAGTTGGATGTGCCCGGAAGTGTAGGTGAGTTCGAGATGAATAATTTGAGGTTTGGCGTGGCGAAGCGCGTTGGTGAGCGATTCTTGGGCAATTCGGAGCAGATTCATACTGACGGTGGCATCCAAACAGTAGGGCGTGCCGTCTACGCTGAGGCTGATGCGTGCGGTAGTTTCGGTAGTCATTTGCTCGACTAATCGCGTCAGGGAATCAGACAAGCCACAAGCAGTCCGATCGCTATGATAAAGCAGCCAAACAGAGCGCCTCGCTTCTGCTAGCCCTTGTTTGGCTAAATCTTGAGCGCGGGTGATGCAGGTTTGGGTGCGATCGGGTTGGCGATCGAGAAACTCGGTGGCGGCGTTGAGCTGCATGACTACGCCTGTAAGCGATTGCGCTAAAGAATCGTGAATATCTCGCGCCATGCGGTTACGCTCTTCGAGGATGGCGGCTTGCTTGGCTTGCTGGCCTAAGCGCGTTAGTTGAATGGCTAAGGTGGCTTGATGGGCGAGGGCTTGGGTAAGTTCTAATTCTTCTGCTTGAAACTCGCGCCGATCGCCAAAACGAATTGTAAAGCTGCCGACTATTTCGGAACCTAGCAACAGCGGTATTCCTAACAGCGTTTTTACGCCCAAGCGCTTCATAAATCGGCGATGTAGCGGCGTGCTTTCTGGGTGATTTTCTAAGTCGTAAATTACCGGGGCGCGATCGTGAATGTGCTGTTTGAATGCTAAATCGCGGGATAAGTCGCGATCGTATATCCATTGTCCGTTGAGTCGATCGACAGTTTCGGGTAAAGCCGCAATGATTTCGCCGTTAAGATAAACCAAATGTATTGAGAAGCGATCGGACTCTGGACGAAATAGCCACAGCGCTGAGGATGATGATTCGAGTTGTTCGGAACTGACTTGCAAAACGTGACCTAAAGCGCGATCGAGTTCGGATTCCGTTGCTAAGACATCGAGGGTTTTTTTGAGGACTTCATTAACCTTTTTCAATTGGGACGATCGCTCTTGTTCTGCCCTCAGCAAAGTCTGCTGGGCTTCTCGAAGTTCGGTGATATCGATTTGACTCACCCAGCTACTCACTAAATAGTTATTTTCGATTGTGCTGACTGAACTATTGAGAAAGTATCGCTTGCGTCCATAGCGATCGATTTCCTCCGTTTCAGCATGACGGCAGAAATAGCGATCCTCTGCCCAAGCACGCATTGTTTCCTGAGTGACTCCCGAGTCTCGGAGATGGAAAATGTTCAGGCTGGCTCCAATCAAATCTTCTGGCTTTTCATACCCATACATAGCAGCAAATGCAGAATTTACCTCAGCCACGTAAATCGAGCGGTAGCACAGTTCAACTTGCTCATCAATCGAGAGCGAAAGCGGAATGGGTTGTTCATACCCAAACCGCGTAATCCCTTCACTGCTAAGTTCAAATAATGTGCGATAGCGTTTTTCTGATTCCGCGAGGTGGGCGATCGCCCGTTGCAGTTCAGCATTAATCCGTTCCAGTTCGGCGGCCCGTTCTTGTTCTGCTTGCAGGATAGCTTTCTGAGTGCGATCGCGCCCAATTGCACTACCAATACAATCAGCTATGGTTTTCAAAACAGCAACTTCCGCAGGACTAACCCGAATTGCTGCCCGACAGTAATCAAAACACAATACTCCCCACCACTGCCCGTTAACTCGAATCGGTGTCGAATAACTTGACTGCACCTGAACAGCTTTAAACGCACTCCGCAACGGTTCCTCCCATTCATCAATCAGCCCTCCAAATCCATCGCCCCGAGCAAAGTATCGTTCCATAAACTCTTCTATACCTTGGGAACTGATCCTGCCTGATTTCAAGTGAAAAATTTGCGATACTGTACCCTGTCTTACCCACTCATAAATAACGGTGTAATACGCAGGCTTTGTCGATGCTGCATCGAGGAAGTTTTCGAGAATATTAATCCGATCGCAACCCGATGCTTCTCCTAGAATTTGCAAAGCCGAATTCACCGCTTCCTCGAAGTTTTCCAAGGTTAGCGAGGCGTTGACAGCTTTTGCGGTAGCTTCTAAAAGGCGATCGCGATTTTCTGAACTTCGCAGCGCTGCATTCTCCTGTTCCAGTTGAGCGACTCGCGCCTGCAATTGCTGCATCGAGACTTCCAGATTTAATCGGTTCATCGGTGTTACCTGCGATGTATTGCCTACCTGCTATCTATTTTGCTTGATTCCCAGAAACTTGGAGCGCGATCGATCTATAATTTAAAGATGCCTCACAGCCTCGTTTTAAACCTACTACCAGTTGCACCAATCCCCTCCCAATTTTTAACGGGACGGCATCTCCACGCCTTATTTCTCAACCTTGTGAGTGCTGTAGATAGCGATTTGAGCACGTACCTGCACGACCAATCGAACGAAAAAGCTTTCACATTAAGCCCTTTCCAAATAAGCAGAAAAGAGGCTAATAAAAGCAGCACGCCGCAGCCACAAAAGAGAGTTTTGCCGATCGCTGCGCGCACTATTTCCCAGGCTGTGCAGTGGGAGCAAAAGCAGGCAATTGGGGAAAATACAGCGATTTGGTGGCGAATTTCTCTGCTGGATGACGGTTTGTTCGATCGGCTAACTCAACTTTGGCAGCAACTGAATTTTGACCGCCCGTGGCATCTGGGCCCGACAAATATATACGTGACGAGCATTGTCAGCCAACCGCAATCAAACCAGCCGTGGGTAAATTTTGGCAGTTACGCCGAATTATTCGATCGTGCTTCGGAAACTGAGCGCCAAATTGCGTTTACCTTCTGCACTCCTACGAATTTTCGGCAAGGCGTGTACGATAGTGCGATGCCAACTAGAGAGAGTATTTTTGGCAGTTTGGCGAATCGTTGGAATAAGTACAGCGAAATTGCGATCGAACCTAATTTCACAGAATCTATTTTTCCCAGTTTCTTCGATATCCGCACCGAAGTTTGTACCGATTCTCGCAGTAAATTTATTGGTTGCCTCGGCGAGATTACTTACCGAATCATGGGAGATATTAGTCCGGTTACTATCAAGCAAATTAATGCTTTAGCAGATTTTGCACTTTACAGCGGAGTCGGGCGCAAAACTCCGATGGGAATGGGAATGACGCGCCGATTGCCTAATTTTTAATCATTCACTTTTGGGCTGAATTTCACTGACAATTTCATAAACATCAGTGTCAGGAATTTTCGCAAACAAAGGCGTCATCTGCTTCAATATTTCCTGATAAGCTTCGCTTTGATTGGCGGCCATCTCTTCTACGCTTTCCCAAAAAATGATGGCAATACCTTTGTCTGTATTGGGCAATTGCAGCAAATATGCTCCCTTAAAACCTGTAGCATAAGTTGCAACTGCTTTGGCAAAAAGTTGTTCTGCTTCCTTAAACTTTCCTGGTTTGAATTCGCCAATGGCAATGTAAGCAAACTGATGTCTGAGAAAGTCGAGAAATTCTGACATAGCTTTTTCTTTTTTCTAATAGCGATACACTGAATTGTATTTTAGCCGATCGGCGGATTTTTGTGAATATCGCTGTCTATTAGTCGATCGACCTAAAAAACCTAACAGCGATCTATCGGGTGCATCCCAATTTGGGAGGGGTGAAGCATTCCGGCAGATAATTTATTAGTTATCAGCAGAGACTCATTGCCGGAATGCTTCACTCCTACGGATATATTTACAAAAATGGGATGTTCCCGATCTATCGATTATTCTGCTCCAACCAAACCATTAAATCGGATAAACTAGAAAATCCTACTACCTCCTCTACCAAACTCTCTAATTCCTCAACCGATAATTCCCCAATCCGCGAAACTACATCAGGATTTACAGATCCTACACGTCGCTCCAATAGACGCAGAATTAATGCTCTCTGACCTGCTATAATCCCTGCTTGCATCCCTTCTTGCATCCCTTCTTGACGACCTGCTTGCATCCCTTCTTGACGACCTGCTTGCATCCCTTCTTGACGACCTGCTTGCATCCCTTCTTGACGA
>CASBQF010000235.1 GCA_949127775.1 Oscillatoriales cyanobacterium PMM_0080
ACCTTGTAGGGACACGGCACTGCCGTCTCCTCATTTCTACTACCCAAAATAACCTTGTAGGGACACGGCACTGCCGTCTCCTCATTTCTAACTATTCCGATGCAATCGAAAATGATACAACCTATAATTTACTAGGAATTGAAACGGGGCGATCGCTCTTACTGATCATAATAAATTTGCCACATTTAACCTAAATTATTATCAACAATTGAACCAAATCTAGGTAAGTCAATTGCATTATTGCCTAAGCTGCAATTAACCTAAATTTCTGTCATACATTCAAACTTACATTAAGACGGGTAGGCGAGTTTTGACTATTGCAGCAATTAACCTAAATCCCGATCGCCCATAGCAACAATCCAACCTTCCCTAGGTGAATCGTACATTGTCCGATCGCACCGAATCGCTTTGCCGCCGCGCCAGCATATTGAAAAGGCAACAAGTCAGATTGAGAAAAGACTGCACTTATGCTAACATACGGATTGATCCCAATCAAAGCTGTGACGGGAGTACAAGCCAAAAAGCTAGAAGCGAGATAGATAGGCTTTGCTGCGCGGGACGATCGCACTTCTAGAAAGCGATTTTCACAAAATCGGGATGATTCCCTTTTCTTCCTCTCTTCCGTGAAGTCAATCTCAAATCTGAAATCTCAAATCGACTGACTCGAAAATCTGCACTATGATCGACATTCCTCAACTGATTGCTAAAGAACTTTCCGTCAATCTTTCCCAAGTCAATAATGCTCTGGAACTTTTCGCCGAAGGAGCAACTATTCCGTTTATAGCCCGATACCGCAAAGAACGTACTGATTCCCTCAACGAAATTCATCTGCGGGATATATCCGATCGCTTCACCTATTTGACGGAAATTGAAGACAGGAAAAAAACAATTTTAGAGACGATTAGCTCTCAAGGAAAACTCACAGAGCAACTGCAAGCCAAAATTGAATCTTGTTTACAAAAAAATGAACTAGAAGACCTTTATCTGCCTTACAAACCCAAGCGCCGGACGCGGGCGACAATTGCGAGAGAGAAAGGTTTAGAACCACTGGCAGAATTTATCAAGTCTCTGAATCTGCCGACTGCTCAAACCGCTGATTTAGAGGCGGAAGCAGTTCAATATGTTTCCGAAGAAAAGGGAGTTAAAACAGCAGAAGAAGCTCTAAAAGGTGCTGGGGATATTTTGGCGGAAGCGGTTTCGGAAAAAGCCGAATTGCGCGCTTATTTGCGAGATTTTTTGATGAAAACTGGGGTTTTTGTCTCGAAAATTAAAGCTGATTTCCCGGAAGGAAGCACTAAATTTGAAATGTACCGCAGTTACCAAGTTGCTGCGAGAAATGTTCAGTCGCATAATATGTTAGCGCTGTTTCGCGGGGAAACTGAAGCGGTTTTAGATTTGGAACTTGCCTTTGATGAATCTGCGGTGATGGCTTATTTGGACGATCGCGAAATTAGAACTAGGATACCCGAAGTTAAAGAGTTTTATCGATCGACCTTGAAGGACGCTTTCAACCGCCTGATGAAGACTTCGCTGATTACGGAAGTGCGATCGTACCACAAAGCCGAGGCTGATATCGAGTCGATCACCACCTTTGAAACCAACCTCCGCGAGTTGCTGCTGTCGGCGCCGGCGGGAATGAAACCCACATTGGCGATCGATCCGGGATTTCGCACGGGCTGCAAAGTTTCCGCCCTCGATGAAACTGGGCAGTTTTTGGAATATCAAGCAATTTTCCCCCACCAAGCCCTAGGTCAAAGACAGCAAGCTGGTAAAATTGTCAAGCATTTAATTGAAAAATATAAAATTGAATTAATCGCGATCGGCAACGGTACAGCTTCCCGCGAAACAGACGACTTTGTTGCCGAAGTCTTGGCCGATATGGACAGAAAACCGATTAAAGTCATGGTGAATGAATCCGGTGCATCGATTTATTCAGCAAGCGATGTGGCGATCGCCGAATTTCCCGACCTCGACATCACAATTCGTGGCGCAGTCAGCATCGGCAGGCGCTTGCAAGACCCTTTAGCCGAACTTGTGAAAATTGACCCAAAATCCATCGGAGTCGGTCAATATCAGCACGACGTTGACCAAAAGCTGCTCAAAAAGAAACTCGACGAAACAGTCGAAAGCTGCGTCAACTACGTCGGAGTTGACTTAAACACAGCCTCCAAAGAATTGCTGACATTTGTGTCGGGAATGACGGCAACAGTTGCCAAAAATATCGTCAATTACCGCAACGAAAATGGCGCATTTAAAAATCGCCGTCAACTCCTGAAAGTTCCCAAACTCGGCCCAAAAGCTTTTGAACAAGCAGCCGGATTTCTCCGCATTCGCAACGGCGAAAACCCCCTAGATAATACAGCAGTTCATCCCGAAAGTTATCCTGTTGTGCAGGCGATCGCCAAAGATTTAAACTTGCCGCTGACTGGAATAACCGAAATATCGGAAAAAATCAAGACTGTAAATATCAAGAAATATGTGACAGAAAAAGTCGGTGAACCAACACTCCGAGACATTATTTCCGAACTCGAAAAACCGGGAAGAGACCCGCGTGCCGAGTTTAAATATGCCACTTTCCAAGCCGGAATCAAAGAAATCTCCGATTTGCTAGTTGGGATGGAATTGGAAGGCATAATCACGAATGTAGCTAAGTTTGGAGCCTTTGTTGATGTGGGGGTGCACCAAGATGGTTTGGTTCATGTTTCTCAATTAGCCGATCGCTTCGTGGACGATCCGACACAAATTGTCAAAGTCGGACAAGTGGTGAAAGTGCGGGTTTTGGAGGTAAATGAGAAGTTAAAGCGGGTTAGTTTGACGATGAAGCTGCAAGAAAAACCGCAACCGCCAACTGGCAATATAAGGCTTCCGACTCCGCGCCGCCGTTGAAACTAAGGCTGAAAATTCAAAAAGGGCGATCGAACTGGAATGACAAGCGAGGAGACGGCAGTGCCGTCTCCCTACGCCAGATTAATTGTAGGGATACGGCACTGCCGTCTCCTAATTTCAGTTACTAATAATTCCGATGCTACCGGATTTGATATGAAGTCCTGACTACGAACCCTACAAGCCCACTCGGATATTTTTATTTTTTCTTGTTAGCTTTCCAAGTGCCACCGTAGAAGTATAAAGGATTATTTTCACTTACCGATTCCCAACATTTAAGACACAAAAAAAACCAAAGCCCCGACTCGTCATACCGGGCGCGGTAAAGAGTCGGGGCAGATTGAGAACAGCGATCGCAACATTTGATTCTGATTGCTCTGGCCATTGTTACTTTGTTTCAAACAGTTACGGACTCTTGAGGGCGGGCAAAAATCATGCGGCCAGCGCTGGTTTGTAGGGCGCTGGTGACTACGACTCTGGCTTCAGCACCAACGTAGCTGCTACCTGCTTCTACTACTACCATTGTGCCGTCATCCAAGTAGCCGATTCCTTGAGATGGTTCTTTGCCTTCTTTGCGGATCTTCAGTTCGATCGTATCTCCGGGCAAATAACTCGGGCGCACTGCATGAGTCAAATCATTGATATTTAAAACTACCAGTTTTTGGAGAGTAGCTACTTTCGATAAGTTGTAGTCGTTGGTGAGCAAAATTCCGTCGATATCCAAGGCGAATCGGACTAATTTTGCATCAACTGTGGCTATGTCTTCGTAGTCAGCCGAGTGAATTTGAATCCGTTCTGGATATGCTTCTTTGATGCGGTTGAGTACATCTAAGCCACGACGCCCGCGCACTCGCTTTTGATCGTTTGCCGAATCGGCTACCAGTTGCAGTTCTTGGAGCACAAATTGCGGGATGATAATTTGACCTTCCAGGAAACCTGTTTCGAGCAGGTTTTCAATTCGGCCGTCAATTATACAGCTTGTATCAACTACTTTGGCAGAAGCTGGCTTGAAAGTACCTTCGCCTACCAACACTGTGTCTAAGCTTTTGGGGTTGATCAGTCGCAAGAAGGCGCGGCCGTGAGTATCGGTTAAGCTGACGCCTGTGAAGCCGAACATGACGCTTCCCAAGACTGCGACTAGAGGTTTGATGAAGCCAAACTCTTGGGGAATTGGTAGCAAGAACAGCGGAGCCAGCATTAAGTTCGCGACTAGCAGTCCGATGATTAAGCCGATCGCCCGCGTCAGTAGCATCTCCACTGGCATATCGCCGACTTGCTTTTCCACACGCCGATAGGTTGTTTGAGCCACTAATCCGAACACGAGGCCCATTAATGCTCCAAACGAGCCTAGTACGGAGCTTAAACCTTGTATATTTGTAACTTGCTCCAGCAGGTTGCTCGGCAGGAGTTCGACTCCGTAATATCCGACACCTCCGCCTGCGATGATAAATGAGATAATTATGATTGCGTCTAGCATATTTCTGGGTTAATTAATTTTTTTACATTATATCTTTCCCGTGATAATAGTTGTATTCATCTTTTGGTCGGATATCGCTATATTTACTGAGGGATTTTCATAAACTTATATTTCGCGGTTGTACCCTTTGAGGGATGTGCGATCCTCTTCGAGGGCTTCGCGGGCGCGCTCACTCTAGCATTCAGCGCGCCCGCCTCTGGTGTCTGCGAACTCCCAATAGACTGCCCTGTAGACTGTTCGGGAATTACTGCCGCTTGAAACTTTGTTGAGGTTAAACTAAAATAGCCGTAGCTTGCGGGACTCCCAGCCATCGCTCGACACCAGTTTTTACTCAAAAAATGTCATAATACACATAATTATTTATAATAGTTTAATTAAAACTTTAGATTTGAAGCTACATTTTTGGCTTGAGATGTGATGAACCCTACCACAGATTATTTAACATTTGAATTAAAAAAAAGTGCGTCAGCAGTAAATTGGGGAATTCCCAGTTCGGTTTACGTGCATATACCTTTTTGTCGCCGCCGCTGTTACTACTGCGATTTTCCAGTTTTTGTGGTGGGCGATCGCAAAAATGGCGATAATTCTGGGACAATTGTGCAATACGTTGCCGTGCTGTGCCAAGAAATTGCCGAAACTCCAAATTTAGGTGCATCTCTAAACACAGTTTTTTTTGGTGGTGGTACGCCTTCGCTGCTTTCTGTCAGTCAGTTAAGCCAGATTTTAGAGACCATCGACGGTAAATTTGGGATTGCTGCTGGGGCGGAAATTTCTATCGAAATAGACCCTGGTACGTTTACATTAGAACAGTTGCGAGGATATGCAGCGGCGGGAGTAAATCGAGTTAGTTTGGGAGTGCAAGCTTTTCAGGATGAATTGCTGCAAGCTTGCGGACGATCGCACTCTGTCGCCGAAATCTTTGAAGCAGTAGAAATAGTGCGATCGGCTGGGATTGTCAATTTCAGTGTAGACCTCATTTCGGGACTACCACACCAAACTTTAGAACAGTGGGAATATTCCCTAAAATCGGCGGTAGAAATTGCCCCGACTCACCTGTCGATTTATGACTTAATTGTTGAGCAAGGAACTGCTTTCGGGCGCTACTTTGAAGCTGGCGCGCAGCCACTACCAGCAGATGAAACTGCTGCTCAAATGTACCGTTTAGCGCGGGAAATTTTGACGGCGGCTGGCTATGAACATTACGAAATTTCTAATTATGCTCGCGATGGCTATCAGTGTCGCCACAACCGCGTTTATTGGGAAAATCGCCCTTATTACGGCTTAGGAATGGGGGCGGCTAGTTACGTACAAGGCCGCAGGGTGACAAGACCTCGCAAAACTCAAGAATATTATCAGTGGGTGCGATCGATCTCTTCTGTCACTTCTGAATCTACTCCACAACCAGGGGCAGAAATCCAGCCTGGTATTGAAGCAGCAATTGAGCAAAATTTTCAAGTCTCAGAAAATGACGTTTTGTTAGAAACGCTGATGCTAGGCTTGCGTTTAGCAGAAGGAGTTAGCCTGTCGGCGCTGACTGCAAAGTTTAGTCAGCAAACCGTTGATAAAATTTGGGATTGTTTGCAGCCATACTGGCGGCTTCGATGGGTGGAAATTGTGACTGAGGCTGGGGCGATCCTCTTCGAGGGCTTCGCTAACGTCAATTTAGGCGATCGGGCGCAACTACCACTTTCGGGAAATTTGAGGTTGAGCGATCCAGAAGGTTTTTTATTTTCTAATACGATTTTAGCCGATTTGTTCAGCAAGTTAGGGGAGGATAATTAACTCTGTATACCGAAGTACATCCCCAGCCAGCCGATCGCTCGCAATGCCATAGCAACAAATTCGACAGCAAGCAAATTAAATTGCTCCCTGCCTTGATATTGTCAAAAAAGATATGTTTTAAATCGATCCTTAACAAAACTCAAAGTAGAACTAAGCCTAAAGATAGACGTACCGAATGCAATCGTGCAGTCATACTTGAGAGGAACCATTTAAAAAAAATACTTTATATGGAAGCTCTGACTCTCAAACGCAATAATATCGACAGTAATCCCACTCTGCCAATTAGCTCAATTGGCTGCAAGCGGACTTCTAAGTGTACTTTTTGTGGTCACTACAAACTGCAAAGAGGTTCAGTGGGTCACTGTCAATTGTTGAACGCACCTGTGCGAGGAGGATGGAACTCTTGCGCTTTAGCAGTATCGCCTTTTGCACCTTCTTGGGAACACGCCGAAAGCGCCAAGGTTTCTGCTGCGGGATTCATTAATTAACCAAAAAAAAAATAGAAAAAATTTTGTTTTAACTGGTGATATGCTATATTGAGATTATGCCAGTAGTTAATCGTTCGCACAATTTCACGAATAAGTTAAAAAGATGAATTTGACAATGAATCAGGTTATTTCTGAACCTCATACACGCATTTTGTGTTGGTATCTCAATACTACAAACAAATTGCAAATAGCTCGGATTACAAATATACCTAATTGGTATTTTGAACGGACGGTGTTTCCGGGAGAACGTTTGTTGTTTGAAGCGGTACCGTCCGCTCAGTTAGAAGTTTGTAGGAATATGGAAACGGGTGGTGTTGTGTGCGAGCGAATTTTGTGCGATCGGCTGCGAGTAGAAGAATTAAGCACGGCTGATTAAACCGCATAACAAATGGTGCGTCAGGTATGACATTTTCAATCACCACATAAAGTCTCAGGCTGACGCACCATCGATTCCGAGGGTGCGTCAGCCTGAGATTGTTGGTTTGTCGCCAAAATTATCCTAGCTGACGCACCCTACTTATCTGAAACTGTCCGAAAGGCCGATCTAAGCTAAATTATAGAAAATCAACCACTATTCAGTATTAAAACCCGATGTCTCTCACCGAACAAATCCTCTCCCAATTGCCAGGAGACGCCCTCGGAGGCCTACGAAAGGTCGATCGACTCTGGGAAAACCTCAAACAAAATACCGCACCAGCACCCCAAGCCGTCAAACACAGCCAACAACCCCTCGAAACCCTCGATTTCGACATAGTTATCGGCGGCGGAACCCTAGGAATATTAATCGGTACAGCCTTAGCCGTGCGGGGTTGGCGAGTAGCCTTACTCGAACGCGGTATCCTGCGCGGGCGCGAGCAAGAATGGAACATTTCTCGCAAAGAATTAGACGCATTCTTAGAACTAAACTTGCTCTCGGTTGCAGAGATAGAAAAGGCGATCGCCACCGAATACAATCCAGCCCGCATCAGCTTCGCCAACACCCCCGACATCTGGGTGCGCGGCGTACTCAACATCGGAATCGACCCAGTTTACCTCCTCGAAACCCTCAAACAGCGATTCCTAGAATCGGGAGGAAAACTATTTGAAAATACACCATTTAAAACAGCAACAATTCATCCTAATGGAGTCTCTGTAGAATCTGAAAATACCAATATAACAAATCCTACAAATTTATTTAAAACCAGATTATTCTTAGACGCAATGGGACATTTTTCACCCATTGTCCGCCAAGCAAGACAAGGAAAAAGACCCGACGCCGTATGTCTAGTAGTCGGTAGTTGCGCTCAAGGATTTGACCAAAACGAAACCGGCGATATATTTGCATCCTTCACCCCAATGCAAAATCAGTGCCAATATTTTTGGGAAGCATTTCCCGCACGAGATGGCCGCACAACTTACCTATTTACCTACATAGACGCCGATACAGAAAGATTCAGTTTAGAAACATTATTTGAAGACTATTTGCGCTTACTTCCCCAATATCAAAACATCGAACTCGAACAATTAAAATTCCAAAGAGCACTCTACGGATTCTTTCCCTGTTATCGTCAAAGCCCTCTAAAAACGCCTTGGAATCGCATACTTCCAGTCGGAGATAGTAGCGGTAGCCAATCTCCCCTCAGCTTCGGCGGTTTCGGCGCAATGGTGCGCCACCTCAAACGATTGACTCTCGGAATTGACGAAGCTTTGACAAGCGAAAGTCTCGACAAAAATTCCCTCGCACTTTTGCAACCGTACCAGCCGAATCTATCTGTCACCTGGTTGTTTCAGCGTTCGATGAGTGCTGCGATGAATCAGAAAATAGACCCCAATCAAATCAATCAACTTTTGGCTGCTGTATTTCAGGTAATGGAAGAGTTAGGAGAACCAGTGCTCAAACCGTTTCTTCAGGATATCGTGCTGTTTCCGGCCTTATCAAAAACCCTATTTAAAACAGCAATTAGCCATCCCGGATTAGTTATGAAAATCATCCCGCAGGTGGGAATAGCTAATTTGCTGGATTGGATGGTTCATTATGTAAATTTAGGAATTTATACTGGATTGCAGCCCTTGGGGAAAGCGGTAGAACCGCAGGTAAAAAATTTAGCACCGGAACAGCAATACTATTTTCACCGATTAGTTGAAGCGTGGCAATATGGCGCTGGAGGCGATTATTGATTTTTGGTAATTTGGTTTGTAGTAAGGACTTTAGTCCGACTCCGAATTTGCAGAGGACTAAAGTCCTCACTACAAACTTACAAGGGTTATTTTAGTTTATGCAGGAGCTATCACTGCTAAAGCTTGAGGAATCACTCGAAATTTTGCAGGCGTGTGAGTGGTAATTTCACCGTCGGTATTAATCGGACGGCGTTTGCTAGTATTAACCTGAAATTCTTGACCGTGCAAGGCACGAACATTAGGCCAACTGGTATGGTTTCCTTGCCTCATCGCTGGCAGTAAAGCAATGATTTCCCACCATTTTTTTGTCTCCAAACTGTACAAATCTAGTCGCTTGTCGTCGATTGTGGCATCTTCGGCAACTGTCATGCCGCCGCCGTAATAGCGGCCGTTGCCAATGGCAATTTGAATAGTTTTAACATGAAAAGATTTGTTGTTTACTATAATTTCGGCTCGGAACGGTCGCGCTTGCCAAAGTGCCTGTAAAGCAGTAAAAGCATAGGCTAAAACTCCCCATCGCTGTTTTATATCTTTAGTCAACCGCTGGGTAATTTGTACGCTCAATCCCAAACTTGCTACATTAAAAAAATGTTGTCCATTTACCCAACCTAAGTCTATGAGCCGAACTTTACCGCTGGAAATTACTTGACAAGCTGCGGATAAATCTGTTGGAATTCCGAGAGTTCGCGCTAAGTCGTTAGCTGTTCCCATCGGCAAAATACCCAGGGGCAATTTAGTCTCTATCAAACCTTCTATGGCGCTGTTGAGAGTGCCGTCGCCACCGCCAATTATGACTAATTCGACTTGCTTTTTGTAGCGCCGAATTGTCTCGGAAAGTTCGCTAGCGCTGTCTGTAGATTCTACGATTAACTCAAAACCCAGTGCTTGCAATCCTACAGTGGCTTGAGATAATAGCTTTTGCCCTTTTCGGGAGTGCTGGTTGACTAAAAGTAGAGCTTTCTTCATTTGTTAATTTTTCATGGGGAATATTGAGTGTTTTTAATTACCCAAAGAACAGTCTGATGGTTTAATACCAATTTAATGTGAAGCTGCACATATCTCGATCCCCCTAAATCCCCCTTAAGAAGGGGGACTTTGAGCGGAATCTTGTCCCCCCCTTATTAAGGGGGGTGCCAGGGAGATCGGATTCTATGCAGCCTCATAAAAAAATGGTATAACGGCATAAAATTAATGCTTTATTTCGATTTTATCCATTGTGATGGATTGACAAAAATGTGAAAAAATGGGTAACTATAGCAAAATATTGCTAAAAAGTACCTCCGGCTCTGGGCTAGCAGCAAACAATCTCGCCGATCGACAAAAGACAAAAGCTAAATTAAAAATTATGTCTAATATTTTAGAACAAGCGCAAGTCGCTGCCGATCGCCAAAACTGGCCCTTGTTAGTCGAATGCTTGCAGCAAGTGACTGCCAACAGCAGCCAGCCGCCAGAACAACATATTTTAGACCAAGCTGTCAGTTTAGCAATCGCAGCGTTAGAATGGGGCGATTTTCAAGACCGCTGGGAAATTGCTAAAGTATTTCCCAATCTGGGAAATTCTGCGATCGCACCTTTAATTGCTGTGCTCGAAGACGAAGACGCAGACACCGAACCCAGGTGGTTTGCGGCGCGGATTCTCGGCAAGTACGCGCGGCCTAGCTATCCCGAAGGGAATCGCCCGGAAGTGATTCAAGCTTTAGTCAAATTGGTCAAAAATTCCGATGAAGAATTGAGCCAAATCGCGGCACAAACCCTCGGAAATTTCGGCCCTCTCGCCATAGAATCCCTAGCAACTCTGCTATTACAAGAAGACTCGCGACAGTTTGCAACAGCAGCGCTCGCCCAAATTCGGCACGCCGACATTATTGCACCGCTATTGAGCGTAGTCGGAGACTCTAAAGTCGGGGTGCGGCTGGCTGCGATCGATGCCCTGAGCAGCTTTTGCGACTCCCGTATCCCGCCGGCACTGATAGAGGCGCTCAAAGATCCGGCGACAGCAGTCAGAAAAGAAGCGGTGCGAGCTCTCGGCGCGCGCGCCTATTTAGACGGAGAATTCGATTTAGTTAACTTGCTAAAACCTTTGTTGTGGGACATCCGTTTAGAAGTTTGTCAGTCTGCGGCGATCGCTCTTGGGCGGCTGAAAACCGATGCTGCGGCGTACAGTTTAGTTGAATTATTGCGATCGTCCACAACTCCGATAGAATTGCAAATCGAAACTGTGCGCGCCCTAAGCTGGATGGAAACTGCAACCGCTTTAGCATATTTGCAACAAACATTAATTGCTGAATTTTATAACACAAACTTGCTTATTTGTCAAGAAATTGTCACTGTTTTAGGACGATGGTCAAAGCCGGAATTGAAAGCGACAATTGCTGAAATTATGATCGATTTTCTGGCAAGCAATCATCCCGGAGTCGAGTCGGTGAACATCAAACAAGCTGTAGCTTTAGGGTTAGGACAATTAGGAGATATCAGAGCGCTAGATGTCTTGATTAAACTGTTAGCAGACTCAGACAACAGCGTCAGACTGCACAGTTTATCAGCACTCAAGCAGCTAGGTGGTGAAGGAAGGCAGAAACTAGAAAGTTTAGTTAAGCAAGATAATCTGGAACAGGGATTGAAAGAGGAAATTGCGATCGCATTGCAAGAATGGTAGGAGAATTAATCAAAAATTGGCGATTCTGGACACTTCACCGCGCCCGTCGGAGTGTCAACAGATGAAACTATCTTTTATATCAAATCCGGTAGCATCGGGATTATTAATATTACCGAAATCAGGAGACTGCACGTGCCGTTTCCCTACAAATTAATCTGGCGTAGGGACACGGCACTGCCGTCTCCTCTATATTATTCCGGCGCAGCCAGAATTGATATTATACCTTTAGGCTCGCTACGATCGCCTTTAATGTACACTCAAAAATACCAAAGAGTCAGCCCCTGAGTTTTATGATCAAAACTCGGGGGCGATCGCTATAATTAAAACCTTGATCTCAAAAAAGATATTTTTGCAAGCTGTTGTTTTTTCCTAAACAGCTTGTGTTAACGGAGAGGGAGGGATTCGAACCCTCGTTAAGTTGCCCTAAACACACTTTCCAGGCGTGCGCCTTCAACCGCTCGGCCACCTCTCCAGGGCTAAATTCGTTTACTTAGCCACAGCTAAACTATACTAGCAGAACAAATCTGATTTGGGAAGGGGGTAACGGCATAAATTTGTTGTTTAATATCAATAGGTGTCAAACGGGCGGGCAGAACTCTCGGGTCTGTGTCGCAAACCCATTTATATCAAGGATTTTGCTCCCAAACCCCAATCTAAAATCTAAAATCTAAAATCTAAAATCAAGATGACTCGTTCTTACACAATTAAAATTCATAACAGACAAACGGGATCGAACCACACAGTCCGAGTACCCGAAGACCGCTACATCCTGCAAAGCGCCGAAAACCAAGGAGTAGAATTACCCTTTTCCTGCCGCAACGGCGCTTGTACCGCCTGTGCGGTGCGCGTCAAGTCAGGAGAATTGCACCAGCCAGAAGCAATGGGACTTTCTGTGGAACTGCAAAAAGAAGGTTATGCGCTGCTGTGCGTCAGCTATCCCCGTTCCAACATGGAAGTAGACACACAAGACGAAGACGAAGTATACGAACAGCAATTCGGCCGCTACTTCGCTAAAGGTAAAGTTAGATTCCGTTTGCCGTTGGATGAAGAATGAGGCGATTTTATCAACTATCAACTACCAATTATTAATGCTTTATCGGTTATTCGCGATCGCCCTTTGTCTATTGTTAGCTAGCTGCCAAAAACTAGAAATGCCCCAAGGTACGATCGCCAAAGTAGAAAGGGCTATCAGCGGCCAAACAATCGAAATTATCAGTACAGCCGACAAAATCGCCTTATTAGAACAAATCAGGCTGATTGGGATTGATGCACCGGATTTGAAACAGCAACCTTGGGGAGAAGCAGCCAAACAAAGACTAGAACAGCTAATTGGAGGAAAACAAGTATTGTTAGAATCAGACATCGAAGAGAAAGACCAGTTCGATCGCAAATTAGCATACTTGTGGCAAGATAAAATGCTGGTCAACGAACAGCTAGTCAAAGAAGGCTATGCTTTCGCCTCAGTGCGA
>CASBQF010000236.1 GCA_949127775.1 Oscillatoriales cyanobacterium PMM_0080
ACTTGACCTGATGAATCAATTATAAAGCACCCTGGTTCTTCCTGAGCATTCGCTACAGTCTGAAAAAGAGGTAGAGAGGCAATAAGGACAGAAGAAAAAACAGAAATTAAGTAGGAGTATTTCAGCATTACTGGTACTGTTTAAATATTAAATTTCCGCGTTGGTTCTGTTTTTGTGCTACAAATAGAGATTAAAGGTTAATTATCTCTGATATCAATTCCGGCTGCGCCGAAATGACAAGCGAGGACACGGCAGTGCCGTTTCCCTACCCCGATCAATTGTAGGCACACAGCACTGCTGTGTCCTCCGTTTATATCATGCCAATTGTAGGGACACAGCACTGCTGTGTCCTCCGTTTATATCATTCCGATGAAGAGAGGATTTGATATGATTTATACTTTACTCAATGGTAAAAAATATGTCTATTGAAGAGCGCCGAGGTATTGAAACAATTGACAGAAACCAAAATCTACTTCTCGTTCGGGCTTCTATTGAGTCAGTGGCGCAAAAGCTTAGTACGGCGAGACGTGCGGATGTTTGGGAACGGGATATATACGATCGCCAAATCGAAATGACCGCCGAAAGCTATATTGTATTTCAATTCCGAGGACACCCTTGGACGATCGTTGAACAACTGACTTATAGGCCCGGTAGCCTTGTATTTGGAGAAGGAGATGCTATCACTCTTTCTAACTTCCTGTCCACTCGCGCCATCTACTACAAATGCAGCGACACTTGCGGTTATATTGGTTATAACTGCTACGACGGAGGTGCATTTGCAGAGATGCTGTACTTTGAGGAAGAAATGGATCTCCTATTCCTCTCTGATTTTCGTGAGGTTAAAGCTGAGGACATTGACGATGCTTTTAGCTTTACTTTCGCTTTTATGGAGGAGCAAAATATTTATATTCCCTACGTATATTACCAAAATGTGAAGGTGGGAAATCGCCTTAATTTACGCCCCAAAGGCCCGACGTTAGATGATTTAGTACGCAGCGACTTCGAGCGAGTAGATTATATAGGCATTAGCTAAAATACTCTTAACTCGAAAACTTCGCCACACCTCTCAATCCGCTATTCTTTCGCCCTTTCGCCACAATTTCCTCAGCCGCTGCAACTTCACCCAAAACTCGATCGCCCGCCACCCCACTCAACAACTGAATTTGAATTTGATCCAACCTGGGCCCGATCGCCGAAACAACCGTAAGTTCGGCATTTTCGCTGCGCCAAACTTCCCCCACAGCCGGCATTCTTTGCAACTGATAGCTCAGAAAACCTCCGATTGTCTGATATTCATCTGTAACCTGCAAATCCAAATTCAATATTTGATTGACATCATCTACATTTAACTGCGCTTGTACCAAAAAAGTGCGATCGTCCAATACTTGCACAGCAATTTCTTGATGATCGGGCGACTGGTAAGTCCGGCCGATAATTTCGGCGATCAAATCCCTCAGCGTGACTAACCCGGAAATACCGCCAAATTCATCGACAACGATCGCAATTTCTTCCGACGAACTCTGCATCAAAGGCAGTAATTCCCCCAGCAGCATCATCTCGGGTACAAACCTCACCGGGCGCATCCAAGTTACAATTTCCGTGTCGGGAGATAGCAAACCTTCAGCTAACGGTTTCGCCAGTTGTTTGAAGCCAATCATCCCAATAATATCGTCTAAAGAATCTCCGGTTACGGGATAGCGGGAATGGTTGGAAATCGCCATTTCGTCGAGCAAATTTTGAAAGGTAGCCGTCTTCGGAAGTGCCACAATACTTGGCCTGGGTACCATTACTTCTTCTACCCAAACTTCGCCAAATTCAAACACGTTATTGAGCAATTCTCGCTCTTCTGCTTCCAAGCCGCTTGATTCGCTGGAAGTAGCTATAATTAATTGCAGTTCTTCGGGAGTAACTGGTCGATGTCTGAGGTCGTATTCGATACCCGCAAGTCGCAGGAGCGATCGAGTTGAGTGATTAAGAAACGACACAAAGGGATTGAACAAACGGGAAATAAATAAACTCGGAGGCCCTAAACTTCTGGCTAGCTGTTCGGAATAAAGTAACGCTACAGATTTGGGAAAGAGTTCGCCGAGTACGATTTGTAGGTAAGCTAGCAGGAAAAAAGTTACTATTGATATGCTAAAAGAATGGGCGATCGCAGACTTGATATAAATTGGCAGTGGCATATAGCCGATCGACATTCGGACTAGCACGGCGATCGTATCTTCTCCAATCCAGCCGAGAGCTAAACTAGAAAGAGTGATTCCCAACTGCATTGTCGAGAGCAATCGCTCAATACTATGTATCAAAGATTGAACAGTTATCGCCGGAACATCGCCGGCCTCGACTAACTGATTGATGCGCGATCGGCGTACCGTCACCATCGAAAACTCGGCCGCCACAAAAAAAGCATTAATTGCAATCAGCAGCAGCACTGACAGCAACCGCGACAGCACATCAGTCCAAGTCATCGCGGGTAACTCAGCTATCCGATCAACACTAGCCCCTAAAAGTGACACGGTTCTCCCTAGAACAACTTTCTCGATCGAACTTGAGCATCGGTTTGGAAGTTTTGTCCTCTAATTATCTTACTTCGCCACTGGAATGCCTGATATTTGCAACTGTAGCTTTTGACCTGGATAATCTGTCAAGGTGAGCGAAACTTCTTTAGCATTTTCCAGCAAAGCTGTGGGAATACTCACCGTACCGTAATACACCTGCCCGTTGGGGGGTAGTTCCGCCGGCAAATCCTCAGCAGTCGCGGAAAGAGCCCGGTTGCGATCGTCTGTGACGTTCAGAAAACTGTACAGAAACCTGACAGCTTGGGAGCCTTCGTTTTTCATGCTCACGTCTATCAGCATAGAGTTGCCACGCTGGCTGGCTGCGCTCACTTCCAGGACTATTCCCCCATCGCGACTGTTGAGGGGAAACTTGTTACTGGCATTTGGCGCGCCCGGTTTTTTGGCTGTGGCTGGTTTAGGGCTTGCCTTGTCTGTTTTAGTATTTGCTGGAGCTGTTTTTTCGGGATCGCGACCTTCTATCCGCGCTTTCACGGTTTTGAGAATGTCTTTTTCTTTCAAGATGCTCACTTGGTCTTTGCTAGCCGGATTTCCCTGCTTGCCACTTCCAGCATTGTTGCTGGGGCGAACATCGGGTTGAGTCGTTCCTTTCAAGGCTTCGCGACCTGTAGTAAATCCCAAAACAGAACTCGTCACACCTGCTCCAAACATCAGAGCGAGCAGAATTAGAGTCAGCACTACCGTTGAATTCACTGCCATTCCTTATAAGTTTATGCCGAGTGATAGAAACTGCTTTGTCTGGTCGATCGACTAGAGCACACTGGCACTCGAAGGGCGATCGGGACTCAACAGATCTAAAGATTTTGATTTTTGTTCTCTAGTTTTAGCACGGACTGGGAAATTATGTTATAATTGCTTTTGAGTTAAGTCAAACCAAATTGATTTAACGGCAGTTGGCCGAGCGGTTTAGGCAGCGAACTCATAATTCGCCCCAGGCAGGTTCAACTCCTGCACTGCCGATTTTCAATCAATCAACACGCTCCGTGTGTAGAAACCCGGTTTTTTGCCTGGGAGGCGAGAAACCGGGTTTCTACGTATATTTCTCGTCACTAAACGTAAAAATTCGTAGAAACCCGGTTTCTGAGGTGGTGGCAAAACTAGACAAAGCAAGGTCGGACATCGCACTCGGGCCGTTTCCATACCCCAAAATAATCAATTAACCCTCTCGGATGTAACCATCACCCGATTTATTGTAGGGAGACGGCACGTGCAGTCTCCTAATTTCAGCTACTAATAATTCCTATGCCACGGGATTTGATGTGCTCTCAATTCCGGCTGCGCCGGAATGATAAAGAGGACACGGCAGTGCCGTCTCCCTACCATTTATTGTAGGGAGACGGCACTGCCGTATCCTGATTTTGGGTAAAATTAATTCTTAGGCCACGGGACTTGATGTGATATCAATTCCGGCTGTGCCGGAATGATAAAGAGGACACGGCAGTGCCGTTTCCCTACCGTTATTTATTGTAGGGAGACGGCACTGCCGTGTCCTGATTTTGGGTAAGATTAATTCCTATGCCACGAGATTTGATGTGACTCAAGCTCGATCGCCAAAACCCGATCAACGCTTAATCAACTCCACTCCATCGCGCCCGTCGTACTCTTGAACGTAAACCTTAACTTGTTCTTCCTTTGCAGTTGGCAACTTTTTACCCGTAAAATCTGGCTGTATCGGCACTTCTCGGTGTCCGCGATCGACTAATACCGCTAACCAAATTTTCTCCGGCCGCCCGTAATCGTTTACCGCATTCAAAGCCGCTCGAATCGTTCTACCTTTATATATAACGTCATCTACCAACACCACAGTTTTGCCCGTCAAATCAAAAGGAATTTCTGTTTTAGCCGGTGTCCGCATTGCAACTCGATCCAAGTCATCTCGGTAAAACGTAATATCCAAGGCACCAACGCATACCTTGACTTGTTCCAGGATTTCAATTTGAGCCGCCAACATTTTGGCTAAAGGCACTCCTCTAGTATGAATCCCCAACAGCACTAAATCGGATGGAGCACCAGATTTTTCGACAATCTGGGAAGCGACGCGGGTAAGAGTGCGCCTCACTTCATCCGGGGATAAAATTTTGATTGTTTTAGTCATTGGTTGCTGGGATCTAATTGTTGGCTGTTGGCGGATCGGACAATTTTAGATTTTAGATTTTAGATTTTAGATTGATTTGAGAGAGGGATCTGGGAGTTTGAACTACTAATTCCTGTCGGAGATATGTCTCTATCCGCACTTGAGGTCAGCAGTTAGCCGATCGAACATAATAGAGTATAAGCAAGCAATGATAGTCCCAACCAAATCAGAAAGCAAACCCTTGTTAATTGCAATGCTTGGCTAATTATCGCCTGGGTGATCGGCCGCCGGGGCTCGCCTAACAGCGGTTTGTGAAGGGTAACTCCCCGATAGGAATTTGTACCTCCTAGTTGTACTCCCAATATGGCGGCGTAGACGCACTCGCTCCAACCGGAATTGGGGCTGGCATCTTTAACCGCATCTCTCTGACAAATCTGCCAAATATAAATCGGCCTGCCAGATATAACGGCTAAAGTAATCACTGTTAGCCGGCAAGGAATCCACGTCAGTATGTCATCTAGTTTGGCGCTAAACCATCCTAAATCTGTATATGGTGCTTCTTTGTAGCCGATCGTAGAATCTAACGTGCTGGCTGCTTTGTAAGCGATCGCCAAGGGGACTATTGCACTCGCCCACATCGAGTTAAGATCGATCGACCGATCGGTAACACTTAATAATAGACAAGGCATAGCGAACCCAACTAAGGCATAAAATAGCGGTGCTGTGACGCCATCGACTGCATTCTCTGTTACAGTTTCTAACAGTGCTCGCAAAATTTCTGACTCCGATAAGTTTTCGGTATCCCGACCGACGTAAAGGCTCAACCTTTCTCGCGCCTTGACTAAATCTCCAACATTTAAAGGAGCTAGCACGTCTTCCGCAGCCGCCCTCAAACTGCGACCGGCAAAACAGCTAGCCAGCAAAATGGTCTGTAGGGCAATCCCTAAAACAGGATTCACCCAACTAGCAGCAAGGACGATCGACCAACTGACAGTATAACTGCCGACAATCAGCCCGATCGCTAGTATCGTACCAGCACATCGTAGTAGTAGTTTGTGCCGATCGCCTGAAGGGCGATCGTCTGGGAGAGAGATTTTGTCGGAGGGATTATTCCAGATATTAAAGACAAGTCGAGTATAGCAGTCGATCGCCCAACCCATCGCCTGCACCGGATGGGGCCAACCCCAAGGATCGCCGATCGAATAATCTAATACCGCAGCTAAAATCAAAACAGTAAATTCATCCGGCATCATTATATATATTGTGTCAAACTTGATAGCCCATCAATCTATTTTAGATTTTAGATTTTAGATTTTAGATTAAAGAATTGAAGAAAGCGACTCCACCGATCGATCCGGGGGCTTGCAATCGGGATTCCGAGCTTTTTTCTCGCTCCACAGATGAATCTGGGAGTCGATCGCAAAATTGGTTGATTGTTCGATCGCTCCTCGATCGCCCGATCTAATAGATTTCAACTCCTGGTACTCTTGCAGACTTTGATTTTCCAGCAGCGATTTTATGGCAAAATCAAGCAGGCTAACCGAGGCTAATCTGAGCGCTCAAAAATCAGTACAAAGCAATAAAGGTAAGGGTTTCAGGAATTCAAAACTTCCTAACGATCGGGCGTCTTTGTCATAACTGCTGAGATTACTTTAGTCGCCCAGCAAGTGTACATTCTGCTCCCAATTAACACCGTCAAAGGGTAGGATCTTAAACTTGGAAATGCCATCCGAGTCAAGACAACGGACGTTCACATCGAATTGATCGGGATGCGATCGGGGTCGATAAAACGGGTGAATGCCACAAATCCGGCAGAAAGTATGTTGAGCAGTGGCTGTATTAAACGTATAGGTTGTCAAAACATCTTCCCCACACAGTAAGGTAAAACGTTCCGGCGGGACAATCAGGTGCAAAAATCCCTTCTTTTTACAGATAGAGCAGTTGCAGTCAAATGCTTCGTGTTGGTCAACTGAGACTGTGAAGCGGACAGCACCACAATGACAGCCGCCGGAGTAGGTAACAAGTGTTTCGTTCATGTTTGCTAGAAGAGCGATCGAATAAATCAACTTACCAGTTAAATGATAAAGCTAGTTTCTTCCCCTAGAGCCGCTTGCCAACTGCGGACATCATAGTATAAGTCTTCCAGGGAAATGCTGTATAGCGCTTCGGCAAGTTTTTTGTGCAATCGGTTCCACAAACTGAACGTTACCCAGTCCTCTGGTTGGGATGCGTCGGGAGAATGTCGGGGTAAAGGTTCAATAGTTTCGCCTACAGCCTCTAAGATTTGTCCTAAAGAGATTTGAGCGGGCTCCCGAGCCAATTGATATCCTCCTTGCGAGCCCCGAACTGATTGGACTAAACCGGCTCGTCGCATTTCAATCAGCAATTTTTCTAGATACGGAGCTGGTAACTCCTGTCGATTCGCGATCGATTTCACCGATGTCGGGCCGAACCGAGGTTGCAAACTTAGATCCAGTAATGCTTTGACACTGTAGTGTCCGCGTGTGGTCAACTTCATGGGATTTTAAAATTGGGGCAAATATTCAGCTAGCTGATAGCTGATAGCTTATGCTACCCAGTTTAGAGATTGCTCGCACAACCCCAGCAGCTACTTCTCAAGAAAGATTGCACGCTGTTAAAAATATTTCGACAATAGTGGTTAACAATTGAGCCGATCGGTGTAATATAGTTTTACTAGCAGCTATAAAGCTAAAGTTTCTTGGTCAAACCAAAAACCAACCGAGAAAAAATCCGTACACCAGTTGAATATTTCAGGACTCAGTAAATGGCTAAAAAGAAAAATGTCGAACCCCTTGAAGGCGAAGGTCTGATCAAAAAGGTCAAAGACCTAGAGAACCTTACCAAGGAAGAAAAAGCTAGAGCCTGTGGCTACTACACCGTTACCAAAAACGGCGTAGAACGGGTTAACATGATGAAATTCCTGAATGCCCTAATTGATGCAGAAGGCATTCAGTTAGACGGGAAGCAAAACGGTAATGGACGTGGCGGACGCTCAGCCAGCTATCGGATTAGCGTTCAATCTAACGGCAACTTACTGATTGGAGCCGCCTACACCAAGCAGATGGAACTCCAGCCGGGAGATGAATTTGAAATTTCTTTGGGACGCAAGCACATTCACCTGCGCCAAATCGATCGCGAAGAAGTATCCTAAGCTTTTACGACTTGCTTTGAATTCTTGCTTGAAATGATTGGTTTGACTTTAAGCACTGAATGCAAGCAGAGAGTTGGCTCTGAAATCTTTCTGCTCGCCGAAAAGATTATGGCTTCTACAGATGGCAATGGCTCGACAAAAGCCACTGTCATCACTTTATATTTTCTGAGAATACCTATTCTCGACCCTCGCTAGATCCATTTGGACAAGCGGGGGATTTTCCGTATAACTGTTGAGTTGACAGTTGAGAGTTGACAGTTGCTCGAATGAAGAAGGAAGGGCGTTGCTGAATTTAGGTACGATTCACCAGCGAAGGCAATGCCTGAAATTTAGAGTAGGGGCAATTCATGAATTGCCTCTAAATTTCCGAGGCAATTCATACCCCAAATCAGCAACGCCAGAAACCTCACAAAACAAGAAAATGGCAGAGGTATTCTCAGCCAAGAGTGTGCAATACCAGTGGAAGACAAAAACGCAACTGTAGGCAACCTCCAAGCCCATACAGAATCATTCATCCCCAAATCGAAAATCTCAAATCGACTGACAGGAAGTAAACAAGCCCGATCGCCCCAACGTCAATTACGGGCCAGAACAGTTAGAGTGTTAGGGAGGAATTAGTGACCAGCCTATGCCGTTGCCCCGATTCGCCTTTCAAACTGCCCAACTACCAACAAAAATACCCCTACGCTCCGTTCTAGTAACCTCTTTTGTGGTGCAAATCGTCGCAGCAGTCGGGATTGTCGGCTATCTGTCCTTTCGCAACGGACAAGGAGCTGTCGAAGAGCTCGCCCAAAAATTGATCGCGGAAACGGGGAAGAGAGTTGAACAACAACTGACTGATTTTCTCAAAACTACCCACTTGGCAAATCAACTTAATCTTGAAGCGATCGATCGCACCGAATTAAACTTCAAGTTAGGGCAGCCCCAGCCACGGGCAGAAAAGTTCCTCTCGCAGCAAATGCGCTTATTTAAAAGCATTCAGTGGATTTCCTTGGGTTCTGAAAAATCAGGAGAATATCTCGGCATTTGGCGCAACCCGACCGACAAAAGCTGGCAAATTGTCGCAGCTAACAAGTCTACAAACTTTCAGAACATATACTACGCTACAGACGGCCGAGGCACTCGCACGGCCAAATTAAGCACAGAAGCCGGAGTCTACGATGCTCGCCTGCGTCCCTGGTACAAAGAAGCTGTTGCAGCTAACAAACCGATTTGGACGAGTATTTATCCTGGTTTTACTCCTGGGACTGTTTTTATTGCTGCGAGCCAACCAATTCGCGATCGCAATGGTAAATTGCTAGGAGTTAGTGCAGTAGACTTTTCGCTCTCGGAGATTCATCAATATCTCGATCGCATTAAGCTTAGCAAAACAGGACAAATTTTTGCGATCGAACGATCGGGCTTGCTGGTTGCCAGTTCGAGTCAAGAATCACCCTTCAGAAAGATAGCCGGAAAGCAGAAACTGGAGCGACTGAATGTTTTAGACAGCCAAACTCCTGTCATTCGCATCGCTGCCGAGTATTTATACGAACATTTCAACGGTTTTGGTAAGATTCAGCAGCAGCATCAACTAACATTTAACCGAGACGGGGAAGACTATTTTGTAGCAGTGCTGCCGTTTTCTGATCAACACGGTTTAGACTGGGTGATTGCGATCGCAGTTCCCAAATCCGATTTCATGGGGCAAATTAACCGAAATACTCACAACACAATTTTACTTTGTGCGGCGGCGCTGCTGGTATCGACAATTGCTGGAGTGCTGACATCCCGGTGGGTAACGTTGCCGCTGCTGCGACTTAACGAAGCAGCTAAAGATATCGCCGCCAGAGAGTTCGATCGTACTGTTGCTGTCAGTAGGATTTATGAAGTGGGCGAATTAGCCCAGTCTTTCAACGAGATGGCTGCACAACTGAAAAAGTCTTTTCAAGCTTTGGCCGCCAGTGAAGAAAAATTTGTCCAACTGGTAGCAAATTTGCCGGTTGGAGTTTCGGCAATAACTCCCGGCGGTGCTGTTATTTTTATGAATGCGGCGGGAGAGCAAATTTTGGGTAAGGGGGAAATGCCCGAGGCTACCACAGAAGAGCTACCAGAAGCTTATCAAGTGTATATAACAGGAACCGATCGACTTTACCCGGCTGAGCAAATGCCGTTTGCGCGAGCCTTGAAGGGCGAACTGGTGATTGTTGAAGATATGGAAATTCGCCGAGACGGGCAAAATATTCTTTTGCAAGTGCGAGCTCTGCCAGTGTTTGATAGTGCGGGCAAGATTCTTTATATTCTGACTGTTTTTAAAGATATCACGGCTCGCAAACAGGCGGAGCAAATATTGGCTGATTACAATCATACCCTCGAAATTGAAGTGGTCGATCGCACGATCGAGCTAGCCTCGATTAATGCCCGCTTGCAGCTCGAAATTGAGGAGCGCAAGCAAGCTGAAAAAATTACCCGTCAAGAGCGGGATTTTAACTTAAAGATTATCGAAAATTCTCCGATTTTTTTTGTGGCGATCGACTCCTCGGGTAAAATCCTGCGCGTGAATGACTGTATGCTGCAAGCTGTAGGTTATCCTGCCGCAGAAGTTATCGGTCAAGATTATTTAGCTATATTTGTACCCGAGGGCGATCGATCCCGATTGCACTCGATTTTTAATGGCGTTACAGCGAGCCCGCAAACGGTTAATGAGCACCGGATTCTCACTTCTGGCGATCAGACTTTGTTAGTCGAGTGGTACGGTACGCCCGTTTTAGACGACAATGGCAATTTTGACTTCCTTTTTGGGTTTGGGATTGATATTGGCGATCGTAAACAAGCACAATTAGCCTTACAAAAAAGCGAAGCTCTGTTTCAAAAATTAGTGATTACCGTTCCCGGAGAACTGTACATATTTGTGCAGCATCTCGACGGCTCGGTGAATATGGAATATATCAGTCCGTTGTGCCGAGAAATTCAAGAATTAGAGCCGGAGGAAATCCAGAATAACTCTGCTTTACTCTACGAACAAATGCACCCGGACGATCGCCCCAGTCACTTCGAGGCAATTGTCAAAAGTGCCACAAACCTCGAACCATTTTCCCACGAATGGCGGATTGTGACAGCATCGGGAAAACTCAAATGGCTCCAAGGTTATTCTCGCCCTGAATTGCGCGAAAATGGAGATGTCGTCTGGCACGGCATCATCATTGATACGAGCGATCGCAAACAAGCAGAACAAGAACTCAAACAAGCCAAAGAAGCCGCAGAAGCTGCCAATAAAGCTAAAAGCATCTTTCTAGCCAACATGAGCCACGAATTGCGAACCCCTCTCAACGCCATTCTCGGCTTCGCTCAATTAATGGAACCCAGCGACAATTTAACCTTGTCAGAAAAAGAAAATATCAAAATTATTCGCCGCAGTGGAGAGCACCTGCTCCAACTAATCAACCAAGTCTTAGACTTATCAAGAATCGAAGCTGGGCGCATGATACTCAACCCCAAAAACTTTGACTTGTACCGCTTGCTAAGCGACGTGCAAAATATGTTCAAAATTCCCGCACAAAACAAAGGATTGAAATTAATTATTGACTGTTCATCCGATGTCCCTCAGTATGTACAAGCTGATAGTGTTAAGTTGCAGCAAGTTCTAATTAATCTATTAGACAATGCGGTTAAATTTACCCAAAATGGCTCTATATCACTAACAGTCTGCCCAAAAAATCAAATAAAAATTAATCCGAAATTAGATGAAAGCTTTAATGTATCTCAAGGTCAAAAAATAGTTATTATCGATTTTGAGATTGCTGATACAGGAGTTGGTATTTTGCCCGAAGAATTAGCAAGTATATTTGAATTATTCGTGCAAACTTCATCGGGCAAAAAAGTTCAAAAAGGTACGGGATTAGGATTAAGTATCAGCCGCGACTTCATCAGATTAATGGGGGGAGATATTACCGCCGAGAGCGAAGTTGGACGCGGCACAATCTTCAAGTTTGACATTCAAGTTGTGACATCAACTGACTCAGTTAAATTCATCAATAAATATTTTGAAGTCAGTGATTTATCGGAGAGTTCAACTATAGTAAACGAAAAAATATCTGATAGTGCTGCAATATTTACGCTCGACTCGAAGCCCAAACTTTCCCCAGAATGGACGAGCAATCTAAAACAGGCAGTGCGTCAGGCTGACTTCGACTTGATTGTGACAACAATTGAGGAAATCCGCAGCGAGCATGATATTTTGGCTGAAGTTCTGACGAATCATCTGTATAATTTTGAGTATCAAAAAATACTCGATTTGATCGCAGAAATTGAGTAACAACGGAGGAGACTGCACGTGCCGTTTCCCTACCGCAATCAATTGTAGGGAAACGGCAGTGCCGTTTGCTTCGCTAGGCAAGCGATCATGTCTTCCGGTATGAAGAGACAGGCATCGCAAAACTCGATCGCGTCATACCAGGAAACCCTCTCAACTGGACGATCGTTGCCCTTGAATTCTAAAGGATCTGAGTCAAGTTCCTGCTTCACAAAGGGCATGGCCGCCACGACTCTCCACTGGGCTTGCGTAATGGGATATTTACCCATAAAAAAGGGAGCGATCGTGAACTGGACTCCTCCGGACCTTAGCTCGGGAGATCGTACACGGTAGGGAGTGTTTCTCAGGCAGGGCGAGGAGGGTCAGTTTGATACTTAGTAAGTCTAAATACTTAGTTCTTAGGGTAACTGAGGTCCAGAGGCACAGGTTTACTCATACTTTTTCAAATTCGTCAATAGTATGTAAAAAATCTGTTATATTAATTAACATAGCTCTACAAACAAGAGCCTTGTTTCAATCCTATTAAACGGTGTTGCATTTTACATTTTCACAATTACCACACGGAGATAACATTGATGATTTCTTCAGTTCCCGACTTCGCGCTTCTAGGGTTGCTGGTCACTCAGGGTGACATTTCGGATGGGTTATCCACAGCCGGATCGCTCACATCGGGTCAATTCAATCTAATTTATAACGCTTTCTCCTTTGCGATCGCCGCAATGTTTGCGTCTGCCCTCTTTTTCTTCAATGCTCGCGATCAAGTCGGCTCGAAGTATCGACTCGCTTTACTGATTTCAGGGCTTGTCGTCACTATTGCGGGCTATCATTACTTCCGCATCTTCAACAGTTGGGATGCTGCCTACAGTTTGCAAAATGGCGCGTACATCTTAACTGGCGCACCGTTTAATGATGCTTACCGATATGTCGATTGGCTGCTAACAGTGCCATTGCTATTGGTTGAAACTGTTGCCGTGTTGGCATTGACTGGGAAAGAGGCAAGACCATTGCTGATCAAGCTCGTGATCGCTGCCATCGTGATGATCGCCACGGGGTATCCCGGTGAGATATCTAGCAATATCACTACTCGGATTATCTGGGGTACAGTCAGCACGATTCCCTTTGTCTACATCCTTTATGTGTTGTGGATTGAGCTATCAAAGTCGCTAGTTCGCCAACCTGCTGCTGTGCAGACTCTCGTTCGCAACATGCGTTTGCTGCTGTTGTTCTCCTGGGGCGTTTACCCGATCGCATACCTGTTGCCAATGTTAGGTATCACCGGCACAACAGCGAGTATCGGGGTGCAACTGGGCTACACGATCGCCGATGTGCTGGCAAAGCCGATCTTTGGGTTGCTGATATTTGCGATCGCCCTCACGAAAACGAGGATTGATCAAGAAAATAGTGGTTTAACTATCGAATCAGGTAATGCGCCTGAAATCGATGGAATTGCCACACCGGCTCAGTCCTAACAGAGCTAGGAAGACTTGGAGCATTGGACCAAGGACAGTTGAAGTTGAGCGACTGTTCTCAGTTCAATGCTCCGAGTCTTCCATCTTTTTTATCGAAATATGCTAATTGTCTGAATTTAAAATTTCGCCGTTAATCGCGGCCTGCCACAATAATCTTTTCGGCTAAACCGACAGGGTATTTCATTAAACCAACGCATCTGGGCCATCAATTAAGAGCGTGGTAAGCTGTGGAGCATTTAAACCACTAACGAGGCCTGTAGGGTGCGTCAGCTAGAACACTGACTAGGCAAGGAAAACGAGAAAGGGCTGACGCACCCTACAATACTATTTTAAATGCGTAACAGCTTAT
>CASBQF010000237.1 GCA_949127775.1 Oscillatoriales cyanobacterium PMM_0080
CCCAAATTCATAGATTTTAGGAGTTTAGGTAAGTCTTCACTGATAAATTCCAAATCAATCTCTTGTAGTTTTCTTTGGACTTGTGGCGTTGGATTTGGATATTGCTGCTGGTATATTTCCACAAGTTCTAGCAAGTTTCGAGTATATTCGCCTGCATGGCTGAGGTTGCCAGAGATGAAGCTGACAGGATTGTTAATTTCGTGGGCAACTCCAGCGACTAACTGCCCCAAGCTGGACATTTTTTCAGTTTGGATTAGTTGAATTTGAGCTGACTGTAAATTTTTTAGTGCGGTTTCTAGTTCAGCGGTGCGATCTTTTAGTTGAATTGTACGATCGTACACTTGTTGTTCTACTTTGGCAGTACGTCCTAGAGACATCAACAGGTAAACCGTCAAGCTACCAGTCATCAACAGCCCGATCGCACAAATTGACAGCGAACCCTGATGCGTGCTCAGATTATTGTATCCCTTACCCGGCAAAACTAACAGCATCCACTGGCGGTCTGCTACGTTAAATGTGCGAGTGCAAGCACTAGAATTTTCACAAATTTTTCCCCGGAGATTAATTAACTCTGGCTTTTCGAGTTTTGGGTCATCGATCAACTGCTTGGCTTGTGAGTCGTAGCGCACCAAAAAGCGTTCTTTACCTGTAGCAGAGTTGTCATAGAGATAAAAATTTATGTTGTCTAAATTTAGCGATTCTAAAGAGAAATTAACCATACCGGTGATCTGAAACACGCCCGCAATCACTCCCATGAGGTTTTGGCGGCCGTTGACTGAGTTATCGCCAGAAGTTTCGTTGCGAGGTATTGGCAGAAATACTTGCAATCCGAGTCGATCGTTCTTGATTAATTTAATCTTCCCGGAAGCAGCTATTTTCTCGGTATTCACCGACTTCTCTAAAGCTGCTTTGCGTTCGGGATTGGAAGCCAGATCAAAACCGAGTGATTTTGTATCTGCTTCTAGGGCTTCTCTGTAGGTGATAGGAAAATATTCCGATCGCGCTTTTACTGGTACAGGCTTTTTGTCAGCATCTCGCTCATAAATTTGAAATGCCGGAAAACCTTCGGCTCGAATTACGTCTTCGTAAGCTGATTTATCCGCAGCCGGAACGCGCAAAACCCAGTTGACAGAATAGACAGCAGAATTTCGGGAAAGTGCAGGTTGAACGAATTGCTTAAAATCTTGTCTGCTAACTTCAGTAGATGCGCTGTAGAATGCTTGAATTGAGTACAGAAAATCTAAATTTTTGTTGATGCTTTGCTGCAATGTCCCATTCAGGCGATCGGCTTGCTGATGAAATTCAGCTTGCATTCGCTGATTTTCCCAATTCCAGACAACGCCCGCCGCTATCAATGACAAGCTCATACCCGTGCAAAGAGTCAGCGCTGCTGGAATGTAGCGACGGTATGACTGTAAACCTTTCCTCATCAAATTAACCAAATTGCTCGCAACATTCATATTCCTACAGATTCTCCCGCCGGAGATTCGTTTCAATAGTTGTGAAATTCCTTGATAACACAATTGCCAGCCCAGAAACCAGATTGTATCAAAACTTGCGATCGCACAAATATGAATTTATCTTCAGAAACCCGGTTGCTACAAAAATATTCGTGTCGTAACGACAGGGTGCACAATACACCAACTGTAGGGTGCGCATTGCGCACCTTACCTAACTAGGGTGCTGATGGGCCCACCTTGCCCAAGTAGCAATTAGCACTTAAATTTTAACTTTTGGGTGCGCAATGGGCCCACCTTACCAAGGTAACAATTCGCACCTTATAGAACAGTCCCGATTTCCTTCAAGTAAACCCGCGTAAACGGTTCGTCATCGCCCAGACTGTACTGTTCGATCAACCCCTGGCGGCGAATAGAAATACTATTCCCTTCCCGTACCACAACAGTATCCTCATCAGTGCTTTCTCTGACCAAAATCATCTCAGTTTCTCGTGGATTGTCCAGCACCACCATATTGCTGCCCCGATAAAACATTCCTTCAGCTTCCAAAACATCTTCGGGATATTCAGCAATCAACAAATCGAGCTTGGGATTTCGCAGCAAAGTTTGCACATTAAGATTGTAATTTTTATGCAAAACCTTTTCTGAACGGTTGACAAAAAGTCCAGTGCGACAAACAGCACCGATTGTCCAATCGGGATGTTGCAATAGAATGTGGTCGATTGTTTCTTGCAGTTCGTGTACTGAAATTCTATTGAACGTAATAATCGGGATTCTCGCTGATTTTCCCGATTCAAAGAAAGTTTCGATAATATGCGAAGGCACATCAACCCCTGCTCCAACAGCCGGATTGAGGTGCATAAAAATTCCCGGTGCGGCATTGATTTCGAGAATCCCAAAATTGCCTGTTTTCCAAGATTTGGCGAGAGTTTTTGTCACCACATCAACCCCCAAACAAGTTAACCGAAAATGTAGGGCGATATCTTGAGCCAAAACAATGTTATCCGGGTGAATAGTGCTGGTAGCGTCGATGCTGACGCCTCCTGCCGAAAGATTGGCCACTTTGCGCAGAGCAACAGTCCGATCGCGCTCCACGACACTATCCAACGACAGCCCTTGTTCTTCCAGATACATTTCCATCGCTTCGTCGGACTGAATTTTGCTCATCGCCGAAGTTGGCGTATCCAAACGTTCGGGTTTGCGGTTTTCACGGCGGATCAATTCGCCAATTGTTGAATCCCCGTCCCCTATTACCCAAGCTGGCCGACGTTCAGTTGCAGACACAAACTTGCCATCCACGCACAGCAGCCGAAAATCAGATCCTGTGATGCTATTTTCCACAATTACTCGCACCGATTCTGTTTCGGGAATTGCCTTAACTGCTCTTTTAAAAGCCGCCTGCAATTCCCCAGCATCTCGGACATCTGCGGTGACACCAATTCCTTTATGACCGACTACTGGTTTAACAGCAACCGGGTAGCCAATTTCTCTAGCAACTGCCAGAGCTCCGTTTTCTGTGGAGACAATATCACCTTTGGGAACTGGAAATCCTAATGTAGCGAGAAAAGCTTTACAATCGTCTTTGCGCGTGGTAAAGTCTGAGTCTAAATGGCTATCAGAATCAAAAGTTGTGGCAGAGCCGCGCACCAGTTTTTTACCGTAACCGTATTGCATCAATCCTTCATCCCACAAATAAAATGTGGGAATGCCTTTTTGGGATGCCGATCGCATTAACGAATAAACTGTCGGGCCTCCGTAAACAGACTCTCGGAACATATTTTGCAGCGCGCCGATTTGTGCTTCTAAGGGGAAATCTTGATTTTGATTGATGGCTTCAAACCAATCCCAAACAGCGTAAACTACGGCTCTAGCGCTACGGGCATGAAGTGCTTCTATGCTGATTCTGCTAAACCCAGAAAACGGCTTGACTTTCCAGTGTTGGAAATGCAAGCCCATATCTAGTTTTGCTACTTCTGATGCGGTACGGCCGAATAGTTGAGCATGATTCGAGAAAGTTTCGTGCAGCAGTTGCGGGTAGCGATCGCCAATAACTGCATGGTAATGTGCGATCGGCTCTTGTTCGATCGTGCCCGTCACCGCAAAATCGAAAACTAAAGCCGCTGTTTCTAGGTAAGGATTTGGCCCGATGTAGTGTTTGAAGTTGAAAATATCAAAAACATCTGTCTTTCGAGCATTGACGCGGGCTGTCTCCGTGCTTTTTTCTTGCAGCATTTTTTAACCTCATTTTCGCTAACTTGTCACAGTAACTCTCTTGTCGGTGCATTGAACACTACCTGCGGGCATAGATATCGCAGAGAGGGAGAGGGGAAAGTGGGAAAATCTTCCTTCAACATCTGACTAATGACTAAATTACTACTGACTAACTAAAAAAAACTATCACTTTTGAGAGGTACAGCGTCTACTTAAATTGGCTATGAATGTAAAAAAGGATTTAAGAGGCAGAAAATTATGAAGATTGCACAAACTGCTCTCAGGGATCAAGTTCACCAATTAGCTGAGGCAGCATTTCACCTGAAACTGATTTCTGGGTACGGCGACGGTCAAAACAGTAACGAATATCAGATTGTCTGGAACGGCAAACCCAGACACCTTCCTTTGGAGCGAGCGCGTACTGTATTGAGCAATTTGATCGATCGATCGCACTAACGAGCTAACTGGCGATCGGGCTAACTTAGGACTGATGCTCATCAGCCCGGTTTCTATCAAAGATCAAAGGAGAATCAGGGAAGTATCTACGAAGAAACCGGGCTGATTAAGCCCGCACGTAAGTTCCGATCTATTAAACTCATTTTTTAACCCACCTCTATTCTGTTAGGGGTGGGTTCAGTTTTTTGACGAGAAATATCGAATATTGAATAAGCTGGCGTGCATCTAATTTGTATAAGCTGTTGAGCACTTAAATTGGTTGAAAAAAAATGAAACTCTTGTGGGGTGTCCCGCCCGCCCTCAAAATCTGATTTAGATGCGCCACAGCTTAAACCACAAAACGTTTGACTTTTGTACATCCAAGAGCGATCGAACTCAGTTTATGTATCTATCTATACCTTTTGATAGTTTGCGACAGTAAAAATGTTATGTTTTATTGAAATCTAATCAATTCAGAGTGCAGATCCTATGGCTGGCAGCGAAAATCAGGGCAAGTTACTAATTATTGGCGGCGCCGAAGACAAAGACGGGGATTGCAAAATTCTGCGGGAATTCTTGCGGTGCGCCGGAGGTACTAAAGCCCGCATTGTAGTGATGACGGCTGCGACAAGTTTACCAGGAGAAGTGGGAGATAATTACATCCGAGTGTTTGAGCGACTTGGTGCTGAAGATGTGCGAGTTGTTGACACCCAGAAACCCGAAGATGCCGACAATCCAGATTATTTAGAGGCGATCGAACAAGCGACAGGTATATTCTTTACCGGCGGAGAGCAAGCGCGGATTATTACCTGCTTGAAAGATACCATACTCGACGCCGCTATGCACAAACGCTACTCGGAAGGGACGATCGTTGGCGGCACCAGTGCCGGCGCGGCGATGATGCCAGACATGATGATTATTGAAGGAGACTCCGAGACAAATCCCCGCGTTAATTCAGTAGCAATGGGCCCGGGAATGGGTTTCCTGCCGGGAGTTGTCATCGACCAGCATTTCGCCCAGCGAGGCCGTCTGGGACGCTTAGTTTCGGCACTTTTGCTGCAACCAGCAGTCTTGGGCTTTGGGATTGATGAAAATACAGCCATTTTAGTCAGCGGTGACGAGTTTGAAGTCATTGGCGAAGGCGCTGTCACTGTCATCGACGAGTCGGAAAAACTCCACGACAATATGGAGGGACTGTTGAAGGATGAGGCTTTGGCGATTTGCGGGGTCAAGTTGCACATCCTCCCCCACGGATACCGGTTTAATTTGAAAACTCGCCAGCCCGTGTTGGATCGGGCAGCAACAGCAGGACAGAGAGAAATGGCGATCGGCTAATTATGTAGGGTGCTTAGGTTGCACCTCTACCGCTGCAACGAAGTATCAGGGTTGAAAAACCCACTTGATGCGATCGCAAACTAATAAAAGAAGAGGATTTGGCGTTGCTGAATTTAGGTATGATTAACTCGCTATAGCTATCCCTGAAATGAGAGAGTAGGGGCAATTCATGAATTGCCCCTACTCTAAATTTCGGAGGCAAATCATACTCCTTTCTCAGCAACGATTTTACCTCTTCTTTTATGCCTGCGGGTTCTCGTTTTTCAAGCACTTTTCTGTTCGTCAAAGAACGACTGCTGCCCTTCTTCAGTCGATATTAAATTCCACCCTTGAGTTTTCAGTTTTTGAAATGTTGCCCATCCTTTAGAGCCACCTGGTTCCCGGTAGTCGGATGTAGCGAAGTGTGGAAAAGCTGTATAAGGTCGCCACGCTTGACGGGCTTCGGTACGCAAGTGCAATATCTTTTCTCCATTGCCTCCCAATCTGGGCAACCAACACATTTGTTTTAGCATTTTTAACACTCCAGAGTTTTACAGTAACGGTAATTGGCAAACATCTCAGCTCAAAAAACCCGGTTTCTCTGTACTACATCTACATGGAATATACTGTATCTAATAGGTAACAGGGACGAATGAGATTTTCATTCCTTACCAATTACTGAGGTAGCAGCAGTCGTTTAAGCAGATTTGGGTTATGCAAAGTTTGCGATTGAAAAACAACAAGTGCGATCGAGACCTAAGCAAAAATAACCTCTGCTTTTGGCTCAAAGTTGATAACCAAGTCGATCGCACAAAAATCCAGTTGAATAAAGCATTGACTTTATCTGGCTTCCCTTGCTTAAGAATTACAACCCGATTTTCGATCTTTCCGCCTAAAAAGACATCTTTCTACGGTATTAGCTCTGTTAGCTAAAAAATGTTCCTTTAGTTACAAATATTAAACTTTAATCACGATTTATCTACTTATCAAAAGTTAAATTACTTTTCATAAATAGCGCTTGATATTTTTTAGATAAAAAGACCTCTCCTAAAAAAACAATCTTGAACAGGCTTATCTGCCTGTTCCATAATAATTATGGGAGATTTCTAAAGACTTAATCAAAGAGGTTTTGGGTGTAGAAGTGACTTATTTTCTCGAAAATTTAATAACTTACACAAGTTTATAGAATGGGCGTCCCATCCGTTTTTTCTGGACGGGCGGGACGCCCATCCTACAAGAACAATAAAAATTCTAAGTTATTAAATTTTTATTCATTCCTAAGCAGAAACGACTGCCCCATAGTTGAGGTGCTTGCGGATAATATTTTCTAAATCCTGGATGTTAAAAGGTTTGGAAAGGTATTCAACGCAGCCCGCCTTGAGAATACGATCGCGATCTTCTGCTTTCGCTAGTGCTGTGACTGCAACAATCGGAATATGTTTGAGTTCTGGATTTTGTTTGATGCGCTTTACTAACTCTATACCGTCTATATCCGGCAGGCAAATGTCGAGTACGATTAGGTCGGGGGGTCGATCGACTGCTGCGGAAAGAGCTGTATACCCGTCAATGGCTCCCACGCACTCGCAGCCGAATAAATCGAGTATTTGGGTCATCAGCTCTAAGTTGTCGTAATTGTCGTCTACAGCCAAAACTAAAGGACGCTGCTCAACCGCTGACTGACCGTTACTAAAAGACGAAGATTTCAAATCCTTAATCCAATTAGAGTAGTTCATAAATAATGGCGATCGTCGAAAAACGACCGAAAAAGTTGTCCCCGAGGCATTCTTCAAGTGACACTCGGGCACTTGAAACAGATTGGCTCGTATTTATAGCTTTGAGGTAGCGAGTCTTCGGTATATATAGCCCGACTGTACAATATCGGTGCCAAGGTAAGGTGGGGCAGTCTTTGCACCAGCTTCCACTGATGATAGCATCTCCATAATTCTACTGATGCAGAGCGCAGATTAGTAACTTACACTTGCGGGTGTGCCATCCGAGACAACCAGAGGCGATAACTAGGAAAAGCATTACTAATAAAGCATCCTACCTTAATTGCTTTGAAGAAAATGCTTGGAAGAGTGGCGACAGCTTTTCAGAATACAGTCTACACTAGACGCCGGTGGCACTATGTGAATCTACTTAAAATAAGATTCTTGTAGGCACTTAAGTTAAACAACTTCCACCTGCTAAGAGATACTTGTTGCTCTAGTTTAGACTTCAATATTTTTAAGCAGTAATTATTGCAACTTTAGCAAGTAACAAATATGGCGTTGCTGAATTTAGATATGATTCATCTAGCGAAGGCAATCCCTGAAATTGAGAGTAGGGGCAATTCATGAATTGCCCCTACTCTCAATTTCGGAGGCACATCATACTCCTTTCTCAGCAACGCCCGATAGACATCGCAAGAGTTGACAGTTTTGAACAGACTTTCGGGCCTGTTTCACAAGAAATATGGTCGATGTCTGATCGAAATTCATCTAACTGACTTTCGCTCAATCATAAACATTAGTAACGCGAGAATTATTTAGCATCTATCTTAAGGTTGATTTATTTAAAAAAAATCGTTTTAAATATCTGCACTGGGATAGATGCGGACTTATCATATAGCATTTGGGGCAGTAACTAATTTTCCTGATGTGCGCATTGCGCACTCTATATTTTTAGTCAATAGGTGTATATTGCACACCCTAGATTACACATTTCTTGGTCGTAAGGTGCGCATTGTATACCTAGATTTTCGGGAGTGCGCACCGTACTTTTAACTTGCTTTTGCTCTTCGTTTGAGCTTCATCCAACCAAGCCGGAACGGAGGGCGAGAACGGCTGCTTGAGTGCGATCGTCAGCGCACAATTTGTTCAAAATATTACGGACGTGAGTCTTGACTGTGCCGACAGTAATGTACAGCTTTTCGGCGATGGCAGCATTGCTGTAACCCTGCACGATTAGTTCCAGAACCTCTAATTCTCGCTCGGTTAAAGGGTAGGTTTCAATGATGTGAGTAAACTCGGGTTCGGCAGCCTTAATTGTGACTCTTTTGCCCTCAATCTTCGATTGTTCCGTCGCAGACTCTTTAGTGCGAGCTTGTTTCAGGACGATGCGGGCGATCGCCGGATCTATCCAAGAGTTTCCTTCGTGAGTTACTTTTACTACGTCCAACAACTGATCGAAGCTGATATCTTTCATGCAGTAGGAGTCAGCTCCGGCGGCAAAAGCTGCCAGCACTTCTTCTTCATTGTCCTGAAAAGTCAGAATCAAAACTTTTGTATCTGGGTCGGACTCTGCGATCGATTTTTTGAACTTTTGTGTCAGTTCTATTCCGTCAAAATCCGGCAAGCCAATGTCTACAATTGCCACGTCAGGTTTTGAAGACTGAAGCAGTTTCAATCCGTCTGTGGCATTAGCGGCATCGCCGACAACTTCGATCGTGTCACGCTGTTGTAGAGCAGTGCGGATGCCGACTCTTGTCAAATCGTGGTCTTCTATCAATGCAACGCGAATTTTACTCATCTTTTTTCCAGTAGTAGGCTAATTTTTTTAAATATCGTCAACTGACTCAGCTAAAGTGAGTCAATTTGACAATGTGTCCTGATTTAGGGTTTCATTGGTCGCACATCTTTTTCCAGCATACTCATGTAGCGGCTCTGTTGCAAGTTAATTCTTAAGTTACTTTAGATCGATCGCCTGCACGAGCTCGATCGGGACAGGCAAGCTGGAAGATATCGTAACAGTTTAAGTTAATTATCCCATTGTCCGCCTCTTGATAGAGGTAAATATAGCACTACTTGGATAGATTTAAGGGGTATAAAAACTTTTGATGTACATTGTACGTCAAATCAATAAAGCTAGCAGCATGAGTCTCGATCTGATTTTAGGACTCAAGTTAAATGCTTATTATAAAACCAGTTATGACTCACTATCACGGCAACAACTTTTGTCGATCGGAGTTTTCCGAGGCGAAAACATTACACAATGCTTCAGAAATAACATCCCCCCTACAGCAAGTTTGCGATCGCGAAACTCAGGACGATCGCCTGTCGTCGGAAATTCCTCATATAGTTTGGAAAGTAAATGCCAGTGGATGGGCGACTTATTTAGGTCAGCGCTGGGAGGAGTACACGGGGGTACCAGCAGCAGCAGCTTTGGGTTTCGAGTATCTGGCGCGCGTCCACCCAGAAGACCGCGCTCGTCTGTTGGCACGATCGCGCCGTTGTCCGAGCCCGCCGCAAAGTTACGAAATAGAGGTTCGTCTCCAGACGCGTGAGGGTACTTACCGCTGGAACCTGGCCAGAGGAACCCCCGCCAACCCAGATAGTCAGGAAGTTTTGGAGTGGGTGGGAACCTATACAGATATGGATGCGATCGAACAAACTCAAGCCGGGCCAGAACCAGAACCAGAATTTGTGCGCTCGCGCCCGGAAGCTAACTTTCGAGCCGAAAATTTGTGCGCAACCAGGACGGTAACGGATGCTGGGGAGAATTTGCAGGCGATCGAGCGGTTTACA
>CASBQF010000238.1 GCA_949127775.1 Oscillatoriales cyanobacterium PMM_0080
ACCGGAATGATATAGAGGAGACGGCAGTGCCGTGTCCCTACCGTGATTAATTGTAGGGACACGGCACTGCCGTCTCCTAATTTGGCTACTAATAATTCCGATGCTACCGGATTTGATATCACTTTTAAATCACCGCTTCTACATAAATTTGATAATTATTCAGCTTTTCCTTCTTGGTTGCGAGGCAGAGCAAGAGTGAAATCGATTCCGAGGCAGAGCCTCGGAACCAGTTAAGCTAGCTCTGCCACCACAAAAACTATTTTTATTTTGTATTTAAGACTACATATGAGTAAAAAGTCAAAAAATATTTACATTTGTTAAGTTTTACCAATGTGCGATAGGCAGGAAATTTACAGCTTATTGACATTGAAATCGGATGACGGCTGGGGCGTAAATTTGTAGAACCGTTACACAGCAAGCTTTTTACAAAAATATTTATCATAAGTAAACCAAGGGGGCAAAGCCAAGGGTTACTTATTGAAAGCAGGTACTTAGAACATATACTTATGAGTCAAATTTAATATTTGTTTTATAATTTCACGTAGAGTGCGGTAAGCTTAATAATTAATCAGGGTTAGATGTGCTACTCACCAAAACTGAGCTAACACAGTTGAGCTAACACAAGGCATTGAATTGAGTTGATAAAGGGTTTTAAATCAATCAAAGAGGACAGTCTTACCGGCTTCTGAGCCAGTCGTCTGCCCTCCGATCGCCTTTACAACGGGCGCTCAAAACAGTTCGCAGTCACTACGACGATCGGCGAACTCGAAAAAAAGCGCTTAGATAAACTTCAGTGATGTCGTTACAGAAGATTTAGGTTTGCAGAGAGTAGAGATATATGACAAAATTTTCCGAGCGATTTTCCAGGCGCAAATTTATAGTGACAGCAGGTGCGTCTGTTGTCAGTTCCGTACTGCTCAAAGGCTGTTTGGGAAATCCTCCCGAACCCAGTGGAACTGCTGGTGGTGGTGCTGGTGCGGCTGGTGGAGCCCCTGTTGCCACATCAGCAGTTGCGGTTGCTAACGAGAAAAGAGTAGAAGGAATTGAAAGCACGAAGATTACATTGGGATATATCCCGATCGTCGAATCAGCGCCTTTAATCATTGCTCAAGAAAAAGGCTTCTTTGCCAAATACGGCATGGTAGATGTCAAAGTCGCCAAACAAGCCAACTGGGGCTCAGCCAGAGACAACGTAGAAATCGGTTCCGCAGGTGGCGGTATTGACGGCGGCCAGTGGCAAATGCCCATGCCCTATCAAATTAGCCAAGGCCTGATCACCAAAAACAGCGTCCAAATCCCGATGTACGTGCTGTTACAGCTAAACACTCAGGGAAATGGAATTGCGATCGCTGGCAAACACCAAGGCAAAGGCATCGGACTCAAACTCGAAAAATCCGCCCAAGACTACATCCTCGGACTCAAGAAAGCAGGCACGCCCTTCAAAGCAGCCTACACCTTTCCCAAAGCCAACCAAGATTTGTGGATTCGCTACTGGCTAGCAGCTAATGGCATCAATCCCGACGCAGATGTCGAACTGCTAACAGTACCGGCAGCCCAAACCGTGGCAAACATGAAAACCGGCAGCATGGACGGTTTCAGTACAGGTGACCCCTGGCCCCTGCGGATTGTCAGCGAAAAAATCGGCTTCATATCAGCCCTGACTGCCCAAATCTGGAAAGGACATCCAGAAGAATACTTAGCAATTCGCGGCGACTGGGTAGACAAGCACCCAAAAGCTACCGAAGCTTTGTTAGCAGGAATAATTGAAGCGCAGCAGTGGTGCGACAAACCTGAAAATCGTGCCGAATTGGTGTCGATTGTTTCTGGCAAAAACTTCTTTGACGTAAAGCCGGAAGTTTTGCTTACTCCTTATGAAGGTAAGTACGATCTGGGTGACGGCCAGCCCCAAATCAACGACTTCAAAATGAGTACGCTGTACTGGAATGATGGACTCGGCAACGTTTCCTATCCCTACAAGAGCCACGATTTGTGGTTCTTAACCGAAAGCGTGCGCTGGGGCTTCTTGCCCACAAAAACCTTGGCAGATTCTAAGGCAATTATCGGCAAAGTCAACCGCGAAGATTTGTGGAAAGCTGCGGCTAAATTAGCCGGAGTTGCTGATGCTGACATTCCTAAAAATACGTCTCGGGGTGTTGAGAAGTTCTTTGATGGCAAAGAATTCAACCCGGACAAGCCCGAAGATTATCTCAAGAGTTTGGCAATTAAGAAAGCGTGATGGGTAGAAGCTTCCCATAACTTGGTCTTGAAAAAAAACAGCAGAAACACAGGAGATTAGCAAGATGGCTGTCAGCACAAATCGGAGAGGCGGAGTCGATGTCCAAGGAGCATTTGGCGAGTTTTGGAAGAAGAATTCCAAAAATGTATTGCCACCAGTATTAGGACTTTTGGGGTTTCTGCTAATTTGGCAATTCCTGTCGGGTACTGGAATCATCAAATTGCCACCTCCGACTAGCGTTTGGACGGATGAACGGACACGGATTTTGTTGATGTATCCTTTTATGAACTCCAAAACCTACGGAGTCGGCTTATTTTGGCAGACTTTGGCTAGTTTGGAACGGGTAGCAAAAGGCTACACTATGGCGGCGGCTGTGGGCATTAGCGTCGGGGTTGTGGTAGGTACAAATCCTCTTCTGAACAAGGCTTTAGACCCGATTTTCCAGTTTTTGCGGATGGTAGCGCCTTTGGCTTGGGTGCCGATCGCCCTGGCTGCACTACAACAAAACGAACCTGCTGCTTTGTTCGTGATTTTCATTACCTCTGTTTGGCCGATTTTGATTAACACGGCTGAAGGTGTTCGTCAAATTCCCGATGACTATAATAACGTAGCGAAAGTGCTGCAACTTTCTCGGAAGGAATATTACCTCAATATTTTGTTTCCGTCAGCGCTACCTTATATCTTCACAGGATTGAGAATTGCGATCGGTTTGGCTTGGTTGGCGATTATTGCTGCGGAAATTGTGATGTCGGGGATTACTGGTATTGGCTTCTTTATCTGGAATGCTTACCAACAAAACTACATCAGTGAAATTCTATTAGCGGTTTTCTATATTGGGGCGGTTGGCTTGATGCTCGATCGCATGATGGCATGGTTGCAGAATAAAATTGCTCCTAGTCAAGGAAAGTAGTTGACAGTTGGCAATTGATGGTTGACAGTCTACTCATTCCCAGGCTCTGCCTCTCGTTTTTTCGCTAGAATATCGAGGCAGAGTCTCTAAATATCGGTTCCTAGGCTCTGCCTAGGAACCAGTTAAACGGACAACGGACAATAGTAAAATAACAAACCTACAAAAAAAGGCAAGAAAACCATGTCAGTTTTGATTGCGGTAGAAAAAGTCGGAAGAACATTTAATTTAACAGACGGTGGTACATACATAGCCCTCAAAGGCATCGACTTAGAAATTAAAAAAGGAGAGTTTGTCTCCTTAGTCGGACACTCAGGCTGTGGCAAATCTACACTACTAAATATGGTGGCAGGTTTGGATCTGCCGACGGAAGGATTGGTGACAATCGATGGACAAAGAATCACTCAACCAGGCCCCGATCGCATGGTGGTGTTTCAAAACTATTCGCTGCTGCCTTGGCGAACAGTTAGGGAAAATATTACCCTAGCCGTAGACTCGGTAATGAGTGGCTTACCCAAAGCAGAACGCCTGGATATCATTCAAAAGCACATCGATATGGTAGGCTTGGGCCCCCACTCAGATAAACAGCCCGCATTGCTTTCTGGCGGACAAAAACAAAGAGTTGCGATCGCCCGCGCATTGGCCCTACGTCCCAAACTATTACTCCTAGACGAACCATTCGGCGCACTCGACGCACTAACTCGCGGCAACTTGCAAGAAAAGTTGATGGAAATCTGCCAAGAGTACGAAATCAGCGCCCTGATGGTGACTCACGACGTAGACGAAGCTGTACTGTTGAGCGATCGCATCGTCATGCTCACCAACGGCCCAGAATCGAATATAGGCGGGATTCTCGAAGTAGACATCCCCCGCCCCCGCAAGCGTATGGACGTAGTGGTACACCCCAGCTACTACGCTCTACGCAGCGAAATGATCTACTTCCTCAACCAGCAGAAACGGGTGAAAAAACTGCGGGCAAGGAAAGTACCGGCGATCGCCCGCCACGGCCTAGAAAAAGTCAACCTCGAACTCGGCTTCATTCCCCTAGCAGCCTGTGCTCCCCTGGCGATCGCCAAAGAAAAAGGCTTGTTTGCCAAACACGGCCTCGATGAAGTCCACCTAGTGCGCGAAACAAGCTGGCGCGGCATCGTAGACGGCATCGCCGCTGGCTACTTAGACGCAGCCCAAATGCCCTCTGGAATGGCAATGTGGTTGACATTAGGAGGCCACCAAAACAAGCCAATACCAACCGTTACAGCCCTCACCATGAGCCGCAACGGCAACGGAATTACCCTCGCCAAGCGCTTTTACGACCAAGGAATCTACACTCTGGCAGATTTCAAAGAAATGCTCCGCAGAACACCCGCGCAAACGCACCGCCTGGGTATCGTTCACCCTTCTTCGATGCACAACCTACTGCTGCGCTACTGGCTAGCTTCCGGCGGCATTGACCCCGATCATGATGTTGTGCTGAAAAATCTCCCTCCAGCTCAAATGATCGTGGACTTGCAAGGTGGCACCATTGACGGATTCTGTGTCGGCGAACCTTGGAATTTGCGGGCCTCGATGGAAGGAATCGGCTTTACGGTAGCTACAGATTTGGAACTGTGGCCTGGACACCCAGGCAAAATTTTGGGGGTGCGGGAAGACTGGGCAAATGCCTATCCCAACACTCACATTGCTCTGCTCAAAGCTTTGCTGGAAGCTTCTGAATACTGCGCTGATCCAAATCATGGCGAAGAGGTTTCCGAAATTGTGGCGGGACGGGAATATATCGCTACTGATAAGAGTTACATCCAACTCGGCGATCCTAATTCTTCTGCTTGTAACCTCGATACTCCCATGCGGGAATACGCCCACCACTTGTTCTATGGAGACTCCGTAAACCATCCGAGCCGCACTGAACAGTTGTGGCACATGGTGCAGATGGCACGTTGGGGCGATACTGTGTTCCCCCGCAACTGGGTGGAAGTTTTGGAACGTGTGGTGCGGGTTGGCCCCTTCAGCACGGCGACACGAGAGTTGGGAATGTCTGATATTAGTCATACTCGTGGTTCTCTTCGCTTGTTTGATGGCACGGTGTTTAGTGGTGATGATCCGATCAGCTATCTCAACAATCTAGAAATCAAACGTGATTTCACGATGGCCCAAGTCATCCTCGATTCCGGCCGCAGAGCTGCTTAGAAACGAAAATTTAATAACTTACACAAGTTTGTGGAATGGGCGTCCCGCCCGTCTTGAACAGGCTTTCGGGCCTGTTCCACAATAAGAATGAAAATTGTAAGTTATTTAATTTGCCATCCTTAGAAGTCGATCGCTCTTGGGAGCAAGTCGATTCCTTCTAGTGTTCTCAAACCCGGAGATATCCCTGGCACTCCCCTTAATAAGGGGGGGATAAGAGAGTTCAAAGTCTCTGTAAAAAAAGGGGGATGCGAGGGGGATCGAGACTTCGAGACAAACTAGAAAAATAGAACTGTTTCAGTAGTCTCAACTGGCAACTCACCATTCAAAATTCCACTATTCGCTATAGCCAATCACCCACTAACAAGTGTCAAACCCATGATTAACACCACTAAAAACCAAACAGACACCAAAGCCAAAGTCCAGCAACAGACCGATCGCCGTCAACCATTTTTGGTGATTGACAGTGTTTATAAATCATACCCAAACGGTTACAAAGCTCTAGAAAACGTTAACTTGACTGTAGCTGAGGGAGAGTTTATTACGGTGATCGGACACTCCGGTTGTGGCAAGTCAACACTATTAAATATGGTGTCCGGTTTTAACTATCCCAGTGAAGGCACCGTGACGATTAATGGGGAGAAAATTACCAAGCCTGGCCCCGATCGCATGGTAGTGTTTCAGGGTTATGCTTTGCTGCCTTGGCGGACGGTGTTTGAAAATGTTTACATTGCCGTTAATGCTGTATTTCCCGACAAGTCGAAGGTGGAAAAAAATGCGATCGTCAATGAGCATTTGGCGATGGTGGGATTGACTGAAGCTGCTGAAAAAAGACCGCCACAAATTTCCGGCGGTATGAAACAGCGGGTGTCCATCGCCCGCGCCTTGGCAATTCGCCCGAAAGTGCTGATTTTGGACGAACCGTTTGGAGCACTCGATGCAATTACGAAAGAAGAATTGCAGGAAGAGTTGCTCAAAATCTGGACAGATCACCGCTGTACGGTGTTGATGATTACTCACGACATTGATGAAGCGCTGTTTTTAGCCGATCGCCTGGTGATGATGACTAACGGCCCGTCAGCGACGATTGGCGAGGTTCTGGAGATTCCTTTTCCTCGTCCGCGCGATCGGGTACAAATGATGGAAGATCCAGAATACTACAATTTGCGAAACTACGCCCTAGACTTCCTATTCCACCGCTTCGCTCACGATGAGGATGCTTAATTCGTTTGAGATTGGGGATTGCTGAAAAATTAAAGCCCCAGCATTTCCCCAATTTCAGGACAACATCGCTGCGGGTGAGATGTCGCTGGTGCGATCCTCTTCGAGGGCTTCGCTAACGGGTAAACTGGAGCTTAATTGCTGGGGAATAAGTTTTTCCGGAAGATTCGGATCTTTTTTTCAGCTTTTACGTCAATCCGCTAAGAGACCCGATTGCCTAGCTGTCTGTAAGCTGGCATGAATTTAGCTCACCTTTGACTGAAGGTGGGCTTCTTTCTTATGTTATTAACAGTTTTTGCTAAATTGATGGTTTGTGCATTCCACCATTTTAAGTGGCACAGGGGGAATGTTGATTAGTGTTTTATGGATTAAGGTTTTGGGCAAGATAGCAGTTTTCAGTAGGGAAACGGCACTGCCGTATCCGGCGCGGGGCTCTGCAACTTTTAACAATTGGCCTGAGATTGATGATTGTAGCTTATTAAATCAATTAATTTTCAACCAATTAAACAACTCGGCTGCGGATAACTGCCAATTGCCCAACACGCTGAGAACAGGTAAAATATCCGTATCGGATTTTACTTCAGGCAGTTGATTCGGCTGAAAAACTATTACTGATTTATCGCTCGGATCGGCAAACCAACCCAATTTTGTGCCGTGATTAATCGAAAAAACAATTTTTTCAATCACCTTATTTGGAGATTGATCCGGTGACAGAATTTCAATTATCCAATCCGGTGCAATTTCAATACGGTTGGCAATTTCTCCATCTTCATCAAGAGGAATTATCGACCATTCAAAAACAGCAATATCGGGAACAATTGAGCGTCCCCCAAACGTACAGCGCAATTCTGGAAAAGCACAGACTAACTTTTGGGGTTCGCCAACCTCAGAAATTGCATCAATCAATCGTTTTTGCAATCGGCTATGCTTTCCTTGTGGCATAGGTTTTTGATAAATTTGACCGTCGATATACTCGCTTGCAGGTTTAGTTTCTGGCAACTGCAAAAACTCTGCCAGAGAAATCGTTAACTTGGCTGCAACTACCATAAATCAGAGATCCTGAAATCATCCTAATCAACTAACAATCGGAAATTATTGTATTTCTGCTGCTTCCATTTCAAGTTTGCACGGAAAATTCCTCTGAGTCAATGTCCCAATTTACCCAGCGAATTGCCTCTTTAGCAGATCGCACATCAGGAGGCACTCGCAACGCATGAATGTGTCCGGTGCTCGGACAGGTCATTTTTAACAAAAAAACTGGTAATGGCATTCCCTCGGTGTCGAAATCGTCGTCAAAATCCATTTTTAACAGGGTATATTCCTGCCAAGTGTCTAATTCTGTGGCTGCTAGTTCTTGACAAATTCGATCGCACCCGATGCCCTGAATTAACGCTCGCCGAACCTCTGCATTGTGCTCCTTGAGTATCCATTTAGACTGCCACTCGTGGGGATGCACGCGGCCGTACCATTCGGGTAAAATCACGCCGTGATAGGCGTAAATCGCCAAACCGTCGGCAAATTGTACGGCGGGTGCTGCTTCGGCGTGTAAGCGGTGGTTGCTGTCTGCGGAAAGGCCGATCGGCTTTTCGCACACTACACAAACTTTGTCATAGGGATAAATCCAGCCGCAAGTCTTGACAAGCGATTGAAAAATTGTCCAGATATTGCCGTAGGAGTGCGCGTAATTCAACACGGAAATGCAAAAATCTAACAAACTAGCGCCACCAGCCCACAATTCGGGTTGAATACAATTATCTAGTTGTTTGTTGAGATGGGTGTACTGCAAATACCGGGCCCGCTGTCCACTTAAGTCGATCGGCAATTTGCTCGCTATTTCTCCAGCTAAATGCTCTCGGAGAGGAGTCCAGAGTTGGCTTTGCAGTTGGGTGTAAAGTTCATTTTCGAGTTGATTTTGCAGTTGATGTTTTAGCTGGTTTTCTAGTTGTCCGCGCAGACAACTTAGCAGTTGTTTTTCAAGTTCGCTGCGTAGTTTGGTCTCTAATTGGCTGCGCAGGTGACTCCTGGGCTTGTCTGCGTGGTTGAGGATGATATTAGCGGCTTGGTAAGGCCGATCGCAAAAAATGATTTCCGGTGCTGGTTTGCCGATGGCCCTGTAAGCTAATGTAATGGTTTCCGCAGCTTGAGAGCGATCGATCGGGCCAGTCGAAAGCGCGATCGCCCTCCACTTGTCGCGATAAACTGGAATCTGAGCTTCTTGTGCCGACGTGAGTTTTTTAACCTTAGTCTGAGACATATCTCCAACCTTGCGGTTCGTATTCGCGCTGAATCCGCACCATCCAATTACCTTCAGGAATTGCGATCGCTTTGTGTTCTTCGTGACTCAACAATGCTGTCGGCGAAAGCACTCGCAAATACAGAGTACCGTCTTTTTCGTACAGTTCAGCTTGTCCCTCCACAATCTGGTGAGAATGTCCAGTAACTTCACCTTCTGCGAGTGTGAGGTGAGGCTGTTTTTGTCCTTGAATTTGCTCTGTGGGAGTGAGAATTACGTCGCCTTGGCGAATTGGTTGCATAGTTTTTTTGTTAATTTTGTTCACTTGTGTTGATAGGTCGATCGCACTTCCTGTCAATTCATAATACGAATATACTACAAAAACGTCAAGATCCCGATTGAATAATTTTTGTATTAGGATGCGAAGTGCGATCGATCGCACCTTTATTACACCAATTCTGGTAGTGCCAAAATACAGTCGAGTATGGCGGTAGATATTTAGAGATAATCACCCTTTTCTTGGCTCGATCGAGACAAAAGCGATCGCATTACAAATAACCAATAACTCAAAAATAAATTATTGTCAACAGTATTTTTGCGGAATATTGAACTTTAAATAATCATTGCTAACTGAGATACAACATCCCACGCACTCACTTCAATATATTTGACAATGCTAAGTTAATTAAAGATTTGATGAGCGAAATGTATAAGTATTTACATAGGCGATCGCAATTTTGTTATTCTATTAGCAAGTTTCACTCGATCGCCTGATTTTTTGTACCACAGTCCCACAACCTAAACAGAACAGCAGTTTCCACCATGAGAATTTTAGTCACAGGCGGTGCAGGTTTCCTCGGTTCCCACCTAATCGATCGGCTAATGGCCCAAGGACACGAGGTAGTCTGCCTAGATAACTTTTACACCGGGACTAAACGCAACATCCTCAAATGGCTGGACAACCCGTATTTTGAGCTGATCCGCCACGACATCACCGAACCGATTCGGTTAGAAGTAGATCAGATTTACCACCTGGCCTGTCCCGCTTCCCCAGTACACTATCAGTACAATCCCGTCAAGACAATTAAAACAAATGTCATCGGCACGATGAATATGTTGGGATTGGCCAAGCGGGTGAAAGCCAGATTCTTTCTCGCTTCCACTTCCGAAGTGTACGGAGATCCTGATGTGCATCCCCAAACAGAAGATTATCGTGGCAACGTTAATTGTATCGGAATTCGGAGCTGCTACGACGAAGGGAAACGAGTCGCTGAAACCCTATCTTTTGACTACCATCGGCAAAATGGGGTAGACATTCGAGTTGTCAGAATTTTCAATACCTATGGCCCCAGGATGTTAGAAAATGACGGCAGAGTTGTGAGCAATTTTATTGCTCAAGCTTTGCGGAATGAACCGCTGACTGTCTACGGTGACGGTTCACAAACCCGGAGTTTTTGCTACGTTTCCGATTTGGTAGAAGGATTTATTCGGCTAATGAATTGTGACGAAATCGGGCCGATGAATTTGGGGAATCCAGGAGAGTACACTATCTTGGAATTAGCCCAAAAAATTCAAAACATGATTAATCCAGGCGCGGAAATTATCTTTAAACCGCTGCCACAAGATGACCCAAAACAGCGACAACCGGATATTACTCTTGCCAAAAAATGGTTGGGATGGGAGCCGACTGTGCCACTGGATCAAGGTTTGGAGTTAACTATCAAGGATTTTCGCGATCGCATTGAGGGAAACCAAAAGTAAAGAGTGAGAAACTGGGAGAGGGGGAGACGGGGTACAATTTCCTTCTTTCTTCCTTCTTCCCTCTTCCTTTTTTCCTATTCCCTTTTGCTTCCTCAATCTGCAATATGACTAATAAGAACTGTCAACTGTCAACTGTCAACTGTCAACTAATTTTGAGGATATTTCTATGCGTGTATGTGTCATCGGTACAGGATATGTTGGCTTAGTCACAGGCACTTGTTTAGCCCACATCGGGCATCATGTGATTTGCGTAGACAACAACGAAGAAAAAGTCAAGTTAATGAAGTCTGGACAATCGCCAATTTTTGAACCTGGACTTTCGGAATTAATGTCTTCTGCTTCTGCATCGGGCAATCTAGAATTTACTTCAGATTTGGCGGCCGGAGTTGCTCACGGAGAGATTTTATTTATTGCCGTGGGTACCCCTCCCTTGCCTACGGGAGAAAGCGATACTCGTTACGTGGAGGCAGTTGCACGCGGCATTGGAGCTCACCTTGATGGCGACTACAAAGTATTAGTAAATAAATCCACCGTGCCCATCGGTTCCGGGGATTGGGTGCGAAGAATTGTCCTCGACGGTTTAGCGGAACGTCAAAAACCTCAAAATAGCGAAGGGGTTACGGGGGAAGAAGTCGTAGCAAAAACTGGTGTTCAATTTGATGTCGTTAGCAACCCAGAGTTTTTGCGAGAAGGTTGTGCAGTCCATGATACCTTTAATCCCGATCGCATTGTTCTCGGAAGTAATTCCCAACGGGCGATGAATATGATGGTAGAACTTTACAGCCCGATTGTCGATCGCAAATTTGCCGAAAATACCTCTTTACCACCAGTACCCGTGGTGATGACTGATATCAGTTCAGCCGAGATGATTAAGTACGCTGCTAATGCTTTTTTGGCAACTAAAATTAGCTTTATTAATGAAGTTGCTAATATTTGCGATCGAGTCGGTGCAGATGTTACCCAAGTCGCGCGAGGAATCGGTTTAGATTCGCGAATTGGTAGCAAGTTTTTGCAAGCAGGAATTGGTTGGGGTGGCTCTTGTTTCCCTAAAGATGTTTCGGCTTTAGTTCACACCGCTGATGATTATGGCTATGAAGCGCATTTGTTGAAAGCAGCAGTAGAAGTTAACGAACGTCAGCGATTGATTGCGATTGAAAAATTGCAGCAAGTTTTGAAGATTCTTAAAGGCAAAACTGTCGGACTTTTGGGTTTGACTTTCAAGCCAGATACCGATGATTTGCGGGATGCTCCTTCCCTGAATTTAATCGAGAATTTAAATCGATTGGGAGCGAAAGTTAAAGCTTACGATCCGATTGTTTCTCAGACTGGAATGCGTCACGGTTTGTCGGGAGTCTTAGTAGAAACTGACCCAGAAAGATTGGCTGATGGTTGCGACGCTTTGGTGTTAGTTACTGATTGGGAGCAATTTCGCAATTTAGACTATGAGAAAATGGCGAAGTTGATGAATCATCCAGTGATGATTGATGGCCGTAATTTCTTGGATAAGAAAGTTTTAGAATCGGCTGGTTTCCAATATGTGGGGATTGGCAGGTAAACAAGAGTAAGATCAATTCCGGTTGCACCGGAATGATATAGAGGAGACGGCAGTGCCGTCTCCCTACCGTGATTAATTGTAGGGAGACGGCACTGCCGTCTCCTCATTTCCGGTAATATTAATACCGTGATTAATTGTAGGG
>CASBQF010000239.1 GCA_949127775.1 Oscillatoriales cyanobacterium PMM_0080
TCCTTCTTCCTTCTTCCTTCTTCCTTCTTCCTTCTTCCTTCTTCCTTCTTCCTTCTTCCTTCTTCCTTCTTCCTTCAATTAAAATCCAAAACCCCGCTTACCATCCGGCTTAGTAGTCAGCCAATTAGTCTTAGCGGTGGCGAGTTGTTCTTCACTAACTGTAGCGTCAGTCAGATTCGCGCCGCACAAATTCGCGCCCCGCAAATTCGCCTTGGTCAAATAAGCACCCGTCAAGTCAGCACCTCGGAAATCCACACCTTCAAAATTCGCAGTGCTGCAATAAGCTTCAGTCAAATTTGCTCCTCGCAAATTAGCCTTAATTAACCTCGCGTGACCCAAATTAGCCCCGGACAAATCCGCTCCTTGCAAATTTGTCTTCACCAACCTAGCCTGATAAAAATTACTCCCCGCCAACTGCGATTTTTGCAGTTGCAAACCCGATAGTTCGCAGTCAGCAAAATCGCGTTTACCTTTAAAATAGGCTGCTCGCAAGCTGTTAACGTCCCACTTAACAACAGATTTCGTTAGCCTTGACCCTGCTGCATTGCCATTGGAAAATGCGGCAGTCCCGAAAGTTCTGCCGGACTCTGCAAGAGAGCGGGCAATTCTCGGCTGCATCCCCGTGTTTTCGTACTGGGTGAATGAACTTCTACTGCGGATACTTTGCTTTGTCGATCGCAAATCTTGCTCGGTTTTGTTCTGGGGCGAAGCCCACGAAGTAGCCTCACCGTTAAATATCGTCGGTTCTTCAACTGTGCGACTAGACCCGTTAAATTGAGTTGCCAAGCCATCGCAAAGGTCTGCGTCTTCAAATTCGCCATTCAGAGCTTTGACGACATCTGCTGCGGATTGAAAGCGATAACTGACGATCGGCTTCAGCATCTTATCAAGAATCCGCACAAAATTTGGGCTTACCTGAACGTGAGGCTGCCAAACAATTTCGCCGGTTACTGGATCAAAATCTAAATCCTTGGGCGACTTTCCTGTCAATAAGTACAAGCAAGTCATGCCCAAGGCGTAGATATCGCTAGCAAATATTGGCCGTAGCGCCATTTGTTCCGGGGGAGCAAAACTAAATGTGCCGACTGAAAATTTCGTGTTGGCAGTTTGGTCAGTAGGGTCTAATAATATTGTTTGACTGACTTGATCTTTTACAGCTCCGAAGTCAATCAGAACTAAGTGATTGTCTTGAACTCGGCGAATAATATTTGCGGGTTTGATATCTCTATGAATTACTCCTTGGCTGTGGATGTATTGCACCACTGGCATAATTTCTAATAGAAAATTTTTAACGTCCGATTCATTGAAACGGCCTGATTGTTTGACCTCTTGTTTCAAAGTCGAGCCTTTAACATACTCTTGAACTAAGTAAAATTGCTGTTCGGTTTCAAAATAATCTAACAGCCTCGGTACTTGCGGATGGTCGCCCAGTTGACCGAGGGTTTTCGCCTCTCGCTTAAATAATTCCCGTGCCATTTCCAAAACTCGTGGCGACGAACTACTGGGTCGCAGTTGCTTGACCACGCAACTCGGTTGACCGGGCAAAGAGATGTCTCTTGCCAGAAATGTAGCCCCAAAACCTCCTTGTCCTAACGGTTCAATGACTTGATAGCGAGCACGCAGCAATAAACGCGCGCCGCACGCTTGGCACTGAATAATAGAGTCAGGAGGATTTTGAGGATGTGGACAGCCCGGATTTACGCAGTAGCTCATATTGATTGAGAGTGCCTATATTTTTCTAATCTTGCCAGCGTTGCTCGACGGCACAAACTCCCTGTTCCTGTTTCTGCTAGAAATACTTATCTATCAGTTGCGGACGGGCGGTGCGTCCAGTTCCGAATTGGAATTGCACCTAAGTCTTTTAGGCCGATATCTTTTCCCTATTTTAATTATCTCGCTGCTGTGAGTTTTTTCGGTTGATTATCCTTGAAGATAGTTTAAAGACTTGCTAAAGTTGTCCTTTTTTGTGTAAAGTCTTTCTACACTTAGGTATTTTTGGCGCTGCTAGATGTTTCTAGCATACCTCATTCTCTGAATAAGAATGTTACTCATGCCCCAGCAGCGATCGACATGAGTGACCGATCGCTCATTTGTGCTTTTCTATACCACCATATTATTGACAAAATTACAATAAGTGTGGTAGAGACAGCTTTTTCAAATAAATTCTGGGACAGCGAGTGTGAAAGCGCACTGGCGCAGACTAATGACTAATAGCTACAGAGCACTGACAACTAACTACTGATTAAATTATGCGTATTTCTCTAAACTGGCTGCGGGAATTGGTCGATGTGACTCAGACTCCCGAAGAATTAGCCGAAACTCTGACAATGGCCGGATTTGAAGTCGAAGAAATCGAAGACCGCCGCCCCTGGGCCGATGGCGTGCTTTTGGGTAAGATAGTGGCGATCGAACAACATCCGAATGCAGACAAGCTACGAGTTTGTCAAGTCGATGTTGGCAAAGCCGAAGCATTGAATATTGTTTGCGGCGCGCCCAACGCTAGGGCCGACATTTACGTGCCCGTGGCTGTTGTGGGGACTTTTTTATCTCAAATAGATTTAAAAATTAAACCTGCAAAGTTGCGGGGCGTTCCATCCGAAGGCATGATTTGTTCTCTAGCAGAATTGGGACTATCCAAAGAATCGGCAGGAATTCATATTTTTGACTTGGAAAATCCTGAATTGGGCAGCGATGTTCGCCCGCTTTTAGGTTTGGATGATGTGATTTTAGACTTGACAGCAACGGCGAATCGTGCTGATGCTTTGAGTATGGTTGGTGTGGCGCGGGAAGTGGCGGCGCTGACTGGGGCGAGTTTGAGAATTCCCGAAGTCGTAGATGTGGTGATTCAGGGCAAAGCAAGTCCTAATTTGACAGTGGAAATATCCGAGTCTGAAGGATGTCCAATTTACACGGGGACGGCAATTTCAGGAGTTAAAATTGCTGCTTCTCCAGCTTGGTTACAACAGCGGTTACAGGCGGCGGGTGTGCGGCCGATTAGTAATGTGGTTGATGTGACTAATTACATTTTACTGGAATGGGGACAGCCGCTTCATGCTTTCGATCGCGATCGGCTACAATCTTTCACCGCCACCGAGGATATCAACATCGGTGTCCGGTTTGCGACGCCCGGTGAATCCTTCAAAACCTTGGACGGACAAAACCGCAATTTGCAACCACAAAATCTGTTAATTACTGCTAGCGACAAACCCGTAGCCTTAGCTGGGGTAATGGGCGGCGAATCAACGGAAGTTCACGAAGGAACCGTAAATTTAGTCTTAGAAGCTGCGATTTTCGACCAAGCAACGATTCGCCGTTCTGCGCGCGCTCAAGGCTTGCGAAGTGAGGCCTCGATCCGCTACGAACGGGGAGTGAATCAGGCGGCCTTGAAGACGGCTTGCAACCGGGCTGTTGCCCTAATTCTGGAGTTGGCTGGAGGCGCGGCGACGGTGCAGAAAACGGCGAGTTCTGGTGTGGATGATTTGACTTTTTCGCGGACGCTCGAATTGCGTTTAGACCGCGTAAATCTGGTTTTAGGCAAATTGAAAAGAGGCGAAACAGGCGGCAATTCCTATTTGGAACCAGGAGAAGTGAAAAACATTCTGACAGCTTTGGGCTGCGAAGTTGTTCCTGCGGCAAAAGAGCGGGTTTTTGCCATAACTATTCCGCCTTACCGTTATCGCGATTTAGAAAGAGAGATTGACTTAATTGAAGAAGTGGCCAGACTCCACGGCTATGACAATTTCTGCGAGACTTTGCCTAGCAAAACCGAGCCCGGTTATCTATCTCCAGAATACGCGCAAATACGGAATGTGCGATCGGCCTTTCGGGCCGCCGGTTTGACGGAACTGATGCACTATTCCTTGGTAAAAACCGAGGGCGACAATCAGGTGGTGTTGGCGAATCCCTTATTTGTCGAGTATTCGGCTTTGCGGACTGAAATGCTGTCGGGTTTGATCGATGCTTTCGGGTACAATTTAGAACAAGGAAACGGCGCGCTCAACGGTTTTGAAGTCGGCCGCATTTTCTGGAAAGAAGGGGATGCCATGAAGGAAGCAGATGCCGTTGCGGGGATTATTGGCGGCGACCCGACTGTCTGGAAATGGCAGCAATCTGGGCGCGATCGACCTTTGACTTGGTTTGAGGCCAAAGGTATTCTGGAAAGCGTGTTTAAACAGTTGGGTTTGGGAGTAGAATATGCGAGTGATTCCTCTAATTCGCGCTTGCATCCGGGCCGCACGGCTGCGTTATCATTAAACGGGAAACGGTTGGGAGTTTTTGGACAATTGCACCCACAATTGCAGCAAGAAAAAGATTTACCTGAGCAGGTTTACGTGTTTCAATTAGATTTAGCAGTGTTGTTGGCTGAATTAGGGCAATCTACAAATTCGACTCGCAAATTTGCAGCTTATTCCAGTTTCCCAGCTTCCGACAGAGACATTGCATTTTTCGCACCGGTTGAAGTTGCGGTGGCTGAGATGGCTGGCGCGATGAAAAAGGCGGGCGGTAGCTTGCTAGATTCCGTGGAGCTCTTCGATGAGTATCGCGGGGAAAACGTACCGGCGGGACAACGTAGTTTAGCATTTCGGTTGGTTTATCGATCGGGCGATCGGACACTAAGCGAAACCGATGTCGAACCAGCCCAACAAAAAGTCCGTGATATTTTAGTCGAAAAATTCGGCGTTAGTTTAAGAAGCTAATTGTAGGGGCGGTGCCAAGAGTGCCCGCCCTCCGATGACTTCACGCAAAGACTGAGAAACCGGGTTTCTTGCAATATTTCCCGCCACCAAACCAATATATTCATAGAAACCCGGTTTCTGCGGCCAAGCGAGTCCTAGAAAAAAATCAATAATTCAAAGGCCGCAACATATCCGATACCAAAAAATAGCAATCAGGAAATTGCAAAAGAGAAATACTCGCATCATCCGCCAGAATCACCCGACTTTGATAACCATCCTGACTCGGTTCTCGAAAAACATGAAGTTGCCTATTATTCACATCCAAAACCCAATAATCAGCAATCCCCGACTCAGCATAAATTTTCGCTTTTATGCCACAATCTGTTCTCAGTGTAGTATCTGCAACTTCAATAATTAGATAAATTTCTGAAGCTGTTGGATGGTGGTCTTCATAGTAAAGTGGATCTGGTATAACTACAGAAATATCCGGTTCTGGTTGCGAGTAATTATTCATCCGAACTGGATCTTGCAGTCGCACAAAAATCCGCTGTACTAAACGGTTATCTAGTAATATCTTCGTCCGCGCAATCGCTGCACCGTGGGCTGTTCCTTTGGCTGCCATCTTTACTATCTGTCCTGCTAGTAATTCTACCCGTTCATCCTCATCAAAAATACCAATTTCCGTCATCCGGTCATATTCTTCAACAGTCAGCAGCCGAATCTCTAATAAAGTCATAGTTGTCTCCTCCTATCTAACAATCCTAACTCTTCTTTCCCTCTCTTCCTCTGCGCCCTCTGCGCCCTCTGCGGTTCACTAATCTTATCCTAAAAATTTTCGTCAAATCTTGCTACACATATTGTACAATAAATTTTAAACAAATTCATCCAAGGCTCAAAACCGTGACCAAATATGTAATGTGGGGAAGTTACTGCGAAGATGTCCTCGAAAAACGCGCACCATTTCGAGACGCTCATTTGGCTGGATTGGCTAAACAGAAGGAATCGGGTGTATTAAGTACGATCGGGCCAACGAAAGACTTAACAAAAGTTTTTGCAATTTACGAAGCAGAAGATGAGGCGGCTGTGCGAGAATTAGTTGAAACCGATCCCTATTGGGTAAATGGGGTTTGGACTGAATACGACGTGAAAGAGTGGATTCAAGCTTTTTGAACTTCTATGGAATTTAGGAATGACTTCGCAAGTCGGTACAGAAATAAATTTACTTGACTAATGAATCAATATCGGCTATCATAGGAGAATTATATCAAGTTCGGTTAACATAGATATAATTGTTGTAGGGGCGGGTTCACCAATAATAATTGCCTAAAGCCGACAATCTCGTAAACCCGCCCGACCGGTTATTATCAGCAATTAAGCGAACTTGATATTGCATAAGTTATCCAGCGGTGCGAGGAAGTTGCAGAATGAATACCCTAAGAACGGCAGACGGGGATTTAGTTGCGGTTGATTGTGGCGACTTATTAGACAAGATTCTCGAAGTTTTAGAGAAGTCGCAGACTCAGAATCCTTTTAAGATACATGGAAATGGCGATCGGCTACTCATCGACATTGACAGCATCGCCGAACAAGTCGCAGGTTTGGGAGTAGAAAATCCTTTAGGTGCTTCCGAACGCGGTGTTCGTACCGCCACAGTCAACTTTACTCCCGGTTTCAAAGAACGTTTTCCCGGTCAAATTACCAAAATCAAAAATAGTTTAAGAACCAGGCTAGAGTCAGCAATTAAGCAACAAAATCAACAGCTTGACATCGAACAATTTGTTGCTAACTTAATCACAGATTTGAAAGATTTTCAAAGTACCTCTGCCAAATTAGACTTTAGCTATCCCTTCGGCAACTATCCCGGATTGCAAAAGCAGCGCTTGAGTATCACAAAAAATCCTAGCAGCAAAGAACTCCTGAAATTTCATAAACTAACTATCACCGTTGGCAAAACTAGCACATTTAATACAGAACTCAAACAAGGCTTAGAAAATTATATCAAATCTCAGTTTGCTAGCGCTAGTGAGAGCCAGCAAGAAGACTTAGACTTCATTCTTCAAGATTTAGAAGAAGATGCCAAATCAGACTTTTACAAACTCAAAGAAATTGTAGATACAGAAACAATCGGCAAACTGAAAAAGCAAGCACAGATATGTTATTTAGAATTTCTGGAAGACAATCTTAGCACCAGCAATAATCCGTCAAATGCTAAGGGTATCATCTATTTACAAGACCTAATCCGTCGTCTCAAGCTGATTGATGAATATATCGGCAATCTCAATTTCAGAAATGCCGATGGCGATTACTTCGTCAACTATGCCGACACTGAATTGAATTACCAAGATGCTTTTGCTCGTGCTGAAGCATTTGATATGCTGCCGATTATTCCCAAAATAGAAGGATATTTAGGAGAAACAAAAGACGAAAAAAACGGAGATATCCAGTTTGTTTTTGGACTAAAACTCAAGTTTAATAACCCAGTTCAAGCCTATGGTGGCAAAACAGTCTTTGAGTATTATCTCAATCTACTTGATCCGGACAGTGAGGAACACAAAGCCGAACTTGCTGATCCTACTAGAAAAGAAATTTTCGCGAGAAAGCTATTAAAGTTAGTATTTTTGTACTACATCGTTTTTGCCGGAAAAGACGCATCAGCCAAAGATTATACAGTTAATTCAGATTTAGAATACGATCCAATTCCAGGATTTGAAGAAAAAGTATTAAAAATATTCAACGGATCTGATCAAGCAGCAAAGCAAAAACTGTTGCGAGGGATCAAAAGAGGTTTTGAACAATATAATATCGCGTCTAAAATAGACACACTCAAGAATCTCCTGCAAAAACTTCTGAAACAAAAGCATTTACCGAAAGAATTTCCGCTCCATATTTCAGTAAAAAGCATTATTTTAGATCGGGACATTCAAAATATTTCTAAAACTTCTACATTGTTTCAGCCTGTTTTCGGAATAAAAGAGAAAAAAGCATTAAAATATATATCTATTGGTCAAGCAAAAGCTACTGAAAATTCCCTATGTACTCTCACAGCTCAAATTGAAATTAGTGATGTTCATTATTTTGCTACCGATGACCTGCAAAGCTTCAGTATGGAGTATGATATCACAGGCGTGAAAGCTCTGCCAGTGCTGCTAAGACCAAATGAGCAGCAGTGTACGACAGTATACAATCGGTTTTATCAACAACGCAAGCTAGTCGAATTCACCTACAGTCTAGTCAGCAATAAATGGGATGCTAAAAAAACTTTTGTCTATCGATTTACCTTCGATTTACTTGCCTATACTTGCCTCAAGTTGTTGTTGGAAAAAAAGAGTAGATTATTCATTCCCATACTACGACTGCAACTTAGCAACCAACAGTCAGATTCACCAGTAGAAGAGTTCATGCGTTCTTTATCTAAAAGGTTATCACATTTACTCAATGAAGAACATCGCTCTAATTCTCAGGGTATTGATATCAGGAATTTAGAATACAAAGCTCCCAATGTGATGAGCTCTTTGTATTCTGTGTTGCCTAAAAAGTTTACTTTTGCAAACCCGTCAGATTCTCCAAAAGAACTGGACAAACTCGCTATAGTTATAGTTTCCAGTCGCGAGAGCGATGCTAGGTGGAATAGCGATCAAAAACTATCGAATTTGCAAGGAGAAATTGTCGGAGCAATTCGTCAAAAAGATGGTTCTGTCCGGCTACAATTGCTCAAAACCTTCTCAGAAACCTACGAACATGAACAGATGTTTAAAGAACCTACTGTCGTGCGAGATGAAATAGGGAAAGTTTACAAATTGGGATTCAGGCATTTTCTCTACATAGCCAAAGCTCCCTATTCTAGTACATTGCACATGACACAAAAAGAGGAAGCTTTATTTTTCATGTCGAAAGATGTGATTAAATATTTCAAAAAAAACTACGACGACATCAAAATTTACCCGATGTTTTTTGATAAATACTATGCAGTTAAATTATCAGAAATATTGGGAGTAAATTCTTTGTATATTCAGGATACGCTAGAGTTGACAGCTTTAGTAAAAGACCCAAGCAAGCGCTCGATTGTATTTTTCAACCTGTTTAATGGACTGGTAGTAGGTCCAGAGGCAGAACGCAATTATAGGGGTGTAATTTCCTATGCTACTTTGTTAAACATTTATAAAGATATACTCGATGATGAACATATTCATCAAGGATTGATTTCTAATACTCAGCTAAAAAATGACATCTTGCAGTATTTGACTTTGTTCCACTTTTCTCGCTACGAAAAAGAAAGCGGTAAAAATGGTAAAATTAGTTTTAAATTAGATCCTTATGAAAACCTCATAGGAGATCAATCCGTAGGTAAACTATCTTTGTACAAGCATATGGGAGGAGTTGCAGAGTTTAATGCCTTGGCGTTTTTGACTAAAGTTAAAGAAGTCTTAAATACACCCGAAGGAGGCGCGCAGTCATGAAATCTAAGATAGCAGAAGATTTGGGGCGTTTGTTTGAAGTTGGGTTTAATATTGGAATTCTTGCTTGCATTAAAGAGAAGCAAATTAAGCATAAGTTTGCAAATTTGTACCTTCAGGAATTGCAGCAGCTAGAGTTTCCGAGGATGCTGAGGAAAATCACTGATAAAATAATTAGTCCTCTGGAAAGAAAGATGGCTGAAAAGTGGAGTGTATTTTTCCTACAAAAAGGCTTTCTATCAGGTTTGAACTTTTTTCGAGAGTACCTGGAATCTACAGGTTGGAATGAGCCAAATAAACTACGACGTTTGGAAATTTTGTATTACCAATCCTGTTTTTGTGATGAGAGCAGTATTGGCACTTATGTTAAAGGTGAGAAACAATGGTTTGGAGAAGTATTATCTCAATTTGACCAGATTGAAAATATTGCTCAATATATTGGACGCTACAAAGAGAAAGGCGAGTTTCTGAGAGCTGACACTCTAATATTACTGCGATATGGTAGGCAATTTAGGATTCTGTGTGTAGATTTGTCGGTGTTTTCGATGAGGACATCTGAGGATGTTACGGATCTAAACTATTTAGAGATTATCAGACGTTCTTTGAGACGAGATATGAACTATTTGCGATCGAAAAGTGTGTTTTCTAAACTTCGCATAGATACTGACAGTTGTGATGTCCATTTTTCGGAAGGTTTGAAGAGTTATTTTACTGCTTTTAAATATGATGATAAGGAGAGTGCTAAGTTAATTCAAGCTGGTGGTTATGCTTATAGTTTTTATAAATTTCTCCGAGAAACGGGGATACTTGCTGATGATTCTACACTAATATGTAATGCGGTAGGATATAGCGATCGCGGAATTAGCGCGATGTCTGTCCGTCCCGAAAATTTAGATGTTTTGAAAACTTGTCACTTAATTTATAAGCATGATTCTAGTCCTCAAGAAATCGCCGATGCTCGCAAGCTAGTTTTGAATAAAATCAAGCGGAGTGCTTACCATAGCTTCGATCGCGGAAAAGAGCTTGTTGACGACATATTCGCAATGTCGGCAGATAAAATCAATGTGGTGCGCCACACAGAGCGACTTGAGGGTTTTGTCAACTCGGTGGGAATTGTGCCGGATGAATTGATGCAGCAGTTGGGATTGAACGGAACTGTGAAACTCCGCGATGCTCACGCTCAACTGATTCAAAAAGCTCTAAAATCTACTGCTACTTATATCTTTTTGACTGGAAATCCGGGTATTGGGAAGACGACTGCGATCGCCAATTTTCTCACAGATCATCTAAACGATGGATTTCTGTTCTTTTATGTCAGTCCCAGAAAACAGGTAAATCTAGATATTATCGACAAGTTCAAAAAACCTGGTACTGACGATTTATGCAATGATAAAATATTAGCAATTAATACTTATAGCGACTTAATTAAAGATAGTGGTCATCAATATACTGTGCAGTATCTCTCGAATCAGCAGCAGGGAGAGTTTTCATTACAGGTTGTTAATTTTCAAGATAGCAGACAGACTAAGCGTCAAAATAGGCGATCGGACCGACTCGAAAGACAAGCAGAAAATTTAATAAAAGATCGTGGACGGAATACTAAGGGCGTACTTAACAGCATTTGTGAAGCAATTTCTACCCTGATTGATACTAAACATTCCAACAACATTGTCGCGACTGTTTCTATCCAAGCTTTAAAGAAAACTGATGCGGGGGACACGTTAAAACATTTTGAGAAAATCTTTAGAAATGCTTACATCGAAAAGCACGATCATGTTATTCCCGATCGCATGAAAGACATCTCCAGTCGCATCAAGCATTTATTTATTATGATCGATGAGATTACTGGGGATGAGGGAGGCGTAGAATTTTTAAATGGCCTCAACAAGATCCTAGACACGTATGGATTGAAAAATAATTCTCACGGGTTTAATACAAAGGTGATTGTTGCAGATGCTTCTATCGTTGACAAGGCTGTAATTAATCAACACTTAAGTGATACCTCTGCTGAACCAGATAAAATCTATTTTAGGAAAGCTGAAAATCCAGGTTTACCTCTGTCAGTGGAGCATTTTAAGTTTCAAGATACTGACTCAACTCTGATTAATACTAACTCGTATCCTGCCAAAAGTTTAAGCATTACCTATAAGGTTTTTATTGAATCTTGCAAGTTTAGTGAAGATGCTTTGCTAGATAAAGAGACTGATTTAACTAAGGAAAGACAAGGAGAAATATTACAGGATATAGAAGCTCTGTTAAAACGCTCAGATGTTGAACAACTGATAGTTTATATTCAGGATAAACAAAGATTGGGTGATTTGATAGAGAAGATTAGAGAGCATCGAGGTGAGTTTCATAAAGGAACGGATTATATAGAAATACACGCTAATATTGGTGAGGAAGAAAAGGAGTTAGTTCAAAAATGCAAAGAAGATGTAAAAGTAGTATTTATGACTGCTTCAGGTAGTCGTGGGCTATCTTTCCCCAAGGCTAAACACATTTTGGTTGAGATTCCGAGGTTTGAAATAGAGAAAAACTTGATGGAATTGATTCAGGTGATTTATCGGGGGCGCGGAAAGGATGAGATTGATAATCAAGATAAAGAATTAATTTTCTATTTGGGCGATCGGGCAGTGTATTTTGAAGATAACAAAGAGATATCGATACAGGAAAGTAAACTGAGTCTTTTAAATATTTTGTTGATTTTGAAAGCATCTATAATGACGCGAATTTATGGTTGCGGGCAAATTGGTTCAGATAAGTTCATCATTATACCGATCGGCGGTAAGTCTGTATTGGCTGCTGGTGAAACATTTTCATCCCAAATGAAAAACTTAATCAACCTGTTGAAAAGCGAACACAGGAAGAACAGGAGCGATCGGCGTTTACCACAAGTCTATAATAGTCTAGAAGATTTACTCGGTCAAGCTGATTTTGCCTTGAGACAGAATGTTGAGTCTAGTGGTAAATCCCAGACTTCGTATCTGACACAGCGCGAGTTTTTCAACAATCAATTTTCCCAGTTAGTAAGTGAAGGTTTCGAGAAGTTATTAAGCCTTGATAACCTGGAACTTGGCTACATGAGTGGCGGTTTGTTAGTAGTACCGATCGCATCGCAAACTTTGGAGGAAACCTATATTATGCCTCTGGTAAAAATAGCCAAAACTGCCAATAGTGAACTTTGGCATAATATGCAAACAATTAGCCGTAGTGGTTCCTATTCAGAGACTTTGCAATTTGCAATTAAAGATGCTATGGAGTTAGTTCAAAAACTGACAAACTCTGTTGATAAAACACAAAAATTTGAGCAAAGTAGTCGGCGAAATGACCAGTATTATGCCTTGCCATTGTTTGCATTTATTGCTGGTGAAGTATTCAGCGAATATTTTGCCAGCAACCCGGAAGAACCGAAATACCAACATTTTAGAGATATCTTGACTCAATATATCCAGGAGCTGTATCCTGTTGGTAATGTTCTGCCTATTGGAGATAAGTATCAAGATTTCCCATTTGTTGTGTTTAGGAGTTACAGTTTAGAGCAGGTGAGGGAAAAGATATTTACGGATAAGTATCTTTTGAGTTCCAATGAGTTGAATATACTAAATTTAGTTTTGTCTGAAAAAATGTGAAATCGGGGGTTGACATGGTGAACAGTTTAAGATTGGATAATAGCGATTTAGTAACTGTAGATTATGGCGATTTGCTGGACAAAATTTTAGAAGTTTTGCAGGAAAATAACCCGTTTAGCGTTTCGGGCGATCGCAAACGTTTACTAATAGATATTGATACACTGGCTAATCAACTCGCTACTTGCAAAGAAGTGCAGAATCCTTTGGGTGATTCTGAAAATCAAGCAGATTCTGCTACGGTGAACTTTCTCCCGGAAGTTGAGGTGCGTTTTCGCAGTCAAGTTAGGGAGATTCAAGCTTGTTTGCGCCATAAATTAGAATCTGCTGTGGGAAATAGTATTGCAATTGAAAAGTTTGCAGCTAGTTTAACCAGTTCCCTAGAGTCTTTTAAAGGTAAGGGAAGTGAGTTAGGTTTCAAGTATGATTTTGGCAAATGTTATGATAGTTTGCAGAAACAGAAGCTGAGCTTGGAATGCTTGGATTCTGACTGCGATTCGCTGCTGAAGTTTCATAAAGTAACTATTGCCGTCCGCAATGCAGATATTTTTCAAGAAGAGTTGAAAGCTGGTTTAAAGAATTATATTGCTGAAAATGCTGAGAATAAAGACGAAAAGGAAGAACTTAATTTTCGGCTTGATGAAATGGTGGAAAATCCAACTTCTGATTTTCACCGTCTGGTGCGAGTTGTGGATCGGGAAACTCTGGGACAATTGAAGAAAGAAGCGACAATTACTTATTTGGAGTATCTTTTAGAAAATCTTGATTCAACTACCGAAAATGTGCGCGGTTTAATTTACTTGCAAGATTTGATTCGCCGCATGAGGTTAATAGAAGCATATATCGGCGACATTAATAAACCTGACGGCGATTACTTGGTTAGCTATCAGGGGATTCAGGTTAATTACAGAGATCTGTTTTCGCGATCGGAAGCTTTTGATTATTTGCCGATCGTTCCGATGATAGCAGGTAGTCTGGGAGAAACTACGGATGATGCTGGGGGCGATCGCCAATTTGTGTTTGGCCTCAAGCTCAAATTTGGCAATCCTGTTCAATCGCGGGGAGGCGATCGGGTATTGGACTACTATCTTAATTTGCTAAATCCTGACAGCGAGGAACATCTCGCCGCATTGGAGGCACCAGCTAATCATGAAACTTTCTTCCGCAAGGTATTAAAAATAGCGTTTTTGTATTATTTTGTGTTTGCCTCTCGCAGCAATCCACTAGCACCAAATTACGACACTGACTCTGAACTTAATTATAATCCGATTGTTGGCTTTGAGCAAAATGTAGTTTCTATATTGCAGGGTTCTGATGAGGATGCTAAAAAAGAGCTTTTTCGCAATTTCATCCAAGGATTTGAGAAGTTTAATATCGCTTATAAAATCAACTGTCTCAAGCAATTGCTGCAAAAATGTATTTTAGACCAAACTATTTTATCACCTCGAACAGAACCACGACTGATTTTGGTTAAAAGAGGTTTACTGGAAAATGTCGATCGTACTTTGACAACCGGAAATTTTTTCAAGGAGGTTGTGGGGCGCAATCCCAAGGAAACACTTCAGTATATTTCGGTTGTAAAGCCAAATGTCAGTACAAAAGCAATTTGTCAATTGCCTCTGAATATTACTATTGAAGATGTTCGATATTTTCCAACCGATGAATCTCAAAGTTTTAGCATGGAATACAATATCAAAGGTATGCAGGTTTTACCAGTAGTTTGGGTTGCTAAAACAAAGCATTCTAGAGATATTTTTTATAAAAATTTTCCGAACAAATCTGTTGTATTTCCCTACGACAACCGACGGTTAGATAGCAAGGGAGGTTTGAAATCACAAGCAGCTTTTGTTTACAAATTTGCTGTGGCGCTGATGTCATATATTTCCCTGCAAATCTTGTTAGATAAATTACCAAATAATTTATTTGTACCAATGGTAAGACTTCACGAAGGCTACCACGAGAAGCCTTCGCCTTCGGAAAAGTTTATTGGGCATTTCTCTAAAACATTATGTCATATTTTGAGCGAAAAACAGCGATCGAACTCCAAGGGATTCCGTATCATCGGAACTCCGAGTGGTTTGACAATCCGAAACGGTTTGAGTTCACTGTATTCAATACTACCTAAAAGGTTTCGATTCAATAATGTACAGTTATCTCCTGAGTTAGATAATTTAGCGATTATTACGGTATCTACCAGGGATAGCGATGTAAAAAAGGGTAAGAGCAATCGTGCTGACAGAAAAGCCTGTTTGATGGGCGAAGTCACCGGAATCAGGCGTCAAGAAGATGATACTATTCAGGTGGGAATGCTGAAAACTTTTTCGGAAAACTACAGTCTTCAGCATCTTTATACTCAGCCATCAATTCTCGGAGATATTGTTACTCAGTTATACAATCGAGGTTATCGAAATTTTTTATATATCTCGCAAGCACCTTATATGAGTACGCTGCATATCACTCAGAATGATGAAGATGATAAATTGTTTTTTATGTCGAAAGATATCATCAGAATTTTGAAAGGAGAGCGGGAAGATATTAGGATTTACCCGGTATTTTTTGATAAATACTATGTCCATAGTCCCAAACAGCATCGGGGGGAATCTTTTTATATTCAAGATACAGCAGAGCTTAGCAGCTTGTTTGCGGATACGAGCAAGCAAGCTGCTGTGTTTTTTAATTTGTTTAACGGGATTAAAGTGGAGCAAGGGGATAAGAACTTTTATAATGGAGTGATTTCTTATTCGACGCTATTGAATATTTATGAGGGAATTCTTGATGACCAAAATATTCGTCAAGGTTTGATTTATGATGGTATAATTAAAGATACTTTGCTGCATTATCTCACAATTTTTCACTTTTCTCGGTACAAAGCTCGGCAAAAAATTAGTATTAAGCTAGATCCGTTCGATCGCATTATTGGCGATGATTCTGTTGGTGCTCTATCTATATTTAGTCATGGGGGCGGGAGTGCGGATTTTAACTCGCTGGCTTTTTTGAATAAGGTAAGAGAAGTATTGAACGTAACGGAGACTGTATAGCAGTTGACAGTTGACAGTTGACAGTTGACAGTTGCACGGGCGGGAATCAAACCATTGATATAGTAAGGATATCGGCTCTATTCATGAAGTTATTTACGTCCTCACCGATGTGGCGGTTGCTATATAATAACTAAAAAGGAACAAAACTCACTTCAAAAAAATATGGCAGTCAAAGTAGGAGATACGGCACCGGATTTTACCTTAACGTCGCAAACTGGCGCATCCGTCAGCCTCAAGGACTTTCGAGGTCAAAAAAATGTCATCGTCTATTTTTACCCCAAAGATGACACTCCTGGATGCACAGCGGAAGCTTGCGCTTTTCGTGATAGTTATGAAGTTTTCAAAGACGCAGGTGCAGAAGTAATTGGGATTAGCGATGATTCCCAGCAGTCTCACGAGAAGTTTGCCAGCAAATATCAGTTACCTTTCACTTTGTTGAGCGATACTGGTAATAAAGTTCGGCAATTATATGGCGTTCCACCTACACTATGGATTATGCCTGGTAGGGTTACTTATGCGATCGACAAACAAGGCGTTGTGAAGCATATTTTTGACTCGATGTTGGATTTTAAGGGACACGTTTCGGAAGCGCTCAAAACTCTGGAAAGTATTAAAGGTTAGTCATAAATAATGGGACTCGGCGGTTGAAACCGCGTCTACACGAACAAAGTCTGCCTCCGCAGACTAAGATCAAAAGAGGACTGAAGTCCTCACTACGAACTTGTGGTTTGTAGTAAGGACTTTAGTCCTTAATTTCTAGGGAATTGCTAGTGAATAATTCGCAATTGGGAATTATCTAACCTTTGGCAGCAACTGATTTTTCAGGTACGGCGCTTACGTCCGTTTTGCCATTTTTGCTATTACCGTTGCCGTTGGCATTGCGTGGTTGGATAACTCCATAGCCGCCGTGAGTCTTGCGTTGGTAGAGCACGTTAATTTCGCCTGTTTCCGCATTACGGAACATATAGAAATCGTGATCGATAATCTCCAATTGTTCCAAAGCTTCTTGCACACTCATCGCAGGCATGGCAAAATACTTTGTCCTGACTACCTCGGCTGGAAGTTCGGGAGTTCGATCGCCAATCAAGTCGGCAACAACCGGAAGTTCATCCACCACAGCTACCGTTTTGGCATTGCTAGTGGTTTTATTGTCGTGGCGTTTTTCCTTGAATTTCCGCAGTTGACGGGCTATTTTGTCGGCAACTAAATCGATGCTGGCATATAGGCTTTCCGTGCTTTCTTCAGCTCGAATCACGCTGCCATTAGCATAAATTGTCACCTCAGCAGTCTGCTTAGGATTGATCCTGGGGTTACGAGCCACCGATAGATGGATATCGACTTCTGTCGTCAAAGATTGAAAATGGCTGACTGCCTTTTCAATTTTTTGATTGACATACTCGCGAATTGCATCGGTGATTTCTATATTTTTACCCTGGATAACAAGCTTCATAGAGCCCCCTCCCTTCTGTAACGTGGGTATGTTTCATACAATAGCACTATGTATTCTACAAAACACTTATTTTCAAAGTTTTTTTTAAGTGTTGACAATTCTTAATTTTAACTGCGTCAATATTCAGTAAAAACACTCTTGATCTTTGCATGATTTTACCTTCTTTTTCTCAACATCTCAATTCTCAATCCTGCTGGCTCCTCGATTGGGGACAAGTGCCCTACTCCCAAGCTTGGGAAATCCAGCAAAAACTGGTACAAGAGCGGCGGGAAAATCCAGATTTGCCGGATGTGCTGATTTTGCTGGAACATCCGCCGGTGTACACTTTGGGGCAGGGCGCGAAGTTGGAATTTCTGAAATTTGACAGCGAAACTGCGCCAGAATTGCATCGAGTTGAACGGGGTGGTGAGGTGACTTACCATTGTCCAGGCCAGTTGGTGGGCTATCCGATTCTAAATTTGCGCCGTCATCAACAGGATTTGCATTGGTATTTGCGACAGTTGGAGGAGGTGCTGCTGAGGGTTTTGGATGTTTTGGGGTTGAAGGGGGTGCGGGTTGCAGGAATGACTGGGGTTTGGGTGGATGGGCGTAAGGTGGGTGCGATCGGCATTAAAGTCAGCCGTTGGATTACTATGCACGGTTTTGCCTTGAATGTGTGTCCTAATCTTGAAGGTTTTGGGCAAATTGTACCTTGCGGGATTCCAGATAAACCCGTTGGTAGTTTGGAGCAGTTTATTCCTGGAATTAAGGTCGATCGCGTGAGGGCGATCGTTATCGCTGAGTTTGCAGAAGTTTTTGGGGTGGAAATTGTGCGATCGGAATTAATCATCCCAGCCTCAACTAACTCCGACGCTCTAACTGTTTAATTACTCTCAGAACAAACAGCGACATGAAACCACCAATTAGTGCAAGTTGCCACAACCCGCATCCAGCCGCAGTTCCTAAAGCTGCTGACACCCAAATAGCGGCCGCAGAGGTAAGTCCATGAACTTCAGCTTTGCCTTTTTCACGGGCTTGAGATTCCTGCAGGATTTCTCCGCCTCCGAGAAAACCAACCCCGGCGGCAATGCCTTGAATTACGCGCTCGATCGCCTCTCGTTCATTTTCATGTTTACCTATTGCCAGCGGTATTAAAACAAACAATGCAGAACCCATGCTTACAAGCATATGAGTTCTTAAACCCGCTGGTTTGTGCCGCAGTTGGCGTTCCCATCCAATAATTCCCCCAACTAACATGGCCAGGCACAACCTTAATAGTATGCCTAGCCAATTATCGGGAGACCACAAGTTAGCGATCGACAATGTTTTGCTGCAAATAATTAATCGGAAGATTCCAATATTAGCGCAGCACGATGTCCGATCGCAATCTCACCGCTAAATCTTGTTCTGGACGAATCACGATCACGTCAACACTGCGCCGCCCCAGCAATACTCCAGCCAAAGCGCCAATGCCAGCGCCGCCCAATATTTCTTCAGTGGCGATCGCCTTGTCGCCCGTAATTCCACCCAGCGCGGCGGCGGCTGCTGCACCCAATGCTGCACCTTCCAATACTGAACCTCCACGAGCACCTTTTTGAACTCTTTCGGTTCTAGTAATGATTCCCGAATTGCCATCAATCCGATAGCGTTGGCGGCGACTGATAATTAACTCTCTGGCAACAAATTGAGTACCGATTTGATTGCCTCTTCTAACAGGGCGTAATTCTCCGACAATCTGGCTGCCTGCGGGGATTAATACTCTGCCTTGATTTGTGCGAATGTCTTGCGCTACTTCTAAAGTTAGAGGTGCAGTTTCTTCGCGGGTGACAACTATTTTGTCTTTTTCATATCTAACTGGAATTACACTGCCCGAGGGAATTCGGATGCTATCAAATTGTGAAATTCGTTGTTGAGCTTCGGCGGGAGTTGCTACTACCAGCGGTGCGCTGGTTACAACTGTAATTCCGAGTGCGAGGATTGCTGCTGTTGCCGAGCGCCATTTTTGAGAAGTAATCATATATTTTGTCTCCTTGGTTTGTTTTTTTTACTTAGAACTTGACTACTGCTAAACTTGTTTTTGGTTTCGGATTCATTCGATGTTTTTATTATGGCAGGCTGGAATTAGGCAAGTTGGGAAGATAAGGTAGATAATAAAATATTTGAAAATTTCGGAAAATCTCGAAACTCAGCAAGACTCAGACAATCTGGAAGATAAGGAAGATATGGCAAACAGGGCATTGGGCATGGGGCATTGGGCATACAGTTAACTGTGAACGGCCTTTAAGGCTAACAATCCTGCACCGAAAGCTGGTTCGTATTTGGGCGAAATTACCTTGGCTTTTGGGGCGATCGTACTTATTGCAGCTTCAAACCTACCCCGGCAATTTGCCTCGCTACCCCACACACCTCCAATTGTCACAATTTCAAAATCTTCTGTCTGGTTAAATAGCTCTAAAATAGCTGTTTTCGTGGCTAAGGTTAATTCTGCCACTGCACGATTAATAATGTCATCAGCGATGCGATCGCCCTCTGCTGCCGCGCGATCGACAATTGGTGCTAAACCTGCAATTTCTTTCACACTCCAACCGCGCCGATAAACAACTTCTACCAATTCTTCCAGGTTTTTTAGACCTAAATATACTTGAAATTTTTCGGCAAGTGTGGTATGGTCTGCGCGTCCATCGTAGAATTTCAAAGCAGCTTGCAAACCGCGAATTGCGATGTCATATCCGCTACCTTCATCGCCTAAAAGATATCCCCAACCGCCGACTCGTTTAGTTTCCCCTAAACGGTTTTGCCCGAAAACAATTGAGCCGGTGCCTGAAATCACCGCAATCCCTGAATCATGGCCGATACCTCCCACAAGGGCGATCGCGCAGTCGCTGCAAACTACGATATTCCGAGGTTGCCATAATTGGTTAATTGGTCGATCGTGAGTTAACTGCAAATTCTGGACAAAAAACTGCACGATTTCAATATCTCTGGGCCGCCCGACGCCTGCTAATCCCAGACAAATTGCTTTGATGTTGAAAGGGCGATCGACTTTGATGTTAGCGGATAGAATTGCTTGTGCGATCGCCAATTGAATCGATTGTTTTGCCGTCTCAATTCCCAGGGTTTGATAATTTGATGGGCCTGCTTCGCCCCGTCCCAAAACAATTTTATTTTCGTCCATTAACAGACAAATAGTCTTAGTTCCGCCGCCGTCTATACCGAATACATAACTCATGCTAAAACTCTTAATTTATCTTAGTTAACTAAAATTGATTGACCTCGATCGGCCGTCAGTACAAGCTCCTGGATTCATCCGTGAGGTCGCTTTCTTCAATTGTCTAATTCTTCAATCCCAAATCCCAAATCTAAAATCTAAAATCCATTGACGGCTGTGACACAATGTGGCTATGCTCAGTGCTATGGGTTGCTTTGTTCAGATGAAGCAACCGCCGTCGCCCAAAAATCTAGTAACGCCCCCCAAAGCTGTTGACGCAGCAATGGGAGGCTAACCCCCAAACTGATACCAGCAGTCTGGAGGCTAACGGAAGATTGTAACATCGTCTGTAGCCGCCCTGCTTTGCATTGAAGTGCGGGGTGGCTGGATTTTTGGGTTTTCCTAGAAAACCCAAAAACAAGGACAGAATATCATGTCACAAGAGTTTTTACCGGACTCTCACGAGTCCAAGCGCCCAAATGACGACTCAGCAGTATCCGAACAGGATGTGGTGCTGTTAACGGTTGTCGCTTCGCCCAAGGGTGTAAAAGAAACCATACTGACTTTGTACCGACTGGGATTTGCCGAAGTGGGGGACTGGAGTCCCGTACAGCGCGCGGCAAATCCGAAGCAAGTGATGAGCGTGCTGATCCGTCGCAGGCGATCGACTCAAATACAGTCCTAGACGTGCGGGTGGTGAGGAACCGGGTTTTTGGCGAGAATGCTGGTTGTGACCTGCTGAAACGGCAAAAAACCCGGTTTCTGAAGGTTGCGATCGCATTTCTCAGGATTCAAAATCGATCGTTTAGACATTGTTAGGGTCGATTCCGGCCGCTCGGAGTCGATCGAGCAATCGCTCTTTTTCCAGCCGTTCCCGTTCCAGTTGAGACTCAACTAAAGCAAGCTGAGTCTCTGTTTGTTCTAACTGAGTCTCAGCTTGTTCTAACTGAGTCTCAGCTTGTTCTAACTGAGTCTCAGCTTGTTCGGCCCGGTGTTTTTCTACTTCAGCTCGTTCGGAACCAATTAGCAGCAAATTCCCCTCCGAATCCCACCAGCGCAACCAGATTTGTGTCTGATTTTGATAACTTCCTTCCCACAATCCTAACTCTATCCCTAAAGGAGGAATAGGATAGTGTCCCCGTTCGTTGGGAGTCGTTTTTTGATAGTCACCATTGGCAAACTGGTAAACCTCTAATTTGTTAGTTTTGATTTCAAAAATGCCGTAGAAATGTATGCGCATGATGTGCTCGTAAACCCAGAATTTGCCAGGTTTTTGCACTTCCCCATCGTTATTGTAGAGAGGAGTCCGGTCTCTTTCTTCCGAGCCGTCGCCGGAGGCAAATTCGAGCGCAATTAACGGAGCTAAATGCTCTCGCCACAGCACATAAGAACGGCGATATTGACCGTCTATTTTCGGCGGTACGTCAGGAACGTAAAACCAGTCAGGGGCTTCGGCGCCTTTTTCGGCTGGTTCGGTTTCTCGCCAGTAGATGCCGCAGTCTTGACCGATCGCATACAATCCATCGGGATGCCGTTTTTGTAAAATTGGCCCGATCGAATCTGTCAAAATAATGCTCTGAGGATGTTCTTGAAAGTTCTTCACAAAGGTTCCATCTTCTTCTGGCAATTGGGTGTGATCTGGAAAGGGTTTTGGTAAATCTTCGATGGTTGTAGAAGTCATTTTATTTTTAACTAATTCGGAATGCTGATGTGTCTATTGTATCCTTTGTGCTATTGGCTTAAATGGACAGCGCAATGCTAATCACAATTAAACCTAATAATACCAACCAAACTAGATTCCGCTGACACCAATTTTTGATTGATTGCGGCCAGCCACCGCTGATGTAACGGCTCGGGAGCTGCACAAGCGGCTCAGCTTTGTTGTGATAAAGGGTGCATTCTTGGGCTTTGGGACGCTGCGGGTAGTTGCAGGTATCGTCTTTGTGGTAAGTACAGGTAGTGCACAGAAATTCTGTTGATGCCGATCGATACAGGGGGATGCCCGGATGACCGAAAGCCTTGAGAGGGGTTTTGCAGTGCGGACAGGAAATCGCTTGGGCGTCTACAGGTTGGTGACAGCGGGCGCAATCGGGCATTGACTTTGCTGGTGATGGGGTAAGGTTGTCGGTGGGCTCATTAGCGGGTTTTCCGAACGCCGATTGGTGCGATCGAACTCGCCATCAGGTGACTGGATGCTTCAAAATAGAAATGTCGGTCAGCGCTGGTGTAACTTTAAGTTTACAAATGGTTTCGCAGCTTTGGCAGTCGGCTTGAGTCGATCGGGTATCACGGAGCAAACAACCGGAAAAATCTATGGATAACAATAACTTACTCAAACAACTGGTAATGCTGGGCATTGGTACTACCTCCCTGGTAGCCGAGAAATTGCAGGAAGCTAGCGAACAATGGGTCAAAGATGGCAAAATCAATCCTGAGCAAGCCAAAACCTTTGTTGATGACATGACGGAACAGCTTAAGTCGGAGCAGGGTAATTGGGAGACGCAGTTACAGCGGCAATTGCGGAATATCCTCCAAGATATGGGCGTGCCCAGACAGTCGGAAATGGATGAGTTGCGCGGTAGGCTCGATCGACTCGAACGTCAGATGCGGGATCTAGAAAATCGCAACTGGCGCTAAGCAAAAATCGGCGAACCACTTCGCTACTATCTTGTGATAAGATTGTCAATCGAAGGCAGAAGTTCAGTTGACAGTTGACAGTTGACAGTTGACAGTTAGCAGCTTAAAAGCGACATCTACCTAGAAGGAAGAAGATTGGATTAATGAATAGTCTGATTTTAATTTCTCACTCACTCGCGAGAGGCTTTTAACCAATTCTTTCTGGTAAATGAGAAACATTCTGACTTCATTGTTTCTTTTGCCTTTAAAGTTAACTGAAACCTGCCATATTTTGGTAGAAAATTTCAGATAAAATTTCGTAGTTCTTGTTGTAATAGATGTCTTAGATATCTGAGATATCGTGGTTAAAAGTATCAGGAGGATTTAATTTTGCGAGGAATTCTGGTCAGCCTGGGCGTAATGCTAGTTTGCTTTGTGTTTTTGATAGTCGCTCAAATGAGCGGTTATGTACCTACAGCAGTTGCCTCGGAAGTGAATAATCCTTTAACCGATGTTGCGCTTGAGATCGTCTCAGCGAAGGCTTTCACCGATGATAGCTTGCTAGTAGCTGATGCCAATTTACCGAAGGAACCAGCTACTATCGCTGGCAATAACATGACTGAAAATACAGAGAAAACTATCAGCACAGATTCAGGTCTGAAATATGTTGAATTGAAACAGGGTGATGGAGCGACTCCAAAAACTGGTCAAACGGTTGTCGTGCACTACACTGGCACTTTGGAGGATGGCACGAAATTTGATAGTTCGCGCGATCGTAATTCTCCTTTTCAGTTCAAAATCGGCGTGGGCCAAGTAATTAAGGGTTGGGATGAAGGTGTCGGTACAATGAAAGTTGGAGAACGCCGCAAGTTGATTATTCCTCCCGATCTCGGTTACGGTGCTCGCGGTGCGGGTGGAGTGATTCCTCCGAATGCTACGCTGATTTTTGATGTGGAATTGTTAAAAATCGCTGGTTAAGTAAGCTCAACGTAAGTAGTAGGGACATGGCAATGCCTTGTCCCTAGA
>CASBQF010000240.1 GCA_949127775.1 Oscillatoriales cyanobacterium PMM_0080
AGGTGGTGGTGGTGCAACGGGGGCGGGACTGGCGTCTATTTGCTCAATTTTGGAAATTTGTACTCCGGTAGGAGTACGGGCGCTGATGTCTTGCAGCATCGCCGACCAAGGTTTGATTTGGTCGAATACTCCGGCTAATGCTTTGTATTCGGCTGTAACTTTGTCGGTTTCGGTGTTGATGGCTTTAATCACGTTGGCTTGAGTGGTTAACTGTGCCAATTCTTGCTCTATCGCTGCTTGTTCTCCAGCCAACTTGGCATTTTCGCCCGTCGCCCACCACCACGCCCCCATGACTAGGGCATTGAGGCCGAAGGCAAAGAGCAGCGCCCCAATCATGGCACTTTGATCTTGGACTCCACCGGAACTCTTTCTACCTGAGCTTTTGTTTGCTGTGACGGGTTTGTAGTCGGGACGGTCGTTGAGAAAATTAATATCTAGACTGTACATGGCTTCACTCGATTTTAGATTTAAATTTGAAATTTTAGATTTTAGACAGAGCGCCAGATTTCTGGTACCGGTGAAGGATTTATTTAGGGAAGAAAAAAATAACTTTCTGCCTTCTACCGAAGGAAGGGGCTACTTCTGTCTCCGATATTCTACATTTTACCGATACTTTTTACCTCGGATACTTTACCAGAAAGAAGTTGAAAGCCGAAACCCTTTGAGGGAGAAATTAAAATCCGACTATTCATTATGACCATCCTCTTCTTTCTAGGTAGAGGTCGCTCTCAAGCTGTCAACTGTCAACTGTCAACTGTCAACTGAACTCCTGCCTTCTGCCTAATTCTTTGGGAAGAGATTGTTGTGGCTTTTACCTAAAATTCTCAAATCGATTTTTCTATCTAAAACTGTTAGGTCAAAGCACTTCCCTCAGTCCTAAACCTAGGGCGACTCCTAAACCTGCTCGCTGTTCTGGGGTAATATCTTGGGTGATTTCGAGTCCTAGGGTTTCGATGGGATCGACTTGAGATGCGGGCAAGCTTAATCTTTGCATAAAAAATTCGTCTAGTTTGCCGATCGCCGCTCCAGGCCCAGCTAACAACAGTTGTGCGACTTCGAGTTCTTCGCTCTGGTTGAGATAAAAGTCTACTGAGCGTCGCAGTTCGTCTGCTAGTTCTCCCAATACTTTAATCATCGCATTTGTCCCAGGATTGGTGTCTCCCGATGCGCCCATTGTGTCTGTGACTGGCAGGGTCATGCCTTGCAGTTCACTGGTGTCTCGGGATGGTGGCAGGTTCATGGCTTGGTTGAGGGCGGTCTGGATTTGGTAAGTGCCGATCGGGATGGTACGGTTGAATTGAGGTATGCCGTCCACTACTATAGCTAACTCGGTGCTGTCAAATTCTATAGCGGTGAGAACTGCGGCCTCTTGGGACGAAAATTGTTGCAGTTGGTCTTTGAGGGTGCGGATCAGGGCAAAGCTGGTTACTTCTAGTACGTCTATATCCAGTCCAGCTTCTTTGAAGGTTTCGATGTATGTATCGGTAACTTCTCTACGAGTTGCTACTAGCACAACTTGTACTTTTTCTACGCCGTCGTCATCTACAAATAAGCCAATTTTTTGATAGTCTACATCGGCGTCTTCCCTAGGAAATGGCAAGTAAAGTCCTGCTTCTGCGTTCATGTAGTCCCGCAATTCGTCTTCGTTTAGTTCTGCGGGAACTGGAATTAAACGGATGACGGCTTCTCTACCAGGAATGGCTGTAGCTACGCGTTTGGCTTTAATTTTGTTTTCTGCCATGACGGCACGTATTAATTCGGCAATTCCAGGCGGATCGACTATTTGCCCTTCTTGTACCATGTCTTCTGGAACTTCAATAGAAGCCAAAGTGGCTAGTTTGAATCCCTGAGTTTTCTTTTCGAGCTGAATGATGTTGATGCGGTCTGGGGCTATTTCGATCCCGATTCCTGGCTGGCGTTTGTTAAGTAGACCTTTAATCAAGTTAACCATGTGATTGGGTCGCGGGTAATTGCTATTTTTTTATTTTGTGGTTGGCTGGCCTGATTGAGCAACGCCGGGTGTTGGATAATTGGTTTCCAACTACCACAGGAGTGCTGTAATCTCGGTATCTTGCGGTAGCTGTGCGGAACTGTTTGTGTTCTGCGATCGCCCGTTCCGATTTTATGCTATCCAATTTACTTGACAATAGCTATTTTGCTGAAAATGTCAACTAATTTTAGCTCGATCGACCGAAAAACCATTGATTCTACATCAAAACCGACTCTCTCTCTCGGGAGCCCGGGCACAAAACTCTGTTTCGGACTCGATGCTTTTTTCTCTAACGGTTCCCATGATTATCAAATTTATTCCTATGAAACGTAAATCTTGGCAACTGTTTGCTGTTTTTGGGCTGGTAGGGCTGCTGCTGACTGCGGTGGTGAGTTGTAGCAAACCTGCTGTTAATTCCTCGACACAGAATTCGGCGGCGATCGAATTCTGGACTATGCAGCTACAACCTCAGTTTACTGACTATTTCAACAAGACGATCGCCGATTTTGAAGCCCAAAATCCGGGCGTGAAGGTGCGTTGGGTGGACGTTCCTTGGTCGGCGATGGAAAGTAAGATTTTGGGCGCTGTTTCGGCGAAAACTGCCCCGGATGTGGTAAACCTAAATCCGGATTTTGCTTCGCTGTTGGCGGGGCGCAATGCTTGGTTGGATTTGGACTCGCGGATTTCGGAGCAAGTGCGATCGACCTATTTGCCCAATATCTGGAAATCTGGTGTTCTCGATAGTAAAACTTTTGGCATTCCTTGGTATCTCACAACTGGGGTGACAATTTACAATACCGATTTGTTTAAAAAAGCTGGAATTACTAAATCTCCTGCTACTTATACCGAGTTAGCTCAAGTCGCGAAACAGGTGAAAGAGAAGACTGGAAAGTTTGCTTTTTTTGTAACTTTAGTACCGGAAGATTCGGGGGAAGTTTTGCAATCTTTGGTGCAGATGGGTGTTACTTTGGTTGATGCTCAAGGGAAAGCTGCTTTTAATACCGATAAGGGCAAAGCTGCTTTTCAGTATTGGGTTGATTTGTATAAGGGCGGATTTTTGCCAAAGGATGTTTTGGTTCAGGGCCATCGTCGGGCGATCGAACTTTATCAATCTGGAGATACAGCTTTGTTAGGTTCAGGGCCTCAGTTCTTAAAGGCGATCGCCGAGAATGCTCCTAGTATAGGTAATGTTTCGGCTGTTGCACCTCAAATTACGGGTGAAAGTGGCAAGAAGACTGTAGCGGTGATGAATTTGGTCGTCCCTCGCGACAGTAAGCGCCCTGACGATGCCGTCAAATTTGCCTTGTTTGTGACTAATTCTCAGAATCAATTAGCTTTTGCTAAGGCTGCTAATGTTTTGCCTTCTACGGTTGAGACTTTGCAGGATGGTTATTTTAAGAGTGTAGCTACTGATGCTGCTACTGCCGATCGGGCTCGGATTATCAGTGCTGCTGGGTTGACTTCGGCTGAGTTGTTGATTCCGCCTCTGAAGGATGTTAAGAAGTTGCAAAAAGCGATTTATGACAACTTACAAGCGGCAATGTTAGGGGAGAAGTCGGTAGAACAAGCTGTTACTGATGCGGCGACGGCTTGGGATCAAAGGTAGTTTTTAATTGAAGCTGGGGCGGAAATATTTTTGTTTTCCCCCTTGCTTTTTTTGCCAACTTGACATATCATTAAATAATGGGAATCTGTGCCGCCATATATATACAATATCAGCAGTAAAATCATTATCCTAGGTTCGTAGTGAGGACTTTAGTCCTTCTTAATTTTTGATGACTAAAGTCCGAACGATCGAACCTGTCCGATCGCCCCTGCATATAAGTTATAATTAAAGACAGTAATAACTCCGACGCTACCGCAGGAGGCAACTATGCAAATTAAAAACAGCAGTCCAATGGGAAAAGTTTTTGCCACTCTGACAATCGTTAATCGAGCCGACCAAATTCGGGCAGAAGATGGGACGATACTAGAAGACCAAATTCGGTCGATCGTCCTGAAAAATGTATTGGTGGACACGGGAGCAACTACCTTGTGTCTGCCAAAAGATGCGATCGCCAAACTGGGACTAAAACTCCTCAAAGAAGTAGACGTAGCAACAGCAATGGGTATTGGCAAAGCCCGCATTTTTCAAGATGCCAAAATATCAATGTTTGATCGGGAAGGCACTTTCGAGTGCTTGGAGTTACCGGGAGGTAATGATGCGCTTTTGGGCGTAATACCTTTAGAATCATTGGGATTGGAAATAGACTTGCAAAATCAAATCTTGAAACCTTTACCCATCAGTCCAACTGAAACCTATTTGACGATTTTGTAGCTATAACCCTCATTTTTGAGGCGATTGTGCGTTGATAAGTGCGATGGCGTCCCGCCCCGCAAGCTACGCCTTTATCAATTCAGCTTTTCACTGAGGAAGAAACACAAAGTTAAGGCATTTAAGTTTGAGATTGTTGTTGCAGGAAATAGCCGACTAGATAAAGTGAACCGCACAAGATTGTGAGGTTTTCGTCGGTAACAGCCACATCTAAGGCTGTTGTTAAATCGGGGAAAGTCTGGCAAAGTGTTAATTCTGGGCAGATATTTTCAGCAATGGCGGCTAATTCTGCGGGTGGTATTGAATTTTGGTCGGGTACGGGTACTAGATAAAGCCGATCGCCCTTTTTGAGTAAAGCTTGTAAAATATCATCGCAGTCTTTGGTTGCGATAATCCCGATTACCCAGTTAACGAAGTTTTGATTTGTAGGGGCGGGTTTAGAGAATGAACTTTCAGAAGCAGAGGCAATTTCTGTGCAAAACCCGCCCGATTGTTCGTGCGTGCGATCAAGATTGTCTACATATTCACGTAGGGCGATCGCAGCAGCGGGGTTGTGCGCGCCGTCAATTAGGATGTTGCGGTTTTTCCAGGTTGTCTGTTGAAGTCTTCCGGGCCATTGGGTTTTGGCGATTCCGTGGGCGATCGCACTTTGGGAGATTTGCCATCCTAGGTTTTGGAGGGTGTGGATAGTTGCAAGTGCGATCGCCGAATTCATTAATTGAACTTGTCCCAACAATGGCAATTTATACTTTATCTTAACAGCAGAACGACTCGAATTAACGCCGATTTCTGGACTTGAATAATATTCTGCAAATCCGTCTTCTAAATCTATCGCAGGTTTTACCCAAATTGCCGGACAATCCAATTCTTGAATCCGTTTTTCTACTACTATTCTAGCAGATTCCGGCAACTCTCCGATAACTACCGGACACTTTGATTTAATAATTCCCGCTTTTTCCGCAGCAATATTAGCAACAGTCGGGCCGAGAATTTGCCAGTGATCAAGACTGATAGAAGTAATCACACTCACAAGGGGAGTTTCGCAAACATTAGTCGCATCTAATCTACCACCCAATCCGGTTTCAATCACCGCGATATCTGCTTTTTGTTCAGCGAAATATAGCCAAGCTGCGGCGGTGATGATTTCAAATTGAGTCGGAGTTTCCGTATTACCTTCAGCAGCGCGGACAACTTTTTCTAGACAGTCTTGCAATGCTATTGTAGAAATCGGTTTTTGGTTAATGCAAATTCTTTCTGTCCAATCGATTAAGTGCGGAGATGTGTAGCGCCCGACTCGATAACCTGCTGCTGTCAGTACGGATGATAGATAAGCGCAAACGGAACCTTTGCCATTTGTACCGGCAACGTGGATAATAGGTACTTGTTTGTGGGGATTGTCGAGTTTTTCGAGGAGTTGGTGAATTCTGTCTAAGCCGAGGTGGATGCCGAAGTGTTGGTATGATTTGAGGATGGAGTTTGCATTCATTGAGGATGATAAGTGTTATATTTGTTTGGGAATTAGATTTTTTTACCGCAGAGGGCGCAGAGGGCGCAGAGTGAGAGAATAAAGAGAAAGAAAGTTAATAAGAGTGATGTTTATAATTGATTTGTTGTATTGATTGTTGGTGAAAAAAGGTGGCTTTGGATATTATTTCTTTATTTTCGGGTTGTGGCGGGTTGGATTTGGGTTTTCGCTTGGCTGGGTTTAATCCGGTTTGGGCGAATGAATATGATAAGTCGATTTGGGATACCTATCAATTTAACCATTCTGAAACTATTTTAGATCGCAGAGATATCAGAAAAATTAATTCTGATGAAATTCCTGACTGTGTTGGGATTATTGGCGGGCCTCCGTGTCAAAGTTGGAGTGCGGCGGGTGCGAAACGCGGGATTGATGACAGTCGGGGTCAGCTTTTCTGGGAGTATATCAGAATTGTGCGTGACAAGCAGCCTTTGTTTTTCTTGGCTGAGAATGTTAGGGGTATTTTAGCGCCGAGAAATCAGGATGCTTTCAATTATATATTATCGCAGTTTGAGGAAATTGGGTATCGGGTTTCATTCCAGTTGGTGAATGCTAAAAGTTTTGGTGTACCGCAAGACAGACAAAGAGTAATTGTTATCGGTTATCGGCAGAATCTGGGTTTTGGTTTTGAGTTTCCCGAACCTGGAACCGAGGTTTTGACTTTGAAAGATGCAATTTCTGATTTGCAGGCGATCGTCCCAATTTCAGTCAAGAGTAAAGTAGATAATTATCACGATTCTGTCGCGAATCACGAATGTGCAGATTTGAGTTTTTCCAGCATTTATATGTCCCGGAATCGAGTTAGAAGTTGGGCGGAACCTTCTTTTACAATTCAGGCAAGCGGCAGACACGCACCTCTACATCCTCAAGCTAGTAAAATGATTTTGGTTGGCAAGGACAAGCGCATTTTCGATCCGAATTCACCTCAGCCTTACCGTCGGCTTTCTGTGCGAGAATGTGCTAGAGTTCAGACTTTCCCGGATGAGTTTATTTTTAAGTACAAGTATATTGCTGACGGCTATAAAATGGTTGGGAATGCAGTACCTGTTAACTTAGCACGGGTACTAGCAAGCAAGATACATCAAGATATTAAAGAACATCAAAAACCTGGTTTGAGGAGAATAAAAAATCTAGCTGATCGTCCGACTCAGTTAAGTTTATTTTCTTTGGAAAATAAGGAGTTATTTAATGATATAACACCAAATCGGGTAGCGAAAACCACGCTCTTATATAAGTAATATTGCGGTGCGTGAATGCTGAGTTGTTCTACTACTGCACAAATCTATTAACAGTCACGCACCGTACATCGCTTTGAAAGTAGATTATCGATCGCCCTTAGCATACAATCTATCGAGCTTTAAGAAGGTTTGCAGCAGCGCATTCGCCCCCTGAGTACACTGTTCGGGCGAAGTATACTCATCTTCTGAATGGCTGATACCCCCCCTAGAAGCTACAAAAATCATCCCCATATCGGTAAAACGTCCGATTTCTTGAGCATCGTGTCCAGCGCGACTGATTAAATGCGTGTAACTCAAGCCTAAGTCTTGACAAACTTCTACAATTGCCTTCTGAATCTTTGGTGCTGCTAATGTTGGATCTACGTGCAGCAATTCAGTGATTTCGATTTCGGTTTTGGTGGCAGAAGCTATTGCTTGAAACTCCAATTTCATTTTGGTTAACAACTGTTCCAAATTAGTTTCAGACAAATCTCGCAAGTCGATTTTAAACTCGACTTTTCCCGGCACAGTATTCGTAGCATTCGGCGAAACAGTTAAGTAACCTACCGTTGCGACTTGTTCCCCTGGTGTTTCTACTGCTAGCTTGTTGACGGCTAATACCATTTGCGAAGCCGCTACCAGCGCATCTTTTCTGGCGTGCATGGGCGTCGAACCGGCATGGTTAGGGCGGCCGATTACCGTCACTCCCAGGCGGTATTGTCCCACAATTCCTTGGACTACTCCTATTTCATCGCCGGTACTTTCCAAAATACCTCCTTGTTCGACGTGCAATTCCACAAAAGCTGCTATTTCTTTGGGGTGGCGTTTTGCCTCGGCAATTTTTGACCAATCTCCGCCAATTTGTGCTAGACAAGTTTCGATGGAAGTGCGATCGCTGCGGCGGTAATATTCGGGGTTGTTGACTGTGTTTCCCGCCATTGCTTTGCAGCCGATAACGGTGCTTTCTTCGTCGGTAAATACGATCGTCTCGATCGCGTGTTCCAAGCGCAGGCTGTTTTCGCGCAACACCCGCACGACTTCAATTCCTGCCAAAACTCCCAAAACTCCGTCGAAATGGCCCGCCGTGGGAACGGTATCAATGTGAGAACCGGTTGCTAGTGCGGCATCTTCCCGCAATCCGGCGTATCTGCCAATTATATTTCCGGCTGCGTCAATCCGAACAGTCATTCCTGCTTCTACCATCCAAGATTCAACAAGTTTGCGCGCCAGTAAATCTTCTTTGGTAAAAGCTACCCGACTAACGCCTCCTCCCGGCAATTTGCCTATTTCAGCGAGTTGGGCAATGCTGTGGTTGAGGCGCGAACCGTTGACTGAAAGTGCTAGTGTAACTGTCATTTCGCATTCTCCTATTATGGGAAATTTAACGAGGATCTCGCTCTTGGACGATCGATCGTTTAACTAATTTTTGTATACTGTACGCAATATCAGTTAAATCTATACAATAATGTAGTCTTGCCTACAAAAGGCGATCGGCTGTAGCACTTAAACTGCTGTAGGCAAACACAGCACGCAGCATAGAGCGATCGCAGCAATTTAACTGTAGAAAAAAGTACAATTTTATCGATCGGGTGATATGAGTCAAACAGCAATTGCAGCAAAACGAGTATTCATTTGCGGTTCCGCCCTTCGCGGCCAGCCGGACAACAAAAACCTTGGAGAAGCCAAGTTCCTCAGAGAAGCCAAAACACGTCCGATTTACCGCTTGCACTCCGCAGAAAACGGCTGGCATCCTGCAATTTACGAAGTGGCTAGCGGAGGCGCATCAATTCCGGGAGAAGTGTACGAACTAACTCCCGAAGACTTTGAACAGCTTGCAACGGGCGAGCCCCCGCATATGTATCCATCCGATGTGATTCTCGAAGACGGGGAAGTATTAACCGCTTTCCTGTACCCGCGCGAGTTAGTGGAGAAACACCAATGGGAAGATATTTCCGATCGCGGTGGATGGGCCGCTTATAAAGCAGGTTAGCACTACTGAGTTTTGCACCATTTGCAATCAGCCTGCCTGTTCGGGCGGGCGAGACACCCCACAATCAAACTCACCTTTTGTGGAACAGGCATCTTGCCTGTTCTTGGCCCTTTCTGGAACAGGCATCTTGCCTGTTCTTGACGGGCGAGACACCCCATAATCAAACTCACCTTTTGTGGAACAGGCATCTTGCTTGTTCTTGACGGGTGCAAGATGTCAGGATTTCAGTCCTCTCTTTTGTTTCGTAGTAAAAACTTCAGTCCTTCTTAGAAACCATCGGTTTGTGATATTCATGCCAGTGTCGGGCAATATCAATGCGGCGGCACACCCACACCCTCTCATGCTGCTGCACGTAATCCAAAAAACGCGCCAAAGCCGCCGCCCGCCCCGGCCTCCCCGCCAAGCGACAATGCAGCCCCACACTCATCATCTTCGGCGCAGTCTCGCCCTCGGCGTAGAGTACATCAAAGGCATCGCGCAGGTAAGCAAAAAACTGATCCCCAGAGTTAAATCCCTGACTCGTAGCAAACCGCATATCGTTGTTGTCGAGGGTATAAGGAATTACCAAGTGAGGCTTGTCGCCCTCGTACACCCAATAAGGCAAATCATCCGCGTAGCTGTCCGCATCGTAGAGAAAACCGCCTTCTTCGACTACTAGCTTGCGGGTGTGGGGGCTCGTGCGTCCGGTATACCAGCCGAGGGGACGGCTGCCGGTAATTTGAGTGTGAAGGGCGATCGCCCTTTGTAAATGCTCCCGTTCCGCGTCTTCCCCAAAATACTTATAATCGATCCAGCGGTAGCCGTGGCTGGCAATTTCCCAATCAGCCTCCAACATCGCTGCAACTGCCTCGGGATGCCTTTCTAAGGCCATCGCCACTCCGTAAACAGTCACCGGTATGTTCCGAGAAGTAAACATCCGGTGCAGCCGCCACAAACCGGCCCGACTGCCGTATTCGTAACAGGATTCCATATTCATGTGCCGCAGTCCCGATAGGGGCTCTGCCCCGACAATCTCTGACAGAAATGTTTCCGAAGAAGAGTCGCCGTGGAGGATGCAGGTTTCTCCGCCTTCTTCGTAGTTGATCACAAATTGCAGGGCTATGCGCGATCGATCGGGCCATTGAGGATCGGGAGGATTTTGCCCGTAACCGACTAATTCTCTGGGATAATTTGCTGACATATAAGGATGCTTTTTGTAATTAGATTTATTTCAATGTATCTATTTTATTTATTTATTTGACCCTGTTTCGTTTCTATCTCGTTAATTTCTTTAATTACCCGCGCTTTACTGGCGATTAAATGCTCTTTCATCGCTTGCTGGGCTCCGGCGGCATTCTGTTCGCTCACAGCTTGATAAATGCGGCGGTGTTCGCTGCGAATTTCCAAGACTCCCGGATTGTATTGCATTGTGCGGAGCCGCACTAAGATCATTTTGTCAAACACCTGATCTAACAGAGTTACTAACCAAGAATTAGCGGAACTTTGGGCTAGCAAGCGGTGAAATTGGTAGTCTGCGTAAAGCAATTGATAGTTTGTCAGTTCGCCCGATCGCAAATTTGCGGTACTTTCTGCCTGCTTCACGAGAGATTCCAATTGTTGCAATTGAGCCGGTGTAGCATTTTGGCTAGCTTGGGCCACCGATAGCTGTTCCAAAGCAATCCGACAATCATAAAGATCAGCTGCATCTGCGATCGACAAAGTGGCCACGCGCAATCCATGATGTGGATCTGCCGTCACTAAATTCTCCCGTTGCAGTTGGCACAAAGCCTCTCTCACCGGAGTGCGGCTGACATTGAGCATATCTGCCAGTTGAGTTTCTATCAGGCGTTCTCCTGCCGCTAATTCCCCCGATAGGATAGCAGTTCGGATAGCTTGATAAGTTTGTTCGTGGAGAGATTGAGTGCGGCGAATCGCGCGAAATGAAAGAGCCAAAATCAGTTATCCTTAAGTTAAAACTAAAGTGAATTCACTGTTGTTAAAAATTGTTGATTCAGCCTCATATCTAAAATTTTATGTTAAATAAAAACAGTAGATTTTGGCTGCCTCATTCTTAAGGATACATCACAGCGGCGCTGTTACACCAGATATGTAGAAACGCGACAGTACCGATTGGTCTCAAATTAAGACTAAAACCCCTAATAAATCTCGTTTATCCCTGAGTCTAGATCCCCCTAAATCCCCCGAAAGCAAGGGGGACTTTGAGCCACTTCCGGTTCCCCCTTTCTTAAGGGGGGTTAGGGGGGATCAGACCTCAGCGGTAAACAGCAGTCTGTAACTACCTTTGACGCTAAGTTAACACCAATGTCCCCGCCGTGTCCCTACTCGCACCTTAAAAGGTGAATTGAGTCCGAAGATTGCCCACAAACACGGTGGGATTGCCATCAAAATTGTTGGCATTAAAGATAGCGTAGAATGCCGGGACGATCGCAATATTATTAGTAATCGGGTAATAATACGAACCCTCCACCTCGTACTGAGTGCCTCCATTGCCGCCGCCCGAGAGTAAGAACCTGCTACCCGATATATAATTGTGGGGAATCACAAAGGAAAGTACACCCAGCGCGCCCTTTTTTCCAATATCGGGAAATCCCATCCCAAGTTGAAAAGACTGCACCTTGATGTCACCGCCAGAGCGATCGCGATTTACCGGATTCACCTCAAGCTGTCCGTAGGAATACCGCCCAAATAAACCAAAATTCCGACCCAGCAACCAATCAAAATTTACCACAAAAGCATCGGCACCGGAATCTCTAACTTTTCCCCCAAAACCATCATCGGCATAACCGTAAGGCAGCGGTTCGCCCACAGCACCGCCAATAAATCCATTATAAGGTTTGATGCTCGATCGCGCGTAAATCAGCCGGAGATTAAAAGAGTTGGTGGGGGCGTATTCCAACTGCGCTGTCATCGTGTTGGAACTGTTAAACAAACCATCACTAGGATTGCTAGCAGTATTGAATACCGCAGGATTCAAAAATTCTGTATTTTCAGCCATATAAGCAGCCGTCAACTTAAGCCGCTTGGCAACTTGCCAACTGACAACAGCACCCGAACCGCGATCGACCGCATTCAACAGTGTACTTCCGTTCGAGTTAAAACTCGTTGCCCCTTTCATAAAAAACGTGAAACGGTTGCCATCGAAATATCGATAATAATTCAATCGCGGCCCGATCGCAACTTGAACTTTATCTCCCACGGGAAACGTGTAAGACATCTCGCGAATTCCCACAACATTAGCCGTTGGCGCGCCAGTTTGATCTAACAAAGGCGTTCCCCACGAGTTGTAAAAACCAGACGAAACCAATTCGTTTGCAGGCGAGTTGCCGTTGCCAAAAACCAACTGAGTCACCAGCGAATCTTTGCCTGTAAACGAAGTGTTTAGCGTCAGAAAAGCGTAGTAACTAAAAGTAGTTTCAGGTTGCCCGCGATCGACGCGAGTGGGTCGATTGTTGGCATCGCGAGTAGGGGTAGCAAAGGGGCTGTTCGGGGCAGTGCGGCTGCGTTCTGCCCTAATATCGCCTGTCGGAAAAGCTGATGTGAGATTTAACCAAACGTTAGCATTAAGTTTCGTTGTAGTTGAGAATTGATTCGATTCTAGATTCGCCGTGCGAGCTTCCAATACATCGATTCTACCGCGCAGTGTTGCTAGTTCTGCCGCGAATTCTTCTTGCAGTCTCTGGAGTTTCTGTAAATCCTCTTTTTTAACTAAATTCGAGGTTCCTGCTGTTACCAACTCAGCAACTTTATCGAGACAAGCATTCAAACCTGCGGCGAATTCGTAGCGAGTCATCGCTCGATTTCCGCGATAAGTACCGTCGGGATATCCCGCTATGCAGCCGTAGCGTTCAACTAACGATTGCAGCGCTTGAAATGCCCAATCTGTGGGTTTAACGTCGCTGAGTTGGGAAACAGAAGTAACTTGTTCCATCTCCGAGGTGGATGAAGGATCGGTTACTTCTAGGCTGTCTGCTTGTGAGATTTCAGCGATGCTTGGCGACGCGGGATTTTCTGGGCTTTCAATTGATGCTGATAAGAGGTTTGATTCGCTGGATTTTTGAGTGGTTGTATCTGTAGGTGGGAGATTATTTGGTTGGGAAACTGCGGCGACTTCCGCTTCTGGGTTTGTTGATTTTGGTGAAATTTCAACAGTTTTTTCTGGGGTTAGCGCAGGATTTATTTGTGCTGCATTTTGCTCGATCGCAATTGGTGGTGCGCCCGGTTTTTCCGTTGCTAGATTTGTCGCATTAACATCATTTTTGGGAGAAACTAATGCTCTTTTTTCGCTTTCTGTTGCGAGGGAAATACTTTCGGGTTTTTCTGGCTTTCCTGGTTTAGCATCAGCGGTTGTTTCTGGCGTTGACGCTGGATTTTGCGCTGTTTCAATTTGTGCGATCGCACTTGGTGACCCAGCAACTTCAACTAAAGGCAAATCAGTTAATTCTAGAGTTTCAGTAGCAGACATTTCTGCCGCATAACTTCCTGGAGAATGCAACAAACTAATACAAAGTAGTGCTGGCGTTGCTGTCAGCATAATTTGGAAATACAAAAATTTAGACATGATCCTCACACCGTAGATATGAAATACACGAAATTTGAGACCTACTCGCTCTTTTAGTTGGTAGGGTGCGTCAGTCACAATCATTGCTCTATATTCAGAGGTTTTAACTGACGCACCCTACCAGTTAATTTACTGTTTGTTGAATGACTTTAGTCATTTTTTAAGTCAAGGGTTTGCGCTCTGCTGCTGGAGGTAAAGCTCGCTGCTCTAGAGGAGGCAAGTAGCTTTCATCAAATATCTTATTGATTGGGGGAGCTTCTATTTTTAAGGCTCCTGCTACTTGTTTGGCTGTCGCTTCCAAACGGGTTGGATCGACTCCGCCCAAGCCAACTTTTTCAACTTCTGGAGAGATGTATAGCCTTTCTAAGGCGATTTGCAGGCGGCGTTTCTCGGCGTTCTTGTCCATCAAGCTATCTCCCGCTTTTACCACAGATTCTAATCCGGCTGCTGGATCTTTCAAGGTATCTTGAAGTCCTTTAAAATACGCTCTCAAAAATCCTTTGACTACTTCGGGATTCTTGTCGAGAAATGCTTTTTTGACCACGATCGCATTTCCGTACAAATCTAGACCGTTCTCGTTATAGTAGAAGACATTTATATCTTCGGGCTTTTTGCCTGCTTTTTCTAATGCCGGGATGATGGTTGTGGCAAATCCGCTCACTGCATCGATATCGCCTTTAATTAGTAATGTTTCCCGCAGCTTTGGTTCCATTGTAGTCCACTCTACGCTGTCGGGCTGCACGCCGACTTTTTGGGCGAATACAGGCCACAGTTTGCGGGGTGCATCTCCTGCTGGAGCTCCTAGCTTTTTGCCTGTTAATCCTTTAGGATCTGCAATGTTGCTCGACTTGAGGCTGACAATGGAAAAAGCCGATCGATTATAAGGCACTGCCACTGCTACTACTGGATCGTTGGGATTTTTGGAGTTGAACTCCATCATCGAGTAAATATCGCCAAATCCGATCTCGAACTGACCGGCTGCAACTTTGGTGATGGTGTCTGAGGAACCGTAGCCCCGCTCGATTTTGACATCCAATCCTTCTGCTGGGAAGTAGCCTTTGTCAATGGCGATGGTTAGCGGTGCATTATCGCCTTGCAGCAGCCAAGAGGGATTGACTTTGATGGCGCGTTTCTGCGCGGTGTCTGCCGCCGTTGTGGCTGTTCCTCCTGCCGCTGCTGGAGTAGTTGTGGCATTCGGCTGTTGAGATTGACAGCTACTCAGGACGACTGGGGCTGCAATCAATATTAGGGAGAGCGATCGTACTAACCAACTATTTTTCATCACTAAAAAGCTTACTATTTGGACAACAAACCCAAGCAAAAACCCCTTGAACGCGCCAAATATGCTTACTAATCTTTGCAGATATTGCCTCAAAGTTAAGCTTGGCTAAGGCTTGTTTTATACAGTATATTATAAACATTTTGGATACTGTATACAGATATACAGTTTTTTCTCTTTTGTCAAACCACAATAGATTAGGAGAAATTGATATTTTTCCCATCACTTAAAGCACTTAATGGTGAGTTGGTGTGATTAAAAAAATTTTGTATTTGGCGATACAGAAAGATTCAACACCATCGATAATATATGGAATATATGATTTTAAAATATTTTCTGTATACAGAACACTGCCGATCGTTTGCTCAAGAAAGGAGATAGACTAATTATGGTACAGAATACAATGTCAACAGAGGCGATCGAAACCAAAGAACCCGTACTTTTGGAATTCGATCGCGTGGGTTTAGAGTACCAAGTTGATGGTCAACCAAGACGGATTATAGACGAGATTTCACTGTCGATCGCCCAAGGAGAATTTGTGTCATTTGTGGGGCCGAGCGGCTGCGGTAAAACATCTATTTTAAGAATGGTTTCCGGGCTGGCTCCGGCACCGCTCGGCGAAATACGGATGCGGGAAAAAAAGATTACCAAACCCCTGAAAAATGTCGGAATTGCCTTTCAGAATCCCGTGCTTTTGCCTTGGCGCAATACCCTCGATAATGTTCTGCTACCCCTGGAAGTCGTGCAGCCTTACAAGCGAGAATTTAAAGATCCGCAGCGCAAGGAAAAGTTTATTCGCTCTGCACAAGAATTGCTGGCAACAGTCGGACTGAAAGATTTTGAGAAACAGTTTCCGTGGCAACTATCGGGAGGAATGCGACAGAGAGCTTCCCTGTGTCGGGGGTTAATTCACCAACCGGAAATACTGCTGCTAGATGAACCTTTTGGCGCGTTAGATGCTTTCACCCGCGAGGAGATGTGGGTGATGCTGCAAGATTTGTGGATGCGAGTGAAGTGCGTTTGCATCCTGATCACTCACGATTTGCGTGAGGCAGTATTCTTGTCAGATACAGTTTATGTGATGGGGCCGCGGCCAAGTTCGATCGTGTATAAAGTCAAAGTCAACCTACCACGTCCTGTCAATGTAGACATGATCCTGTCGGATGAATTCAACCACATTGTTGCAGAGTTGCGCCGCCATATTCAGCGCAATTAATTGTCTAGTCACAGATGCACGGGGGGTCAGAAACCGGGTTTTTAACCCGCATATGTGCTGAAAACCCTCAATCTCTAAAAAACCCGGTTTTTTGGGGGGTGAATGCGTCCAAAGCTAAAATATTTGAACAGGATTTTGAGAAAAAAATGGATAATTTAGAGAAATTGGCTCGATCAAAAACAGCCGGTATTGTGCTGCCAATTGCTGCCACAATCTTGCTGTTCGTGCTGTGGGAAATTCTGGTATTTTTGTTCAAGATTCCCCCGTACAACTTGCCCGCACCTTCAGCGATTATCGCGGCAAGTTTCAACCAAAGTCAGGCACTGATCGAAAACACAGGACAAACCTTGTTTACAACCTTAGCGGGTTTTATGCTCGCAATTGTTACAGGCGTAGTGCTGGGGTTTCTCATCGGATATTCGCGAATTGCCTATGTGGTTCTTTACCCGTTGTTAGTGGGATTCAATACTGTACCAAAAGTAGCCTTAGTGCCGCTATTTGCGCTGTGGTTTGGCATCGGTACGGTGCCGGCAATTCTGACGGCATTTTTACTGGCATTTTTCCCGATCGCAGTTAACGTAGCATTAGGATTAGATACAGTAGAACCAGAGATGAAAGATGTAATGCGATCGCTAGGTGCATCGCAGATAGAAATTTTCCAAAAAGTTGGGTTTCCCCACACCTTACCCTACGTCTTTGCCTCGCTGAAAGTGGCAATTTCCCTTGCCTTTGTCGGTACTGTAATTTCTGAAACAGTAGCTTCCAACAAAGGCATTGGGTACTTAATTGTCACCGCGAGTTCTAACTTTGACGTGCCTTTAGGTTTTGCAGGATTGATGGTTTTGGCAGTGATGGGAACCCTGCTTTATGCCTTGTTTGCCGCTGCGGAGAAATACCTGATTTACTGGGCGCGGTGATTGGATGGATTGAACCAAACCCAGTGGCGGAAATTACCGTGCATATGGCCTAAAGGTTCTTCGTGCCCAACCGGTTGAATGTCTGTTACCGGTGTCGGCGCGGGGGATTTTTTGGTTGCTTGACGATTGAAGAAGTTCATAAATTTGCCTCCGAGATTTTTGTTTTTCTGGGAGACACATCGAAACCTGTCACCACGCTCCCCGGCATCAGCATTGCTTAGCTGGGGTATGTCCGAATCTTTTTCTGTGCCTTATGATACCATTCTACAACATTTTTGGCGGAACGTATCACCCGATCGGGTGATATCTCATTTGGGTTAGCTGACGGGCGCGGTTGAAACCGCGTGTATACAAACGATGTCCGGATGGGGACTCGGCGGTTGAAACCGCGTCTACACAAACGATGTCCGCCTCCGCGGACTCAAGAAAGAAGGTTCGTAGTAAGGACTTCAGTCCTCTCCCCCAATTGACGACTCCAGACGAAACCGCGCAATCTCATAGATTTCTGCTAAAGCTTGCTGCATTTCTGTTTCCGGGGAATTGTCGAGGCGGCGTTCAAACGCTTCGAGAATGCTGGTTTTTGTGTGGTTTTTCACCGCCACAATGAAGGGGAAACTAAACTTTTGGCGATATTCTTGGTTGAGAAATTGAAGGCGATCGAATTCTGCGACAGACAGCCGATCCAAACCTGCGCCGGCTTGTTCGTTAACCGATGCTTCCGCCATTTTTGCTTTGCTTCCCAAGTCTGGGTGTGCTTGAATTAGAGCTAATTTTTCTTCCTGAGTTGTGGAATTGACAGCAGCTACCATTTTGGCGTGTAAGTCGGCTATGTTGGCAAAAGGGCGATCGTCCCAAGTGCGACTGGCTATTGCCGGTGTATCTTCAAAAATCGCAGCCAAGGCTTCTGTAAAGGTATCTTGGCTCATTTGGTTGAGTTCAATTAAAGAGTATTGCATTTTGAATCTGGTTGATTAATTTCAATTAGCTTTGTTTTAATTTTTAGTTTGATTGAACCGCGAAGGCGCGAAGGACACGAAGGAAGAAGAGGGAAGAAGAAGGAAGAAGTAAATAATCTTCTACTGGTGAAGTTGTATTATTTGCGGTTGATTGACCATGATTCCTGTAGGGGCGGGTTCACTAAAAATAGTCGCCAAAAACCGACAATCTCAAAAACCCGCCCCGGCCTATGTATTGTGGACGATCGATCTGATTGCTAATGACTGCTGACTAATGACTGCTAACTTTAGTTTGTTCGACTTCGCCGTGAGCTTTTAACAGTGCAGCAATCTTGCGGCGGATGATGATTCCCGGCTTATCTGTCAGCATATGTTGCTCTTGCGCGATGTCGAGCGGTACGTCCCAATCGGTTGTTTCTAAAATCCGCTTGTCTTCTAAAGTAACAGCGCGATCGAAGGCAATAATATCGCTGGCTTTTGCCTGATCTTCGGTATCGTTGCGGAGACAAAACTGCACCATTTGAGAAGTCGAATCGTCAATCGGAGTCATGGTATTGACGATGATGTGAACGAGTCCGTTGGGGTAAGCAATCCGCAGTTTGACTGTAAACGGCATAAACCAAATTCCATCGATCGTCCGCACGGTTTCCTGTTGCTCTATTTTTAAGTTTTGCTGTTGTTGTGCGGGATTGGTGACACCCAAAACGCTCCGATAATGCAGTTCCCATTCTGTTTCTGTAAACTCCATCAAATCCGGCGTGAGATGCTCTTCGCTGCCGAAGGTTGTGGTATGTACAAAAGTAGGATGAGCCATATCTAATTCATTTTCCATCACTCGCAATCCCGCACAATTCCAAGGCTCGTAAAATTCGTGAATTTGGCGGTAGTTGGGGTCTGCGGCTTCGGGAATATCGGGAATGTCGGCGATTGGTTCGCCCAAACAAACCCAAACGTATCCGTAGCGATCGCACGTCTGATAAGATTTGACTTTGTAGTTGCCAGAAATTGTGCCGTTTGGCTGTTGGGGAACGCGGACGCAAGTTCCTGAAGAGTTGAAAGTCCAGCCGTGGTAAGCACAGGAAATGTTGCCGCTGACAACTTTTCCCAGGGAAAGTTTAGCAGTGCGGTGACAGCACCGATCTTCTACTGCTGCGGGTTTACCTTCAGAATCGAGCCAAAGTGCGATCGGCTGACCTAATAATACAAAAGGTTTGGGCTCGCCGGACAATTCGGCAACGGGAATAACGGGATACCAAAAGCGTTTAAAAACAGGTTGTTTAGTGACTAACATGGTTTCTCCCAACCAAAATTTACTAATTATGTATGATGCGCCGCCAGCACCTTACCTCTATTATTCTTTAGTCCGCGCAGGCGGACTTCGTTTGTGTAGACGCGGTTTCAACCGCCGAGTCAATGCAATAAGTTCGATCTATTCAGCTACCGCGATAGGTGCTGTACGACCAAGGCGAAACTAACAGCGGTACGTGATAGTGTGAGGTTGAATCGGCGATGCCGAACTGAATTGGAACGCTGTTTAAAAAAGGCGGATCGGGCAAATTTTCGGCGGATTGGGCGAAGTATTCGCCAACGAAAAAGACTAATTCGTAAACTCCTGGTTTGAGGTCGCTTTCTGATAGTAACGGAGCAGCGGTACGGCCGTCAGCATTGGTTGTTACAGTTTTTAGCAGGGTTTTTGCGCCGGAGTTGGGGTCAATTGCTTGCAGGGCGATCGACATATTTGCCGCCGGACAGCCGCGGGCTGTGTCGAGAACGTGAGTAGTAAGTTTTCCTGACATTATTGTAAGGTTAAATGCTGATTGTTGATTAAGTTTTGCGTTAGATTGTGCTAGTGTAAGGGCCCTGCCATGATGACTTTTGCTATTGAATCAGTCACATTGCTTGGCTTTTCCTGAGCCAGTTGTTCGTACCATTTATCCGTCACCTGCGGATCTTTGCCGTGAATTTCTTCGGCACGCTGGCGCGCTTTTTCTACAACTGCATTCGCCCGCTCCTTGCGCTCAGTTTCGTAGCGTTTTAGGGCGTATTCTACCCCCAAATTCGTAGTCGAAAGGTAGTTGCTGAGTACCAGTCCATCTTCCATTGCTTGACAGCCTCCCTGGCCCAAATCTGGGCAGGTGGCGTGGGCGGAATCTCCCAACAAAGCAACTCTACCGCGAACGTAGGAGTCGATCGGGCCTACGTCGTGAATTTCGGGCCGGGCGACTGTGGCGGGATCGAAAGTTTCGATCAGCAATTGCACTGGTTCTGCCCAACCTTTAAAATGTTCTTTAAGTTCGGCTTTGTAATTGTCGGGATTAGCGGGAGTTCCGGTGGGTAAGGGAACATCTAAGAAAAAGTAAAATCGATCGCCCGCGACGGGCATTAATGACGCACGCTTGTAGTCGCCGACATAAATCGCCCAAGTATTTTTAGGCGATAATTTTTCATCGGCCGGCACAAGTCCATTCCAGTTGATATAACCGCCGTATTTCGGCTGTACTTCGCGGCCCAATACATAGGTTCGCAAAATTGAGCGCACACCATCCGCCGCCACCAACAAATCGCCCCGCGCTTTGTCTCCGTTTTCAAAGATTGCAGTTACTCCGGTTGCGTCTTCTTCTACGGCAACACATTTGCGATCGAGCTTGACTTCTCCCTTAAAAGCTGCTAATAACATTTGTTGTAAATCGCGGCGCGCCACCGGATAAGGACGCTGACCGACTTGTTCAATTAGTGGCATTAAATCTATGTCATTTAACAGTTGACCGGTTTTGGTGCGGTATTCCATCCGATCCATTTTGCCGCCAATTTTTGCCATGTTTTCGCCTAAACCCAAGCGGTTGAGAACTTTGACCCCGTTTGACCACAGGGAAATGCCAGCGCCTGCTGGACGCAGTTCTTTTACGCGATCGTATATTTCAACTTCATAACCCGCTTGTTGCAGGGCAATCCCCGCAGTTAAGCCGCCAATTCCTGCACCGATGATGACAACTTTTAAGTCCTGCATTGTCTGTTTCTCCTGTTGAATGACATCATCATATTATTTTATATTTTATATTTTATATTTTAGTATCGAGAATTACATCTGAAGTCTGGTGCGTCAGATTGCAGGTTTGTAGTGAGGACTTTAGTCCTTCTTTTTCGGACTAAAGTCCGTACTACGAACCTGCCAATTATCCTAAAAACTTAGTTAATTCGCCGAGATTTTGCTGAATCGTATTTATGCCGCGAATATGAGACAGGGGAGAACCTCCATACAAAAAACTATTCAAACTAACTTGATAATTTTGCTGCACCGCCAAATCCAGCCACAAATTCTTAAATGCTGCTCCCGGTTTGTAGTCGGGAATGTTATGCTGGTAGTAGGGAAAACTGTCAATGCAAGTGTTGAAAAAATTCTTGCGTCCGCAATGCTTTAAATACTGATATCGCGGTTTGAATTCAGTTTGATTTTGCAAGACTGTATGAATCGTATCGGCTAAGGATTCCGCGTCAAATTTGGCATAAAGACCCGCACCTTCAGGGAAAACAGGCGAGTTTCCTCTGGAATATTGGTTGAATTCTTCAAAACAAATTACTGGTACATTGCAACTCATTGCTTCGGTAATTCCCCGGTTTTTTCCTTCGAGGAGAGAACCGAGGACAAATGCTTGCGCCCGCGAATAATAGGTGGGGATTTCTTGGTAGTAGTCAACTCGCGGCAGTAAGTTGATGTAGTCGGAGGGATTGCCTAAAATTTGCTCTACTTGATGCCATTCTTTTAAGGCGAGTTCGTCGAGAGTATTTAGGTTATTAACATCAAAGTCGTGGCCGCTGACTACTGTTAATTTAATCGGTTTTTGCGGATATTTTTGGCGGTAAATTTTTAAGGCTTTGGCAATTATAGGCAAATTCTTTTCTTCGGAAATTCGGGCGACGGCGAGTAAGTCGATGTCTTTTTCTGGGACATTTCTCGGGGAAATTAAGTATTCGTTGATGAAGTCTGTGTCTTGCAGTGGTATGATCGGTTTGTTGGCGCGATCGGCATAAGTGTCGCGAAACCATTTATCCCGTTGTGGGTTTTTGTATAAACTGGAGTAGGCGTCGGCTATCGGTGCCCAGGAATAGGAAGTTCCGGGGGAATAGGTGAAGGAGAAAAATGCTGAAGAGAGTTGGGGAAAGAGTTTGTTGATCAGTTCGACTCCTTCGCTGAAGTATATTCCTTTGATGAATTTTCCTTCGTAAAACAGCGGGGGAAGCAAGACGTAGAAACTGACGGTATCGAAGCGGTGGGGTTGATCTTCAAATATCTCCCAGCTAAAGGCGTCTAAGTCTGCATAGATTTCGGCGATCGGTTTGTTGATGTGGGGATTGCTTAAGTAGGGTTTTTGGCGATCGTAGTTTCCGCGTACCATAGAATTATTAGTGTGATTATTTAGCTTTTTTTATTTAACCGCAGAGGGCGCAGAGGGCGCAGAGGAGGAGAGGAGGGAGTTATTCACGAGTCATCAAGCGGGTTGTTCTGGTGATTGACTCTCGCCTATTGTCAGGGCTAATTGGTAGATTTGGCGACGGGGGAGGGATGTTTGTTGCGCTAGTTGGCGGCTGGCTTGGGAACGACTTATGCCTTCTCCTATTAATGTTTGCAATTCGGCTTTGATGGCGTCTTCTGAGAAAATTGGTGCGTCTGTTTGGAGGCCGCCAATTATTAGGGTAAATTCTCCTTGGGGTTCGCGGGTGGTGTAAAGCTCGATCGCACTTTCCATACTACCACGCCAAAACTCCTCGTGCATTTTAGTTAACTCCCGCGCCAGCACAATCTGTCTTTCGGTTCCCAAAGTGTTTGCTAAATCTTGTAAAGTTTGTCGCAATCGGTGCGGAGATTCGTATAAGATTATGGTGCGAGACTCTATTTGCAAAGCTTCTAAATTGTGTTGTCGTTCTTGACCTTTCGCGGGTAAGAATCCTTCAAACACAAATCTGTCTGTGGGTAATCCCGATGCACTTATTCCGACTATACAAGCACAAGCTCCCGGAATCGGAATTATGTTAATATTACCATCGGCGCAGGCTTTGACTAACTCGTATCCGGGGTCGGAAATTCCCGGCATTCCAGCATCGGTGACGAGGGCGATACTTTGTCCTAACAGCAGTTTATCGATTAATTCGGGGAGTCGTTGGTGTCGGTTATGTTCGTGATAGCTGATTTGGGGGGTTTTGATTTGAAAGTGGTGCAGAAGTTTGCCCGTATGGCGAGTATCTTCGGCGGCGATGAAGTCTACTGCTTGCAAAATTTTGATAGCGCGAAATGTCATGTCTTCGAGATTGCCGATCGGGGTTCCGACGATGTAAAGTATTCCTGTATTGGGATTTGCTTGCATTTTAAGATTCTTTTATTTTAACCGGAGATGGAACACGGGCGAGACTGCCACATATTTAAGAAGATATGAAAACGGGATTGTTTTTGGGGTTGGCGACTTTGGATTTAATTTATTTGGCGCAGCAGCCCCCTGGTGAAAATCAGAAAGTTGTTGCTTCTGATTGTACCATTGCTGCGGGCGGGCCGGCGGCGAATGCTGCGGTGACTTTCGGCTATTTGGGAAATGCGGCGATATGGGCTGGGGTTTTGGGCACTCATGCGATCGCCCAATTAATCAAAAATGACTTGAATCAGTATAATGTGAGGATAGTTGATTTGTCACCAGGGCGATCGGACTCACCGCCAGTTTCCTCAATTATTGTAACTCAAGGCACCGGAGGGCGATCGGTAATTTCCATCAATGCGACTAAATCGCAAGTTGACAGTCAAACAATTAACCAGGATATTTTAACATCAGTTAATATCGTACTGATTGACGGACACCAAATCCCAGCCAGTACAGAAATCGCTCAACTTGCCAAGTCTAAGAACATTCCAATTGTACTCGACGGCGGCAGTTGGAAACCAGGACTAGACGAGATATTACCATTTGTTGAATGGGCTGTTTGTTCCGATAACTTTCATCCACCCAATTGTGACAACTCCGAACAAGTGTTTGCTTATCTGTCAGCAGCCGGAATTCCCCATATAGCCATCACTCGCGACGAAAAACCAATTTTATACCTCAGCAATGGCAAATATGGCAGTTTAGAAATCCCTCAAATTCAAGCTACTGACACTTTAGGCGCAGGCGACATCTTTCACGGGGCTTTCTGTCACTACATTTTACAAAATAACTTTATAGATAGTCTCAGCGCAGCCGCTAAAATCGCTTCCCATTCCTGCAAATTTTTCGGAACCCGCGATTGGATGAATAATAGTTAATTTTAAATTAAGATAAACCAAAATATCCGGAAAAAACCCATCCAAGCTAGAAAACTTGAACAGACAACACTCCCTAAGTTAAAATTCTAAAAACAACCCGACAAAAATTGTAAACTTCTCTTCCCTCTTCCTTCGCGCCCTTAGCGCCTTCGCGGTTCGTTAAAATTGCTATATTAGTCCAAAAAACAACATACCCGAATTATGCCAGATACCCAACCCCTAACCATCACCCTTCCCCCTTTGCGGATTACCATGACTGACCAACAACAGGTTAATCTAGAATGGCTAACGCAAAACTTGCCAAATCTACTCGCAGCAGTGCCAAGCAAACCAGAAGTCCCCGACAACCTGAGACAGTGGGTAGCAGCCAACAAACTATTAAATCAACCAGACGCAGACATCATTCAAGGCTTAGTAAATACAGGTATTGATGCCGAAACCGCAACCGCAGAAGTCACCAAAATATCCTCTCACCCTTACTTCCAAGCAGGTAGCCAATACGTCCAATTATTGCAGAAATTAGAATCGCAACTTAGCATTAACAATCAATTAGCAGCCCTCTCTTCCAAGTTTGGCACAATCGAACGCAAAAGCAGTCTGTCACGCGAGTATTTTTTAGAGAATTACTACGCCAAAAATACTCCAGTAATTATTAGCAATATCATGCACAACTGGAAAGCGTTGCAGTTGTGGACACCGGAATATTTGCAGGAAAAATACGGCGATGCAGCGGTAGAAATTCAAGCTAACCGCAATTCTGACCCAGATTATGAAATTAAGGTACATAACCACAAAAAAACTGTTTTGTTCCGTGAATATGTAGATATGGTGGTCAATGGTGGGCCTAGCAATGACTGTTACATGGTTGCTAACAACCAGACTTTGGAAAGAGAGGAATTCAAACCTTTATTCAATGACATTGAAATTTTCCCAGAATACCTGAATCCGGCTGAGACAAGTGGCAGAGTTTTCTTTTGGTTCGGCCCGAAAAGTACGATTACGCCGCTACACCATGACCCAGTTAATTTGATTTTAGCACAAGTTTCTGGTCGCAAACTAATTAAATTGATTTCTCCCCAGCAAACTCCTCTGCTTTATAATCATGTCGGCGTCTTCAGCAAAGTTGATGGCGAAAATCCCGACTATGACAAATACCCACTTTACGGAGATGCGAAAATTATTGAAGTGATTTTGGAACCGGGAGAAGCCATCTTTATTCCTGTCGGTTGGTGGCACCATGTAAAATCATTGGAGGTTAGTATTTCGGTTTCGTTTACTAACTTTGTGTTTCCCAATTATTACGAATGGAAATATCCTCATATTAATTGGTCGTAGGTGGGTTCGCTTCATCAAAAATATCCCACAATCTTGTGGGCGGGTTCACAAACCATTTATGAAAACCACAAAAGATTTCATAAACCCGCCCCATCTCCACCATTATTTACATCAACATTTAACCCATAAATTTATCACAAAAAACATATCCCAAAATCCCGTAGGGGCGGGTTCACAAACCATCTATGAAACCTACAAACAATTTCATAAACCCGCCCCATCCCCATCATTATTTACATCAACATTTAACCCATGAATTTAGAGTGAGGCAGGGCGGGTTTATGAGATTATTTATTTTTACCGTAAATTGTTTGTGAACCCGCCCCTACAAATATCGCTTTTTTCTGTTTTAATTAGCGATATAGCCTCATAACAAATATCCCATAATCCCGTAGGGGCGGGTTCGCCAACTATTTATGAAACCTACAAAAAATCTCATAAACCCGCCCCATCCCCACCATTATTTACATCAACATTTAACCCATGAATTTAGCGTACATTTTTATTGCTGGTGGGGGAGGGCGGGTTTATGATATTATTTATTTTTACCGTAAATTGTTTGTGAACCCGCCCCTACAAATGGGTTGATTATAATAGTCGCAGGGTGCGTTAGTTGTTGTTTTTCGATTATTATGAAGTAGATGCAATCTGACGCACCCTACTTAAATCGATAAAACATGAAAAATCTTGAAGAATTAAGTGAAATTGCGCAGGCTGCCGCTTGGGGCGCAGCAGATATTTTGCAATCCTATTATCGCCCTGATGCCAACACTCCCAACCTGGACATTCAAGAAAAAAAAGACGGCCCCGTTACCGCCGCCGATGTAGCAGCCAATTCTTACATCCTAGATGAATTGCAGTCGGCTTTAGGGAGTGCAGAATTTGGTTATCTCAGCGAAGAAACTTACAAATCTTATTTAGAAAGTTGTGGTCAAATTCCCTTAACTCAAGATTGGGTTTGGATTATTGATCCTTTGGATGGAACGCGAGATTTTATTGACAAAACTGGGGAATTTGCGGTTCACATTGCTTTAGCGTTCGAGGGAAAACCCGTATTAGCAGTTGTGGCTTGGCCGGAACAGCAAAAGATTTATTACGCAATCCGGGATGCAGGCGCTTTTGGGGAAAGTCGCGGGGGTTCTGCGGTGAAATTGCAGGTTTCTGCGCGCAATATAGTGGCAGATTTATCTATAGTAACAAGTCGCAGTCATCGGGACGATCGCCTAAATCGACTATTACACCAATTTCCCTGCCAAAATCAACTGGCTGTCGGCAGCATCGGCTGCAAGATTGCGACGATTGTCGAACAAAAAGCTGATGTTTATATTGCGCTGTCGGGGAAGTCGGCGCCGAAGGATTGGGATTTGGCGGCGCCGGAATTGATTTTGACGGAAGCGGGCGGCCGATTTACTCGTTTTGACGGTTCTGCTTTGCAATACAACCGGGGAGATGTGAGTCAGTGGGGGGGATTGTTGGCGAGTAACGGTTGCTG
>CASBQF010000241.1 GCA_949127775.1 Oscillatoriales cyanobacterium PMM_0080
GCTCGTCCTCACGATCCTCGGATTTCTGCTGCTGTGATACTTGTACCCGCATCCCCACAAAATGGTTTAAACGCAGACAGTTTGCTAGTCTGTGTCGATCCAATGACTTTCGATAAAACTAGATTAGTACAACAACTCGGCCAACTCGAATCAGAACTGCTTTCCCAAGCTCAAGAGATTTTGCAGCGCTATCTGGAATTATAGCGATCGCCCTCCGCTAACTCTCACCAACAATAAAAGCCATCGCCCTTTTGGAACTATCCGAAAGGGCGATCGCTTCTACTTGTAGGATGGAATAACCGCTTCCATCTCCCAATTTCCATGACCAACCCCATCCAGCAAGAAGCCCGCCAAATTCTCGATAATCTCGCCTTTACCCCCTTTGAGCGATGCCATCCCCTCAGCCGCGACTTCGACACCATTCCTGCTAAAGTTGGCTTGTACGCCTTTCGACATCGCACTGAAGGATTGCTCTACATCGGCAAAGCCAAGAACCTCCGCGATCGACTGCGAGGCGGTCACAAAGCCTTTCTCTGGGGCTGGCTCGATCGCTACGATCCAGATGATGTGAGGATCGCCTTCATTACCCTCAACCAATGGCAAAAACCAGGGTTATTATATGAATTAGAAACCCTCATCCTTCAAGCTGCACATCCTCCCTACAACGTAAAAATTCCCAGAGAACAATGAATCATACCCTCAACATCCAACACTTGCCACCAGAAGCTATTCATTCCCTGATAACCCATTTGCCTGACTATGTGAAAGTCGCTCTGATCGAAAAAGCTACGCAACTAGAATGCTCTCTCGAATCTGCGATCGAAATGGCGATCGCAAGTTTTCTAGACTCGGAAGCTTTCAGCTTTGAAGATTGCTTATTATCGCAACGTCTTAAGGAATCAGAACTGGTAGAATCTCCGCAAAGGAAATAGGGTGCGCCCTTTTGCAACTATCCGAAAGGGCGATCGCCCCGATTCCATCTGCTATAATGTCCAGTAATATCTCATTTACCAACAGCCATCGACATGACCGATGAAGAACTGAAGCAACTAATAGAAAGCAACGCTAGGGCAACTCAAGCTATGTTAGATAACATGGCAGAAGCAAGACTCGAACGACAGGAGCTTCGAGACGGAATGGTACAATTGCAAAATGCTGTCGTCCAATTGATTAACGTTCAGTCAGGAATTGCTAACTTGCTTACTTCTCTGGATGAAGATCGTCCAACGATGCTGAGAAAGCTAACCACAATTGAAAACAAACTCGATCGACTTATAGCGCAAGAAAATGCTCAGTAAGTCAAAGAGCGATCGCCCTTTTGGAACTATCCGAAAGGGCGATCGCCTTTGCTAAATTTATGATATAATTATTCATCAGCTACAGCCAGACTTGCCCACTTCTTTTGACATAAAGGAGTAAATCCCGTGAACATAGAAGAATTACTGCAAACAAGAGGGATTATTCACCGCGATCCAGAAATTATGAGCGGTGTCCCCGTATTTGTCGGCACCCGCGTCCCCTTAAAGACTTTTTTCGACTACCTCGAAGGTGAAAGCGGCCTCGCAGAGTTTATCAATGATTTTCCTTACCTAGAAACTCAGGCAATTAAAGTCCTAGAAAATGTAACTAAGATGATGCTGTCTGTAGAAAATACTTCAAATGCTTATACTGCTTGATGAAAATCTATTGAGTCAAAAACTCTCTTCAGCCTTTCCTAGATGAAGGTCATTCAATCAGCAATGTTTATGACATGGGATGGAGAGGCATAAAAGACAGGGAAATTTTAGACAGATCCGAGAATCATCCTTTTGATGTTTTTATCACCGCTGATAAAAATCTTCCCTATCAACAAAATCTAGCAAGTCGTGTTATTAGAATTGTCGTGTTAGATTCCAGCAGTACCAGACCCGATCGCCTTTTACCTTTGATGAGGCAAGTTAGCACTATGATTTCGTCGCTACCAGTCGGTTCGGCAGTTCGCATTAATGATGCTGGCGATGTTGTTTTGATTAGCCCTTGAGCAAGATTCCTTTTGGAACTATCCGAAAGGGCGATCGCCCGTTATACAATCAATCATGGCGATCGATCGCAATCTCTTCCATGTACAGCCAATGAACCCAGCCGCACAGCAACTTCCCGATCAGACAGGAAAAACACTGTCAGAAGTCATCATCATACTGAAAAGTTACGGCTTTCAATTTCAAACAAGCACCAAAGGCAGCTATCAAAGCTTTGAACACCCAGATGGCAGTATCATTCATATTAGACCAAATGGTGAAATAGTGCGTACAGGGCCAAAGATACGCGGGACGGATGGCAAAACTTACCGTCGCAGATACAATCGAGATGGAAATCAAATAAAATTTGAACCAGGGGCGAACACACATAGTACCGGAGAAACAGTGATTCTATGACAACTGCGATCGCACTCAACCTCAAAACCTTTTTAGAAGACTTAAAAAGTGCCGATTTAGTAGGGGTTTCACTCCGCCCTCAAAATCTGGGATTGCGTTTAGACTTCACCTTTGGCCCAGAAATGGGAGATGTGGCGATCGAATTCGATCGCATTCTTCACCTAGTCATTTCTCGCCCCATCAATTCCGATGATGAACATTACTGTTTTTGGGTTGGAGAAGTAGAACTCAGAAAGCTTGAAGAAAATGCTGAAACTTTCTTGTCTTCTTTGTCATATCCCTTCAATTTTCCTCCGAATTTAGATTTGGCTTCTTTGAGTCATTTTCGGTTAGAAGGGGATATTTTTATTGAAATAATTTGCGAATATTATAAGATATTTCAGGAAGTGAAAAATTAATTCCTGTTTTTTGATGTTTCTGAATCAAAAGAGCGAGATCCTTTTCTCTCCCAGATTCAGCTTCAACTATGCCAGAGAACAATGAATCATACCCTCAACATCCAACACTTGCCACCAGAAGCTATTCATTCCCTGATGAGCCATTTGCCTGACTATGTGAAAGTCGCCCTGGTGGAAAAAGCTACGCAACTAGAATGCTCTCTCGAAACTGCGATTGAAATGGCGATCGCAAGTTTTCTAGACTCAGAAGCTTTCAGCTTTGAAGATTGCCTATTATCGCAACGTCTTAAGGAATCAGAATTGCTAGAATCTCCGCAAAGGAAATAGGGTGGGAGATTCTGGAACTATCCAAAAGGGCGATCGCTTATTGACTAATTGCATAGAATAAATAATTGACTAAGTAAATTACCTTTAGCGTAAAATCTATAGCGTACATCTCACACAAGTAAACATGGCAAAACTGCCCATAGAGATTGCCGAAACCATCTGGAACCTAAAACGGCAATTATTGGATATTATCGATGATGCTACAGAAGCCGAATATACTCTGTTTGAGCAATTTGGAGAAACCGATAGAACAATGGACTATTTAGAGCAGCTAAAAAGTGTAGCACAGCAAGCCGATGAGCGATTTGCCCAGTTTTCCATATTGCAACGACGCTTAGCTAATGCACAACCCACAGCAACTTCTGATATGCTAAGATTAGTCACAGAAGTAATTACTTATACCCAAGCCAGACTTCCCGCATGGGAACGCAGCATTGAAGAAATTAAGATTGAGTGGAGATTATCATGAACGAACCAGGATATGTGCCGCCTCCAGATGTCGATCAGCGACTCCTCGCCAACTTACGTCGTAGTCGCTTGGAAATGGAAGAATTAGGCTGGAAATTAGAAGAAGTTATCGCCAAATTAGACGAAGAGAATCGACAAGTTCAACAAAAACGGTTACAAATACTTCTCAACAGTCAGTAGTTATTATATGTTGAGAAATAGGGTGTGAGATATTTTTAAAGGAGATAAACATCATGTCATCCCCAGAACCAAACCTAGCCTAGGACTTCACAGATTTATGGGTAGATCGGACAGCATCACCACCTTACGTCCTAATTTTACTGGTGACAGTTGATGATGCTATCGCTAGAAAGTGATTCAAATGCTTGTGTTAAAAAATTACAAATCAAACACGATTCTGAGAGCTCGATCGATTTTCAATAAAACCTCTGGCTCAACTTCACCTCGGATATTTACCCCACGAGAACCATAATCGATAGGGCGCGTTTGCAAACAATCAGCAATAGATTTTTTTGTTAATCCATTTCTTTCGGATGGTTCAATCTCCACATTACTTTTAATCTTAGCTTTTTTTTCACTCCAAGCAGTAATTGGAACAACCTGGATTACAGGAACCCGCTCATTGTAAGTATTGTTAGTTACAACAACACAAGGTCTAATTTTCCCCGTTTCAGAACCTTTAGTTGGATCGAGATTAACTTCAATAATTAAACCGCGTTTCAATTTTATAGCTTCAGCCATTCTTCTAAACCTAATTCCGTCAACTCTTGCAAGTCTGTATCTTCTTCATAAATTTCCGCATAGAGAGCCGCAGACTCTTCCAATTGCTCGCCATACTCTGCGTCATCTCGATTATCCCAGATTTTAGCAAAAGCTGCTTCCGAGAGTTTAGTCGCACTGTCAAGCAAAAGACCAGCTTGACTTCGCGTTAATAAGAAGTCGAGAAAATCTTCTAATACCCTAATTTTATCTGGTGGTAAACTGCGGATTTTATCGATTAGCTCTGCTTCTGGGTTTTGGGTGATACTCATTTTATCTAAGTAGGTAGGCGTAAATAAACTTTGCTATGTAACCGAATGTAAAGCTGCTAGAACTTTTGCGATTGCTTCGTTTCACTCGCAATGACATACTTATATATTTTCCCACTCATCTACTTACCACTTATTTATTGATAAGATAGCATATACTTGATATTCCGTCAATATTGCGATGTTGCAGAAGCGATCGCCCAAACTGACAAAATTCTAGCAAATCTTAGATGAAATTAAAGATGAGACTCAGCAAATTCAACTTATGTGCGATCGGCATTATCCTAACTTCCGGGATTTGCATCGGTGCTAAAGCCAATGGTAAAATTGTACAGTTCAGCCTCAGCGACAAATCTACTCAAAATTTAGCACAAACTCTCCCACCTCCTCCTTCTGCTTCGCCCCCGACTTTCCCCTCACCTGTCATGGAAAAAGAAGGGCCAGCCCTCACTACCGAATCAGGCCCGGATCAAATAGCTTTAGCAGCCCATTTGCAGACGATTAAAGCTAAAATGTACGGTGCTTATTGGTGTCCTCACTGTCATACGCAACAAGAACTTTTTGGTAAACAAGCATTTACCGCACTGACTTACATTGAGTGCGATCCCAGAGGTAAAGATGCTCAGCCCGATTTGTGCAAAGCCGCAAATATTAAAGCTTATCCAAGTTGGGAAATTAGGGGAAAATACTATATGGGCGCACAATCTTTGGAAAAACTTGCGATTTTATCTGGTTATAAAGGTAGTCGCAATTTTCAGTAACCAGTTCCTTCTCCTTAAATATATCTAAATTAGTTTGCGATCGCACGGCTGCCTACTAAGAAACCGGGTTTTTGAACCGAGATTGACGGTTTTGGGCAATGATTTTGGTTAAAAACCCGGTTTCTGCCCACCCGTGCGTCTAGGAGTGTCCTGATTATGGGTAATATTAATTCTGATGCCACCTGATTTGATATGGTTTCGGATTTTCCCTGTTTTCTATCGATCGCAAATTGATTTATAAATCTCAACAAAAAAATCATCTGTAACTGGCAATTAACAGAAAGCACTCAAAATTAAAGCTTTCAGATTGACCTGTGATCTTAATCTATAATGAAACAGCATACATAGTCTAAAATCGCATCTGTCATAAGTATGATTTAATTGCCAACGATCTTAAATTGTATCACAAAACGCTGCGATCGACTCATTGCAAATTTTAATTATTCAGCATAAAATCTAGTCAGGGTGAAATCAACCGTGAGATATCAACTCCTTTCTTAAATCAAAAATCTATAGACCAAGTTGGGTGCACTATCAAATACCCAAAAAATTGCAAATATCAGACTCCGATCGCCTTTATTAAAAAACTTTCAACATGAAACAAAATTTAGTTATCCTAGCTTTAAGTGCGATCGCCCTCCTAGGGCTGCCCAGTTGCACGACAAGCAGCAGTGCCCCCACGCCAACAGCACCCCAGACTGTGGCAACACCAACCCAAACCTCGATCAAAGTTGGGGGTTCAAGCAGTACCTTGGGTCTAATCAAAGTGTTGCAAACCAACTACGAAGCCACCGGAAAAAATGTCAAAATTACTCAGCTAGAACCAGGCCAGTCCGAAAATATAATTGATGGGATTAAACAGAGAGTAGTCGATTTAGGCGCAATCTCGAAAACATTAAAACCAGAAGAAAATGATGGTAGTTTAGAGTCTCGCGAAGTTGCCCATGACGCTCTTTTGGTTGCTACTCATCCCAGCGTCACAGGGGTAAAAAACCTGACTACAGAAGAGCTCAAAGGCATTTATAGTGGTACTATCAACAACTGGAAGCAAGTCGGAGGCAACGATGCTAAAATTGTCCTGCTCGATCGCCCAGAAGATGAATCTGCCAAGCGACTCCTACGCAAATATTACCTAGGAAAAGACTTGAAGAGCTCGCCAGAAGCAGTGGTACTTAGGAAAGAAGGCGAATTGATCCAGGTAATTCAAAGCACTCCTTACAGCATCGGTACATTTTCGCTGGCTCACGCCATTTCTGATAAACTACCTGTCAACCGCCTTAGTCTCAACGGGGTTGAAGCAACACGAGAAAATGTCAAAGCGGGCAAGTATTCGATGGTGCGGACAATTTCAATTGTCTGGCACAAAAATTCGACCGAGGCTACCCAAGCGCTCATTCAATACATCTCTAGTCCGCCGGGAATCAATGCAATGGAGCAGTCTGGCTTTATTTATGTGATCCCATCCGCCAAGAATTAAGGCTATGGCCATTCAATCCAGATACGCACGATTACCCGTTTCAGTCAAGTTGTTATCGCCTCTGTTGCTGGCATTTCTGAGTCTGTGGACTGCCGGAACCTTGGGTTTTGGTTATTTTGCGAGAAACAACTTAGAACAGATGGCGCGGCAGGAGGTTGCGGATCTGGCTAGTTTGCTGCGGGAATCTTTAAAGCAAAGACAAGAATCACTCAATTTGAAAACTCGTTCGGTGAGTGAGGATCAGAATGTGATTAGGGCTGTAGCTGCGATCGATCGCGCTTTATTACTACGGACTATATTACCAATTCAAGCTGGCTTAAAACTGGATTTGGTTAGAATAGTTAACACTGATGGTCAACTTTTAGTTTCTTCGCAGTTGGGGGCAATCGGGCAGGCGAAATTGCAGGATGCGTCTGTTAATCGTGCCGCTCGAACGGGATTAGAGTTATCAGGCATTATGGTAGCAGAAAATGCTGCTCCATCTTTGATGATTAGCTTGATATCCATCAAATCATCTCAAAAGATCCTAGCTGGTTTGGTTGTGGGAGTAGCCATTGATGACATAATGCTGGAGTCAATTCGTGGCGATACATCGATACATTTGGTGGCTTTTGAGGGCGATCGGGTGACGGCGGCTACTTTGCCACTTAACCGCGATCGATCTTGGCAATTTCCCCAGCCAGATCAGTTGCCCACTAAGCTCAGGATTGCTAATCAAGAATACCTGATTAAAACAGTAGAATTACAAGGTTTCGATCGCGCAAGCCTCAAAATTGCTGTGCTCAAATCTACTCAGGAAATAGAGCAAGCAGAACAGCATTTATGGTTTGTGGTGGGTAGCTTCGGTCTATTAGGAAGTGTTCTGATTACAGTTGTGATGATCGGAGGTTTTCGGATGACTCAAGCTTTGGGCCGTCGCATTCAAGGATTGACTGAGGCAACCCAGGAATTAGCCACGGGGAATTTAGACTTTTGTATTCGGGTTGATAGTCGAGATGAAATTGGGCTTTTAGCCCAGGGATTTAATAGTATGGCAGAACAAATTACGGTTCGCGATCGGCAACTGAGCCAACAGGTGCAACAATTAGAGAATACCCTTAAAGAATTACACCGCACCCAAAGTCAAATGGTGCAAAGCGAAAAAATGTCGGCACTAGGGCAAATGGTGGCTGGAATAGCGCACGAAATCAATAATCCGGTCAACTTTGTCCACGGCAATTTGTCTCATGTCAATCAATACACCCAAGACTTATTGCGATTACTGAATGAGTATCAAAAGAACTATCCCAACCCGCCTCAATCACTTCAAGATGACCTAGATGATGTGGATCTCAATTTCCTAAATGAGGATCTAACTAAGATTCTGAAGTCGATGAAAATGGGCACCGATCGCATTCGGGATATTGTGGTTTCCTTGCGTAACTTTTCTCGTCTGGATCAAGCAGATTTTAAGCCTGTAGATTTGCATCAGGGCATTGATAACACTGTGATGATTTTGCAACATCGCCTCAAAGCTAATGCAGAACGCCCAACCATTGAGGTAGTGAAGGAATATGGGGATTTACCATTGGTAGAATGCTATGCAGGTCAACTGAATCAGGTTTTTATGAATTTGCTATCAAATGCGATCGATGCTTTGGAAGAGGGCAATGCAGGGCGTAGTTTTAAGGATATTGCTGACAAACCGAATCAGATTTGGATTAAAACTACCAAAATTGGAGAAGACAGTGTGCAAATTGCGATCGTCGATAATGGTACTGGTATTCCAGAGAAATCGCGATCGCACTTATTCGATCCTTTCTTCACGACTAAGCCCGTAGGTAAGGGGACAGGATTAGGTTTATCCATTAGCTACCAGATAGTGACTGAAAAGCATGGCGGCAAACTTTGGTGTGATTCTACCTTGGGCGAAAGTACGAAATTTGCGATCGAGATTCCGATACATCAGCCGCTAATGCCTACTTGATGTTAATTTAGGTTAGCATCGTCACCCAAAATTAGGAGATGGCAGTGCCGTGTCCCTACCCCCAAAATAGGGGTAATATCAAATCCGTTGGTATCGGAATTATTAGCCAAAATTAGGAGACTGCACGTGCCCAAGGAGTGTCAACTTAAGGTCAAACCCTATCAGAGACTGTTGTTTGACGATTAGGCCAGATCCCCCCTAGCCCCCCTTAATAAGGGGGGGACAAGAGTCCGCTCAAAGTCCCCCTTGCTTTCGGGGGATGCGAGGGGGATCTGACCTCGGATCAAAGCGAGATTTTTTAGTGGTTCCAGGCTTAAGTTGACACTCCTTGGGCACGTGCAGTCTCCTCTATATTATTCCGGTGCAACCAGAACTGATATGATATCAAATCCGTTGATATCCGAATTATTAACTAAAATAGTCTTCAACAATCTGCAAAATCCGTGCCGCCGCCAAACCGTCCCCAAAAGGATTGATTGCCATTGCCATTGCATTGTAAGCATCAGAATTGCTGAGTAATTCAGCCGCTGCTGTGGCAATTATATCAGAATCAGTGCCGACAAGTTTAGCCGTGCCAGCAGAAATTGCTTCTGGTCTTTCTGTGGTTTCTCGTAATACTAAAACTGGCTTACCTAAACTAGGTGCTTCTTCCTGCAAACCACCGGAATCTGTGAGAATCAAATGACATCTTTGAATCGCTCCTACTAATTCTGTATAATCCAAAGGTTCAGTTAAAAAGACTCTCGGATGCTTGCCCAAAAGAGCTTGCAAAGGTTCTCGGACAGTAGGATTTTTGTGCAGTGGTAATAGCAAGGCTGTATCGGGAAATTTATCTAAGATTTGGAGAAAGGCGCGGGCAATTCCTTGTAACGGTTCTCCCCAATTTTCGCGACGGTGCACTGTTGCTAAGATGGTGCGATATTTGCTCCAATCTAAATTGGGAATATTGCATTCTGGTTGGCGTTTTGCTACTCCCAGCAAAGCATCGATTACTGTGTTGCCTGTACGGTGAATTTCTCCCAAAACGCCCGATCGCCCTAAATTCTCCGCAGCCAGCTCTGTTGGGGCAAAATGTAGCCGTGTGAGCTGAGATATCAACCGCCTGTTAGCCTCCTCTGGGTAAGGATTGAACACGTCATCTGTCCGCAAACCGGCTTCTACGTGACCGACTGGTATTTTCTGGTAGAATGCAGCTAAAGCAGCGGCAAAGGCTGTGGTGGTGTCGCCCTGAACTAGAACAATTTTTGGCTGTAATTCTTTGAACAAATCTTCTAAACCTTGCAAACTCCGGCAGGTAATGTCTGTCAGGGTTTGCTGGTGTTGCATAATGGCTAAATCGCGATCGGCTTTTAGGTCGAACATTCGCATGACTTGCTCGACCATTTCTCGATGCTGACCTGTTAATATTACTTGGGTGTCAAAGGATGGCGAATTTTTGAACTGTTGAATTACTGGGGCTAGTTTAATTGCTTCGGGGCGAGTTCCTAGGACGATGCAAATGCGGTTAATAGTTTTGGGCATGGTAGAATTAGACGTAAGTTTATTCGTATTGCCTTGGGGATGGGGCGGGTTTTCGAGATTGTGGGTTTTGGGCAATGATTGTTTGCGAACCCGCCCCTACAAAATTATTGATATTGGTGCAAGATATCAGTAGGTTTATTCATATTGCCTTGGGGAACGGGCAGGTTTTTCAGATTGCGGGTTTTGGGCAATGATTGTTTGTGAAACCCGCCCCTACAGGATGATTGACCTTAGTATATTTTTAATTGTTTGTTAATTGCTCATGCCTTATCGTTACATTCTATTTTACAAACCCTATGATGTTTTAACTCAATTCACTGATAATTCAGGGGAAGTTAAACGCAGAACTCTGAAAGATTATATTCCGATTCCTGATGTTTATGCGGTGGGTAGGCTCGATCGCGATAGTGAAGGACTTTTGCTGTTAACCGATGATGGACAAATGCAGCATCGCCTCAGTGACCCAAAATTCGCTCATCCCCGCACTTATTGGGTGCAAGTTGAAGGGATTCCGGATGCAGGTGCGATCGCCACTTTGCAAACTGGTGTCACAATTCAAGATTATCGGACTCGATCGGCAAAAGTGCAATTATTATCAGCAGAACCGCCCTTACCACCGCGCGATCCCCCGATTCGATTTCGCAAACACATACCGACAGCGTGGCTGGAAATGACGCTGACAGAAGGACGCAACCGCCAAGTGCGACGGATGACGGCCGCAGTAGGGTTTCCGACACTGCGACTGGTCAGAAGTGCGATCGGGCATTTGAGTCTCGAAGGCCTCCAACCCGGTGAGTGGCGGGAACTCAGCCAACAGGATTTTAGATTTTAGATTTTGGCTTGAAGAATTGGGAAATTGGGAAATTGGAGTCAAAGGATTTTGGATTTTGGATTGAAGAATTGCAGAATTGGGGAATTGCATTCAACAGTCAACAGTGAACTATCAACCGTTAACCGTCAACTACTTTCGAGCCGGCAAAATAAAAGTTTCATTTCCATCCTTATCCTTTTGCACCACAGCTCCCAATTTGACAAGAGCTTGTTTTGCCCTCAGTCGCACCAACTTATCAGTTGTTTGATAATAAATCGTACTCCAAGCAGCAAACCGTACGGGAACACTATCGGGATCTCGGCGCAAAAAATCAGCAGTTGCTCGAAATGTCGGTGCCAATTTTGGCCCTGACGGCGTTTTTTCCACCCACTCAGCGGCCATTTCGTGCGATCGAGCTGACGCGGTAGTATCACCCAGCAGCAGCAACTCATCCAGACCTTTATTGCGCCACACCCTCCACGCTTGCGGGTCAATTTGGGGCGAAAGGACGTTTGTACCGCGCTCCAAAAACTGCACGGCGATTTCGGGTTTCGCTTGGTAAAACGAAACAGCAACAGACAGAAACGGGTACATTTCCACCCACCGGGGGTCGAGCCGTGTCACTATGTCGAAATAATCGGCGCTAAGATTGTAGCCCGTCACATTTCGCGCTTCATCATCGCCAAAATACTGCAAAAATTTCATAAATGTCCAATCGGCAATTAAGTTATCAAACCCAAAACTAGGGATACTTTTGATCATTTTTAACCGCAGGGCTTCTTGCTGGACTTCTTGCTTGACAGTGGCGACAGATATGGCAGAGAGTGGCTTTTGCACCTCCTGAACGCTGACTGGTGGCATTCCGCCCAACTGGGCGATCGACTGCATGGTAACGACACCCGCCAGCGCTGCTACACCGATAACTCCGTTAACTAGCAGACTCAACCACCTACGCGAAAATTGTTCGATTTTAGCTTCCACGGCACATTTAAATCCAAGTTTTAAATTAAGTTTATTGAAAGATAGTAATAATTGGTTGGCGATCGACGATGAATCTAGTTAGACTATCAAAAGGGATGGTGGAGTCTCCACAACATAGTTTAAGTAGTAATTTGAGATTTTTTTAGTAATCTCAAATCAAAAAATCAAAAATCTACAATCGAATTGAGCAAAATTCAATGAATCAAGCCCGCAGACGCTTTTCTAAGTTACAGTTAGCCCTGTTCACTGGGGCGATGGCAACAACCGCTTCGATATCTTTACTCGTTCCCGGGCTGAGTCAATCAGTCCGCGCCGAGCTTCAAGATAGCCCCAAAGCTGTCTTAGACGAAGCTTGGCAGATTGTGAACCGTGAGTATGTCGATGGCAGCTTTAACAAGACTGACTGGCAAGTCGCTCGCCAAGAGTTGCTGAACAAAGATTATAGCTCTCGCGAAGCTGCTTACGCCGCCCTTCGCAAAGCTCTGGAGAAATTACAAGACCCGTATACGCGCTTCATGGACCCGAAGCAGTACGAAGCGCTGACGAGTCAAACCTCCGGGGAACTGACAGGGGTGGGGATGAGGCTTGAACAAGACGAGAAAACGAAAGCGATTACCGTCGTCGAGCCGATGGAAAATTCCCCGGCGCTGAAGGCAGGGATTCAAGCGGGCGATACGATTTTGGTGATTGATGGTAAAGCTACCAAAGGCATGACTGTCGCCGATGCTGCTCAAATAATCCGGGGCGCTGAAGGTACAAAAGTCACGCTGCGGATTGCTCGTAGCGGCAAAAGCGAGTTTGATCTCACTCTGACTAGGGCAAAAATTGAGGTAGCAGCGGTTCGCTACAGCCTCAAGGATGAAGCGGGTAAGAAGGTTGGTTACATCCGTTTGCAAGAGTTTAGCTCCCACGCGGGCGAACAAATGCAGGCGGCGATTAAAAAGCTCTCGGCTCAAAAAGCTGATGCTTTTGTTTTAGATTTGCGCGGTAATCCCGGCGGGTTGCTGCGGGTGAGTATCGATATCGCCCGGATGTGGATGGATACTGGCGCGATCGTCCGCACAGTCGATCGAGCTGGCGATTCTCAGGAAATGCGGACAAACCGCACTGCCATCACTGACAAGCCTTTGGTAGTCCTTGTAGACGACAACTCTGCCAGCGCCAGCGAGATTTTGGCCGGCGCTCTCAAGGACAACAAGCGCGCTACTGTGATGGGCGGCCAAACTTTTGGCAAAGCTTTGGTGCAGTCGGTGCATTCTTTGTCTGATGGTTCGGGCTTAGCAGTGACGATCGCTCACTACTATACTCCCAACGGTACGGATATCAGCCACAAGGGCGTTACTCCCGATGTCAAAGTCGTAGTAACGGACGAACAAAAGCTGAAATTAGCCAACAAACCGATGTTGGTTGCGACTAAAGACGATCCTGTTTACGCGCAGGCGATCGTACTTTTGAAAACTACCACTGCGTCAACTCGCCCTACGGGTAATGAAGCCCTTCTTCCTAAAAAGTAGATTAAATTGGTAGTTATTAACAATTAGCTTTAAACTGAAACCCGCACCGGCGGGTTTTATTTTTGTAGTTTGATTGAGCCTCATATCATGTCCGATTGATTGACCATGATTCCTGTAGGGGCGCATTCACCAACCATAATTACCAAAAACCGACAATCTCAAAAACCCGCTCCGGCTGATGTATTATGCGCGATCGATCGCGACTGGCGTAGGGACTAAGGCCAAGCCCTGTCCCTACCTCTGCTTACCTGAAAAATGCTGTATTAAATTGTGTATCTTTTGTGCAACCTTCCAGGGAATGTGAATGCAGCAACACAAAGTATGGTATGCTGTGGATGCAAAATCGGTTCTGGTGAGGAATAGCCACCAGAGGTAACGGGGAAAGTTCGGTGTAAGTCCGGCACTGTCCCGCAACTGTAAAGGAGACAAGTTCTCCAAGTCAGGATGCCCGCCGATAACAAAATTCACTCCAATTCATCTGCGAGGTACATGATGACTACTCAATCTTCTTCTTCTTCTATTTTGCAACAAACGGCACGGTTGACGCTTTCAACACCCGTGCAAGCCACGCTCTACATCTCTCTATGCGCTTTGACTGTCTGGACTGTTTACTTTACAACTTATCCCGCCGTCCATGACAAGGTACACTCTCTGCGCCACCACACTTTGATGGTTAGTTGTCATTAGACAAGATTGTTTTTAATTGAAATATTGCACCATTCTCAAGAACCTGTAGGGGCGGGTTCATTCCTTAGCTTTAAAAGGTGCAGACAGCTTACATAAACCCGCCTCCACCCCACGCAAAAGCCCTTAAAAGTCCCGAATTAAAATGTCAAAATTAAAGTTTTCTGCACTCATCAGTGCTGTCTGCATGATGAGTGTAATTTTCTATGGTTGGGTAGGATTTTCGCAGTCTCCACAACCAACTGTGCGACTAACTACCGAACCCCCAATCAGCCAGATTTTACCCTTTGAAGCCGAAGCAACTACACCTTTACCTCCAGTTTCGTTAAAGCTGCAAGCTTTAGATGCAGCGGGTATTCCCTTAGAGAATGCTCGAATTAAGTTGACAATTCTAACTCCACCTAAAAATCCTTGGTTTACCACCGATTTTCCGATTGTGGAGGGAACAAAGTTGTTGGAGATAGAGGCTATTGCACCTAAAGGTGAGTTACAAATCCAGCAAATGATGCCGATTAGGGGAAATTATCAATTATTAGCAAATGTGACTCCGATCGCACAAAATGCTTTTCCTCCAATTCAGCAAACTTTAACACTATCTGTCCCCGAAAACGCGGTGAAGTATCGCAATTTCGTGATTTTAGCTGCGATTTTGTTAGTTGTCGGGCTAGGTGGCGGTTTGGTGATTGGAGGGAAGCAACAAATCCAAGCAGGAGAAATAGCGCCACAGAAAGTGCGATTGCTGTTGAGTGGAGGGATCATAATTGCGATCGCTACCTTGTTATATGTTAATGTCAGTGCTGAAATCGCCCAGTCTGAGATGTCGATGCCAATGTCTCACATGATGGAATCTAAACCGACAGAAAAAACAAAGCCAATTATGCAATCTCAGGGTTTGCAGGTGCGACTTTCTGGAGATGTTAGCGCCAGAGTAGGTACAACTGCTAATCTACAAGTTCAAGTCACCGACACCAAAACCAATCAACCAGTCACAGATGTATTGTTGAATATTAAAGTCACCCCAGCGGAAGATGAGTGGATTGCTTTTGGCTACAAAGGTGCGCCAGATGCAGCCGGAAAACTGGTATGGCAAGAGCAGTTTTTTGATGGCGCACCTCATAAAGTTGAGGTAGAAGTTTCTCCCCAACTAAATACAGCCCGTCAGTTTCCACCATTTCAGGTTTCACAAACTATCGAAGTTGAGGGAGTTGCGCCTCCTCTTTCAGTGCGGTTGACTGTGTTGGCTTACTTGACAGGCATTGTAGTCGCAGGAATGGCGATCGGATTTGGATTGCAGCGCCGTTTCCTTGGGCGGTGGCGGCTAATTTAATCGAGGTGCGATCTTCTGTTATTAGATCGACGATCGCCAAAAATCACTATTGTCAGGGTTTCTGATTTGAGAGATTTTGAAATTCCCGACTTCCCTGATAGCCAGATAAATCAGCTAACTCCTGCAAAGATTTTTGTCCTTCGTACAACTTACCGTTAATTTCCCAAGCGGGAGTACCCTGAATCTTTGCAGCTTGGCAAAGATCAGGCATCGCATTTTTTCCTTGAGGATTGCACTCGATATAATTGAAAATCCAAGCCGCCTCTTTGCCAAAACTTTGCTTCTGCGCTTGACAGTGAGAGCAGGTATAAGAGCCGTACATTTTAGCTCCCACTCTTTTCAAATGCTGCGCTAAAGCAATTTCCGAAGTACCGGAAGATGTTGTGGTTTTCATACTTGTCTCCTTGGCAGTGCCGAGATTATTCACATCGGCATAAAGACCAGCAGAGGAAATCAACACTAACATAGATACCAGAATTCCGATAAAAAATAGTTGCCCGATATCATCCCATTCCCGACCGATTAATGCTAAGACAAACAAGCTAGTTGCAAAGAAAGCAGACGCAATACAGTAAATACAAGTTGCTTTGATGTCAACAGTCAGTACATACATTAAATAGCCACTAAAAATCATCATTGCTGTGCCACCAGCAAACAGAAATAGTCCCGTCCAAGACTCTAAAGTAGAGCGGAGACTTTTCTGTTCTGAAGGATTGACAAATAGGGGAGCTACCGCAAAAACTATCATGCTCAAATAGCCCAAAAAACCAAATAGAGAAAGAGGCAAACCAAAGACATAGGCATAGGGACTCGAAAGCACGATATCGCAACCAGCTATAGGACAAGTTACCGCTCCTTGGGATAACTTGATGGCTGTTAGATAAGCGGTAATCGCAGCCCCGATACTTGCAATCCCTGCCATGATCGGGCGAGAATATCGATAAATCCAGGGCAGAGAACGTTGACGGTGCATAAAATTTTAACCTCAGTATATTTTATATCAATTCTGGTTGCACCAGAATGATAAAATGGAGGAGACGGCACTGCCGTCTCCCTACCCCGATTAACTGTAGGGACAAGGCACTGCCTTCTCCTAATTTCGACTAATAAGCTGTCGTACATTTAAATTGTATATTTAGGACGGGCGGGACGCCCATCCCACTCATTGTTTGATTTTTTTTGATATGCAATTTAAATGCAGAACAGCTTAATACCGATGTAACCGGAAACAATATCACCTGTCATAAAACGGGCTTTTGCCACGCTACGAACTCTCTACTTCAAAACTCTAGTTGCATTGAAAATCGCTGCGAGAGCTACCCCAACATCGGCAAAAACAGCTTCCCACATTGTCGCTAACCCAAAAGCACCCAAAGCAATAAATATGCCTTTGACTGACATAGCAAAAATGATATTTTGCCAGACAATATTGTGAGTTTTTCGGGCAATTTGGATGGCTTCAGCCACCTTTGACGGTGCATCTGCCATAATTACAACATCGGCAGTTTCGATCGCCGCATCAGATCCCAAACCTCCCATCGCTATGCCCACATCAGCCCTAGCAAGCACGGGTGCGTCATTAATTCCGTCCCCGACAAAGACTATTTTATCGCCTTTTTTTGATTCGCCGATCAGTTTTTCGATCGCCTCTACCTTGCCTTCGGGCAATAACTCAGCTATGTAGGAATCTAAACCGAGCTTTTTCGCAACACTATCGGCTACAGCTTGATTATCTCCCGTCAGCATCACAATTCGTTCAACACCTAGTTTCTTAAGGTCACGAATCGCCTGTACTGCGTCTTCCTTAAGCTCGTCAGCAATCAAAATATAGCCAGCATAGCGGCTGTCTACTGCTAAATGGACGATCGTACCGCCCGCATTGCAGACATCGTGAGCAATGTTTTCTCGGTGCAGTAAACGGTCATTTCCGGCAAGCACAACTTGATTATTTAGTTTTGCTCGGATGCCGTGTCCGGCTATTTCTGCGTAATCTGTCACATCCGATGAATCTATCTTTCCGCTGTAAGCTTCCAGAATAGATTTCGCGACTGGATGATTTGATTGAGATTCTACTTTAGCAGCTATTGCCATTAACTCAGATTGGGAAAAACCATTTGCAGGCACAATTTGTACTACTTTAAAAACTCCTTTTGTCAGAGTTCCTGTTTTGTCCAAAACAACTGTCTTAACTGCTGTCAGCGTATCTAGAAAAGTCGAGCCTTTAACCAAAATACCGCGCTTGGCTGCACCGCCAATTCCCCCAAAGTATCCCAGAGGAATACTAATTACCAATCCGCAAGGACAGGAAATAACTAATAAGACAAGGGCGCGGTAAACCCACAAAAATCTGTCTGCATTAGTTGCGCCTGAAATGAATAAAGGCGGAATTAAAGCCACTGCTAGGGATGCAAATACTACAAAAGGCGTATAGTAACTGGCAAATTTGCTGATAAATTTCTCAGTTTCAGCTTTTTTGCTTCTAGCATTTTCTACTAATTCCAGAATTCGGGATATTGAAGATTCACCGAACAGTTTGGTAACTTTGACGGTGAGCACTCCTGTCTGATTAATTGTTCCTGCTAAAACTGTTTCTCCAATTTTTACGGTTCGAGGTACTGATTCGCCGGTTAGTGCAGATGTGTCAATCTGAGAATTTCCGTCGATAATTTCACCATCTAAGGGGATTTTTTCGCCTGGTTTGACAAGGATGATATCGCCGACGGCTACGGTTTCTGGTGCAACTTTTTTGATGTCGCCATTTTGCTTGAGGTTGGCGCTGTCTGGACGGATCTCTAAGAGCGATCGGATCGATTGACGCGATCGCCCGATCGCAAATTCTTGAAAAAGTTCTCCGATTTTGAAGAATAACATCACTCCGACTGCTTCGGGGAGTTTGTGAATAGCTAAAGCGCCGAGTGTTGCTATCGCCATTAAGAAGTTTTCATCAAACACTCTACCTCGGAGAATATTGCGCCCCGCCATAGTTAAAACATTCCATCCACTCAAAAGATAGGCTGGAATAAAAACCAGATATTCACCTATAGAATAGGGCGTATTATGCAGTTTTTCTTCAAATATTAAACCGCCGATAAATAGTACGACAACTGATATAACAGGAATCAATTCTTGCTTCAGGTTAAAATCTCCGTTGCCGTGATCGTGGTTATGGTTATGATTCTCATGGCTGCGATCGTCATCGTCGTGACTGCAACTAGAGCAGCCGGAATCCCTAGATTTGGCTTTTTGCATGGTGTTTTCTGGGTTTTTACTTACGCCTGATAGTATGAATAGATGTTCATATTATAGTCAAAAAGACAATATACTAGATTTTAACTTCAAAATTTAGCCATTTTTTGGAAGAATATGTTTGAATTGGTGGTGACTTTTAGAATTAATTAATAATAATAACTATTCTCAATTGCGGGCAAGTAATTAGATGGCTGATACACAAAGCTCAAGAAACCGGGTTTTTCAATGAGATTCAGGGTTCTTGGTGAGTATTTTGGTAAAAAAACCCGGTTTCTGGCTACTCATACATAAGTCCTAAATTACCAATTACGAAAAATCCCAGCGCACCTCATTTTTGTAAAAAAGGTTATATATTGGTTACTCACACTAATTAATCCGCCGGATAAACTCTAAGGGTAAACCATCTGTATCGGCAATAAAAGCTACTTCATAAACATTTTGCCCGATCGCCTGTTGAGTCGGTTCCAATAAAACTTTCAGCGGTTGCAACTGGCTTGATTCCTCAGAGGCTGCTACTTCAAACCGTTGTTTGAGAGACTGTAACCAAGTAGGCAAGTCTGTTGTGGCCTCAGTTAAATCAAAGGATAGATGATAGTATCCAACATAATGTTCGTCACCAAAAGCATCGGGTGCGGGTTTCGGTTCCGGGATTTGGATGAGTTCGATGCGTCCGTTGAGGCCTTCCATCCAACAGGCGAGAGTATAACCGGTGGTAAAGCGATCGCTCACAGTAAATCCCAATTGTTCATAAAAGGCGATCGCTTTATGAATATTAGCAGTCCGAATGGAGGCGTGGTGCATTTGGCAGTTGACAGTTGACAGTTGACAGTTTGCAGTTAATAGTTAATAGTTGATAGTTGATAGTTGACAGTTGATAGTTGTTAATTGTTACCTACTACTAATCAACCAGTAACTAATAACCAGTAACTAATAACTAATAACCACTAACCAATAACTAATGACTAATAACTATTCAAACAACCGAAAATAGGGATATCGAATCGGAACTCCCGGCTCTTTTTCTAAATCAAAATTAATCACTTCCCAGCAAGGTTTCTGTTGAGGATCGGGGCTAAAATCGACAGGTAAACCATAAAGCTTTGGCTGTGACAATTCCGATTCACCTCGCCAAGGGGTGCTCCGTTCCAAATAAGTGCTGATTAAGTCACGATAGCGTTGGGCAATAATGACACGAGTTGCTTTATAACCTTGAGTATAAAGTCGATCGAGCGCTTCGTGAATTTCAAACCGAATTCCATCGGGATGAGTGTGCTGGCGATACCATTCATCTTCCCAGCAGCGCCAGTGTCGTCCAGACTGAAGGTGAACTAAATCCCCCGTTTTGGGATCTGCCTCAAATGCCCCGTGACGCGGACACAAATAGGCATCGGTGAGGGTTAAAGCCGGAATCGTTTGGCGACAGTGCGGACACTGAATTTCCGGGCCAAACATCGGGTATTGCAAGACTACTTCGATCATGTATGGCAGTCCTAAATTTTTATTTGCAAAAGTGCCAAATGGTTTTATTATACCTTGTATTGACAATTCATTAATCTGTTAAAAGTAAATCGATCGACCAACAAATGAGTAATCTCAACGAATCTCTGACTAAACTCCCTTCCTATTGGCCGATTCCCAATGTCTCCCAAGCTGCTTTTGTGGCCGAAAACGCTGTTGTCATCGGTAGGGTAGAAGTGGCTGCGGGGGCGAGTATTTGGTATGGGGCGGTGGTGCGAGGGGATGTGGAGTGCATTGCGATCGGCTGTAGCACTAATATCCAAGATGGAGCTATTTTACACGGCGATCCAGGGAAACCGACGGTTTTGGAAGATTTTGTGACGATCGGACACCGAGCCGTGATTCACTCAGCTTACATTGAACGGGGTTGTTTGATCGGGATTGGGGCGATCGTCCTAGATGGCGTTAGGGTAGGAACGGGCTCGATTGTCGGTGCAGGGGCGGTTGTGACGAAGGACGTTCCCCCTCACACGCTGGTTGCTGGAGTGCCTGCCAAGCGGCTACGAGACTTGTCTGAAGAGGAATCTGCGGAGTTGGTAGAACACGCTAAGCGTTACGAAAAGTTGGCTTTGGTGCACGCGGGGAAAGGGACTGATTTGGGATTTGTTGAGGTGAAGGAATGAGGTTTTTGAGACATGACTTATACAAAAGTTAAAGCTCATATTCAAAAATCAAATCAACGCTGTCCTGAAAAATTGGATAAAGCGTCAGCAATTCTGATGTGATATGAAAATAATACTTGTCTAAAGGCAAAATAATAATTTCTGCTTCTACTAAAATCGCCAAAAAATATTGTAATAACGAAATACTACGAGGAATTAGGTCAGTTGGTGTTGAATTAACTTTTTCTCGAATACACTTAATAACTTCTTGAACTTTGTCCTCTTTTTCAGCTTTGACCAGAATACCATATAAGTTATCGCAAAAACGGCTCATATCTTTAGGCTTAAGTTCTTCGGGAATTTTTTGTTCAAATAGCTTTTGGGTAGCAACAGCTATTTGACGCTTTCTTTTAATTTCAGCATACTCATGCTCTTGTATAGTAGAAGCTATTTGTTCAAATGCCATAATCATGGTATCTAGCTGTTCAACAGTAGCTTTGATTTGTGCCGCTAAACGAAGTTTTTTCCAATCAATCTCAGCACTTTTATAAACCAAATCATGGGTTGAAACTGCCCAGGCGTGTTCAAAGGCACTTTTTATTTGAATTTCAAACAGAATATCAAATATACTTAACAAGTTATCTAAATTTGGATCTTCTGCTCTTCTTAACTGAGCATAGACTCTAGTTGAATCAAATATAAAAGTATCTGGAGATTTTTTATTCTGTCCTCTTTTTACTATTTTCTTGACATCAAAAGTATTTTGACAAAATTCAATCACTTCTTGTTCTTGTGACAGACTTGGTATAATGACTGTACAAGCAAATAAGTCATTTAATTCAGACCATTTCTTGAATCTACCTGTCTCAATTTTTTCCGCTAGAGATTCAATAGTTTTAATTCGAGAAGTCAGTGCATATCCTTTGTTTTCACAAAAAATTAGCATTGTTGATTTGACTTGCTTTGCAGCTTCTTCAACTAGGGGATGATATTGTTGATACTGACGGTCTAAAATAGGAGGATAAATCATAATTTTGAGAATTTACCAGTTGATTCAGAGATTAATGGTTCCTGAAATCACTAATTTTAAGATATTAATTCTGGTTTTATTTTTTTCAATTCCTGCTGAACCTAATGAAGTTGTAATGGCATCATAATAATCTTGAGCTGCGGGAATATTTATCCTTGATTCAGGAGAATCTAATGATGTCAAGAAAACATCTACTTTATTGCGAATAGCAGGAGTTATTTTGAATGGCTTTTCAGCATTTAGTTCTGATATAGCACCAAACAATGAATAGAAATCTGCTTGATTTTTTAGTCTTGTTTTACATAAATTTAGATTTTTAGGAGATTGTTTGACAAGCTCTTTTATTAATTCAATAACTTTTTTGAATCGAGTTTCTATTTCATCTCGATCGTCCCACATTACATCTCTATCGTTAAAAGCTTTATCCAAATCATCCTGACGATATGATTTGACTCCTTCTTCTAAGAAAAGTAAAAGTAGAGTCACAAATTCTACATCTTTCATTTGTTTTCTTGATTTGGCAGGAATTGAGGGAAAGTTTTCCGGTAAAACGGCAATCATCCAATCAGTTAAATCTTCTACCGTAGTGATAAATACTCCACTAAACTTGGCGTGACGAAGTTCTTGGGGTGTTAATTTACTAACATTACGATTAATACGGTCAAATATATTATTGATAATTCCTTCATCATCGGATTGGACATATTCAACGGCAAACTGATATTTCCAAAACTTCTGCTTGAATTCATTGTCTAAGTCTGTGAAATTTTTCCCTCTGATTCTTGTAATGGTTGCTGTTTCACTTACAGGAAATGTGTTGTTAGCAAAGTCAAACAAAGTGGATAACCTTTGCTTTCCATCAACTACACCATACTTAGAGACACCTTCAGGAGTAATCTCTTGATACAAGAAAATTGCGGGAGCAGGATACTCATTAAGTACAGTATCAATAAAAAAATCTTTATATTCTTGATTCCAAACACTGCGTCTTTGATAAGGTGGCTCAAGATCTATAAGATGTCTTGTGTAGAGATCCCAAAACCAAGAGACAGTCTGAAAATTTATGGTTCGACTCATTTGACTTGTTCCGCAGTAGGGTAAACTGTTAATTTCGATTATATACTATTAAGGCTCTGCGAGACTTGCGCTGATCGCCTTTGCCACTAATACCTATCATGAACGATCGCACATCCAATCCAAACATCCCTCCACACACCTGGAAACGCGCCATTGGCCTCGGTTGGGATAGCCCCTACACAGTCCGCTACGCCAGCAATCTTGACGACGGCCCTTGGCACGGAATGCCCTTGGGTGGCTTCGGGGCTGGCTGCATCGGGCGATCGCCCCGTGGAGACTTCAACCTCTGGCATATCGACGGTGGCGAACACATTTTTAATAGTTTACCCGCTTGTCAATTCAGTGTTTTTGAGGAATGTGGCGGCAAAAAACAAGCTTTCGCACTGTGTACTGAACCGCCCACTGATGGCAGTTTATCTAGTTGGAAATGGTATCCAGCGGAAGGAAGATTGGCAGCGGATTTTGTAACGGATGTAACGGATGGAGTGAAGGAGACAAATTTGAATTCTTCGGGGAGTTATTATGCTTTGTATCCGCGCAGTTGGTTTGTTTATGAAAATGTATTTTATTCTGAATTAAGTTGCGAACAGTTTTCGCCGATTTTGCCGAATAATTATCAAGAAAGCAGTTACCCGGTAGCCATGTTTGAATGGGTGGCGCACAATCCTACAGATGCGCCGATTACTCTCAGCATCATGTTAACTTGGGAGAATATTGTCGGCTGGTTTACTAATGCGAATAAATCCCCAGAAATTAAAGTGCGAGATGATGGTAGTCCGGCCTATGATTATCAGCCTCGGTGGGGAGAAAGTGGCGGGAATATGAATTTGTTGGTGGAAGATTTTCACCGGATTGGCTGCGTGATGACGCGCTTAAATGCTGATGACGATCCAAAGGAAGGGGATGGACAATGGGCGATCGCCACAATCACCAATCCAGCCGTAGAAGTATTCTATCAAACTCGCTGGAATCCAGCCGGGAAGGGCGATGACATTTGGCAGAACTTTTCTGGTGATGGTTGTTTGTTAGATGACAAAGACGAGACAGCCTGCGATCCAGGAGAAAGATCCGCTTGTGCGATCGCAGTTCGGTTCACTGTTCGACCAGGAAAAACTCGCAAGATTCCCTTTATTTTATCATGGGATTTGCCCATTACTGAATTTGCACCGGGAGTTGAGTATTATCGTCGCTATACGGATTTCTTCGGGCGCAACGGCAAAAATGCTTGGTCAATTATTCGCACTGCAATGAAGCATTCTGATACTTGGCGCGAAAGTATTGAAGCTTGGCAAAAACCGATTTTGGTACGGGAAGATTTGACTGATAGTTTCAAAATGGCTTTGTTTAATGAACTGTACATATTAACTGACGGCGGTACACTTTGGAGTGCAGCTAACGAACGCGATCCGCATGGTCAATTTGGAGTTTTGGAGTGCATTGATTACCGTTGGTATGAAAGTTTAGATGTGCGGCTTTACGGTTCCTTTGCTTTGTTGATGCTGTGGCCGGAATTAGAAAAATCGGTAATTATCGCTTTTGCTAGGGCAATTTCAGCCGGGGATGATACGCCGAGAATTGTTGGTTGGAATCAAGCATCGGCGATTAGAAAAGCAGTCGGTGCGACTCCCCACGATTTAGGGGCTCCGAACGAACATCCTTGGGAGAAAACTAATTATACTAGCTATCAAGATTGTAATTTGTGGAAGGATTTGCCTTGCGATTTTGTGTTGCAGGTTTATCGGGATTTCTTGTTGACTGGTAGCACGGATTATGAGTTTTTGCAGGATTGTTGGCCGGCAATTGTTGAGGCTTTGGCTTATCTCAAAACCTTTGATGAGGATGGGGATGGGATTCCTGAGAATTCGGGCGCACCAGATCAGACGTTTGATGATTGGCAAATGCGGGGGATTAGTGCGTATTGCGGGGGTTTGTGGTTGGCTGCGTTGGAGAGTGCGATCGCGATCGGTGAAATCTTAGAAGATAGAGCGCCAGAGATAATTCCCAATCCTCCAGCCAAGATAGCATTATACCACAGTTGGCTGGAGCAAGCTAGACCAAATTATCAAGAAAAACTCTGGAATGGTCAATATTATCGCTTGGATAGCGAGAGTAATTCCGAAGTGGTGATGACGGATCAATTGTGCGGTCAATTTTACGCAAAACTGTTGGGATTGCCGGATATTGTACCGCCAGAATGTGCCGTTAGTGCCTTAGAAACTGTGTATGAATCTTGCTTTTTGAAATTCAAAGATGGTGAGTTTGGGGCGGCTAATGGGGTGATGTTGAACGGTTCCCCGGAAAATCCGAATGCGACTCATCCTCTGGAGGTTTGGACGGGGATTAATTTTGGGTTAGCGGCTTTTTTGGTGCAGATGGGAAGGTCGGAGAAGGCTTTTAAGTTGACGGATGCGGTGGTGCGGCAAATTTATGAGAATGGGTTGCAGTTTCGGACACCGGAAGCGATTACGGCGGTGGGGACTTTTCGGGCTAGTCATTATTTGCGGCCGATGGCTATTTGGGCAATCTATTATGTGATGAATCAGAAAACCGCAGATGTAGGCAGATGAGTGGGGCCAATCTCACTTTTGAAGAGGGCGAAGCATGACCGCGTATAAGTTATTAGTTATAATCTCATATTTACTTCGGTCATGCTTCGCCCTTACAGATATATAGCGTTTCCCAGAAAGATGAGGTATGCTGAGTTATGCTACAACCCTTACACCAGCAGGTTTTTCAGGTCAAAATTTGTACCTCATCTTTCCGAGAAAGGCTATATTTGCCAAAGTGAGATGCACCCGATGAGTCCTGATAGGACTGATGTAAAAACCCTATTTGTAGGGTGCGCAATGCGCACCTTACTACTACTCAAATGCAGAATAGCTTAGGACTGATGCCAATTTAATGTGAAGTTGCACATATCTCGATCCCCCTAAATCCCCCGGATAGTCGGGGGACTTTGATCGGAATCTTGTCCCCCCCTCCCACCAGGGGGGTGCCAGGGAGATCGGATTCTATGCAGCCTCATAAAAAATTGGTATGATGCAAAAACCCTATTTGTAGGGTGCGTAATGCGTACCTTACTACTTGGGAATTTTCCAGTCCTAGAAAAGCAGTTTTTTCAGTAATTATACTGATTGACAAATGCAATTAGGTCTGAACTTATGACGAATGGATGAACGATTAATATCAATTCTGGTTCCATCGTCAGTAATTGTTTAGGTTCTTCCTTACTTGGTATGCCAAACTAACAATTAAAATGCCAAGTAAGCAAACATCTATTTTTGTAGTTTTCAAAATTTCTAAAGCCATATGCAGAACGTTTTATCAACTTAA
>CASBQF010000242.1 GCA_949127775.1 Oscillatoriales cyanobacterium PMM_0080
GCTATTGAGATTTGGGACAGTTGGGAACCGCATTTAATTTGGATGGACATGAGAATGCCCGTGATGGATGGCTACGAAGCAACAAAACAAATTAAAGGCACTATTAAAGGTCAAGCTACCGCTATTATTGCGCTGACAGCGAGCGTTTTGGAGGAAGAACGAGCCGTTATTTTGTCTGCGGGCTGCGATGCTTTTATGCGGAAACCTTTCCGGGAAGCGGATATTTTCGATGCTATGCACAAACACATCGGAGTACGCTATATTTATGAAGATCCGGGTCAAGCTAGTTTATCAGGAATCAAAGAGCACGATCGCGAAATGAGTTCGGCTGACTTCGCTAAATTGCCTGAGTCGTTGGTAGCTGATTTGAAGCTAGCGATACTAAATGCAGATATGGATTTGATTGAAAGTGCGATCGGGCAAATTCAACTAAAGGATACAGTAACCGCTGGTGCGATCGCCAATTGTATAGAAAATTTCGAGTACGACAAAGTTTTAAAGTTAATTTCTCAAGCAAGATTACATGAATAATGACATTTCTAGCACAGATCGCGGTAATATTTTAGTAGTGGACGATACCCCAGCTAATTTGCGGCTGCTCGCCGGAATTTTGAATGGCAAAGGCTATAAAGTCCGCCCCGTACCTAGCGGGGAGTTAGCGCTTTCGGCGGTCAAAGGTATGCCCCCAGATTTAATTTTGCTGGATATCATGATGCCCGAAATGAATGGGTATGAAGTTTGCGAAAAAATCAAAGCTGACGAACACACTCGCCACATTCCAGTGATTTTTATCAGCGCGATTAATGACGTACTAGATAAGGTCAAAGCCTTTGCTGTGGGCGGTGTAGATTATATTACCAAACCCTTTCAGGTAGAAGAGGTTCTAGTTAGAGTAGAAACTCATTTAGCAATGTGTCAGTTGCAAAAAAAGCTCCAACAAAAAAACGATGAGCTGACAGTCACTTTAGACCAACTCCAAGCAACACAAAATCAATTAGTTCAATCGGAAAAGATGGCCGCATTAGGGCAACTGATTGCAGGCATTGCTCACGAAATTAATACGCCCCTAGGAGCAATTCGATCGTCTATTGGCAATATTACCAGCTTTTTGGATAACAATCTCGAAAGTTTGCCCGTTTTTTTCAAAGAACTTTCAGCAGAACGCCAGCAAGATTTCTTGAGCTTGATGTATAGTTCCAGCCAACAAACTTACTCTTTATCTACGCGAGAAAAACGGGAAGTAAAAAAAGGGCTGAAGCGGCAAATAGAGTCAGAGGGTATTGATAATGCTGACAGCCTTGCCAGCATTTTAGTAAATATCGGATTGCAAGGAAACTTACAAGAATTTTTGCCGTTACTCAAAGACCCTGACAGCCCAAATATTATACAAACAGCCTACGATTTTGCTAGCATTCACAGAAGCGCCAAAACCATATCTATCGCTACAGAACGCGCTGCAAAAGTCGTTTTTGCCCTAAAAAATTATGCGCGTTACGATGTAAATGGGGAAAAATTACAGGTAAATATTACCGAGGGAATTGAAACTGTATTAACTCTTTATCAAAACCAAATCAAGCAGGGTGTGGAAATTTTCAGAAACTATCAACCTGAATTGCCTGCGGTACAGTGTTATCCCGACGAACTAAATCAAGTTTGGACAAATTTAATTCACAACTCCTTACAAGCGATGGACAATCAAGGAACTTTGACGATTGATGCAATACAGCAAGATAATAGCGTCTTGGTAAAAATAACTGACAGCGGCAAGGGGATTCTGCCGGAGATTTTGCCGAAAATTTTTGAGCCATTTTTTACTACAAAACCTGCGGGAGAAGGTAGCGGGTTAGGATTGGATATTGTCAAAAAAATAATTGAAAAACATCAGGGTAAAATTGATGTCGAGTCAGTGCCCGATAAAACTGTATTTACAGTGTCTTTGCCAATTAATTTAACTGATTAGATTCCATCGCCCCAGAGACATCAGTCTGGGGATGAAAATTGGCAGTCTACCCGTATGGAATGTACAATTTGGAAAACGGTGTGCTGACCCATCAGGGTTGGCCTTGTCATACTAAAGGATGAAAGTAGCGATGTCTAAACCAGCAATTTTGTGTGTCGATGATGAAGTAGCAGTGTTGGAAAGTCTGGAAATTGAACTGCAACAGGCTTTTAATGGTAAATATCTTTGCGAATTTGCTGAAAGTGCTGCCGAAGCACTGGAAATTATTGAAGAGCTATGTGAAGATGAGGTGAACATTCTAGTAATTGTTTCTGATTGGTTGATGCCTGGAATGAAAGGAGATGAGTTGCTGATTAAGATTCATCAAAAATATCCGCAAATTGTGACAGTGATGCTGACGGGACAAGCAGACCCAGAAGCAATCGAACGCACAAAAACTCAAGCCAATCTTCATGCTTTTATACAAAAACCTTGGCGCAGTCAAGAATTAATTGAAGCTATTAAATCTGGTCTAGCAACTTTATGAAAAAACCAGTCATTATTTGTGTAGATGATGAGCAGACTATACTCGATAGTCTGGAAATAGATTTGCTAAAAGCTTTTGAAGATAAATATTTAATTGAAACTGCCCAAAGCGGCGAAGAAGCGTTAGAGTTGCTGTCAGAGCTTTTGGCAGAACAGTATGAAGTTCCTTTGGTTATTTCCGATCATATTATGCCGAATATGAAAGGAGATGAGCTATTAAGGAGCGTTCATGCCATTTCGCCTCACTCTCTCAAAATTATGCTGACGGGGCAGGCTAATTTGGAGGCAGTAGCCAATGCTATCAACTATGCTAAATTGTATCGATACATATCTAAGCCTTGGCAATCGGATGATTTAAAATTAACTGTTACTGAGGCAATTTACAGATATTTTCAAGATAAACAATTAGCTGAAAAACAAATTGAGCTTCAGGAAATGAATCAGGAGTTGGCAAAATTAAATCGCAAGCAGGCGATGCTGATTGCCAAACTTCACGAAAACGAAAGTCGGCTGACTCAATATTTGGAAGCTATGCCGTTGGGCGTGTGCGTGCTGGATGCTAACGGTCAATCTTTTTATGCAAATCAGAAGGCGCGGGAGGTATTTGGTAAAGGTACTGTACCGCATATTAATTCGGAGCAGAAAGCTGCAATTTATCAATTTTATAAAGCCGGAACTAATGAGAGATGTCCTGTGGAAGACTTGCCAATTATGCAGGCGCTCCGGGGCGAAACAGTGCGGACTGAGGGTGTAGAAATTCGGACTGGGAATAAGGTGATTCCGGTGGAGAGTTGGGCGACTCCTATTTATGATTCTCTCGGGGATATTTGCTACGGGATTATTGCTTTTACTGATATTACGGAACGCAAGCAAGCTGAAACCGCGCTGGTGCAAGC
>CASBQF010000243.1 GCA_949127775.1 Oscillatoriales cyanobacterium PMM_0080
AAGGAAAAGCGCTGTTTGTCATTTTCGGCAACTACTTCTTTGAGTTCAGCAAGCTGAAGGGCAAACTTATATTTTCGGCAAGCAGCTAGAAGTTCGCGAATAGGAACCCAGCCACCAGGAGCAAGTTCAATTCCGATGCGTTCCGGGCTGTGTCGCAGATGTCTGCTGAGGTACTTGCTGACTTTTACTAATCGTGAATTATCCATGTTATTGATTAAGTTAGTTGGCTTTTACTCCCCCAAAAATCGCAAAATTTAGATGGCGCCAGTGACATCCTACATCTGCGAAACCAGATTCTGAAAGCCACTTTGTCTGCTCTTCTATAGAGGAAGGAATATCTTCTTCTAGGTATTTTTGAAACCAAATTTTATCGTCTTCTCCACTGTCTTTCATGTACTGCCGCCACAACTGTTCGTATTGCTCCGTCAGTCTGGGAGTACCACCTGTCACAATATCTCGAATTAGCAAGATTCCTCCTGAATTCATTGACTGAAAAAGTTTCTTAAATAGTGTTTGTTTTCTGGCGCCATCGAGGTGGTGGATTGCTAAGCCGGAAACTACCAAATCGTAACCGTTACCGAAATCATCTTCGGCGAAATTTCCTTGCTGCAATGTGAGCCGTTGTTGGAAGGCAGATAAATTAGTCTGACAAATTTTTAGCATATTCTCGGCCATGTCAAATGCTAGGACTTTTGCTTGAGGAAATGCTTGCAAAACTAGGGCAGATAGTATGCCTGTCCCCGCGCCTAAATCCAGAACTTTGATGTTAGCATTGGTTTGAAAAGGGATTAACTGCAATATTAGATCGTGTTGCTCGTGATAGCGTGGAATGAGGCGGGGAATTAAGCCGTCATAATCAAATGCTCTTTGTTCAAATTGCTCGCGTACAGCGTCTAAATTCACAGACAATTTTCCTCGAACTGTTAATATTTGAGTGCGTTATACCAATTTAATGTGAAGTTCCATATATCTCGATCCCCCTAAATCCCCCTTCATAAGGGGGACTTTGATCGGAATCTTGTCTCGCCCTTATTAAGGGGTGTGCCAGGGAGATCGGATTCTATGCAACGACCCATTAAATTGGTATTAGTGGAGTTGGTTGCTCTCTTGTTTGAGGGCATATTACATTTATAATACAAAAGATGCACAGGGCTGTCAAGATGTAGAAGAAAATAATTTAACAGAAGTTGCGATCGAGCTTTATCTCAAAAAGTATCTCTTCAGATTGATAAAATTTAGCCAAAGTGTAAATAAAATTTGATGTGACATCAATTCTGGTTACACGTCAGGTGATGTTGACGGTTGACGGTTAACTGTTAACTCTAATTTACTATTCCGATGAAGAGAGGATTTGAGGTGACTCCCGAGTGGATGTGTGGACGGCAGAGTTTTGATGAAAATGAAAACATACAAAATATTACACTCGCTGGTGTGGGAAAAAAAACAGTGATAATGAATCAGGATGCGAGTAAGTTCGCTGTCAGCCATCAGGGAAAATTAGAAGCAATGGAAATAGAACAGTGGAGCAAGGATCGGGTCGATCCCCAGCAACCGGAGGCGCCCGATCGCCCCACCCAAATTTCTACGACAAAAGAACTAGATTTGTCGCTGCAAGAATGTTTGGATTTTAAAGGAGCGATCGACCGATCGACTGTGACGGTGAGGACAGACGCCCGAGGCATAATTAACTACGTCAGCGATCGAGCTTGCTCAATCTCTAACTATTCGCGTGCAGAACTGATCGGCTGCCACTTCGGCATCCTCCACTCGGAATATAAATCTTCGGAATTAATCAAAAATCTACGGTTAACTGCTGCCAAAAGCCAAGTTTGGCAGGGAGAAATTAAGAATAAAGCTAAGAATGGCAGTGATTATTGGGTTTATTGTGCAGTGGTTCCGGTTTTGGACTGCAACGGAAAACCCTGTCAGTATTTGGCGATCGGATTCGACATCACAGATCGTAAAGCCGTTGAAGCATCCCAGACGGCAGCCAACCGGGCCAAAGACGAATTTCTGGCGATCGCGTCCCACGAACTCCGATCGCCCCTGAGCGCGATTTTGGGATGGGTGCAGCTAGCTCGATCGCGCAAGTTAGACGAAGCCACCACCAACCGAGCTTTAGAAATCATCGAGCGCAACGCCAGATTACAAAACCAGCAAATAGACAATCTCCTCGATCTCTCGCGACTGCTGCGGGGTAAAGTGCATCTGAACGTCGGCCGGGTTCACCTCCCGTCTGTGATCGAATCGGCGATAGAAACCCTCCGCCCCGCCGCCGACGCCAAAAACATCCGCGTAGAAACACACTTCTACCCTGGCGTCAGCTACATTTTTGCAGATGCAGAACGGTTGCAGCAAATAGTCTGGAATCTCCTGGCTAACGCCATCAAATTCACCCCAGAATCGACATCAGGCTCAGTTGAAGTGCGGATCGAGCCTACCCCATCTGGGACTTTGATTCGTTTCAGAGACAGCGGTTGCGGGATCGACCCCAAATATCTGCCCCACATTTTTGACTACTTCCGCCCCACAGATAGCTGGAATGCCAAGGAACAGCATCGACTCGGGCTGGGACTTTCGATTGTGCGGCAATTGGTGGAACTGCATGGGGGAACCGTTTGGGCTGCGAGTTCCGGGCTGGGACAAGGAACGATGTTTGGGGTGCTGTTACCGATCGGGAATCGCAAAAATGCCCCGGACGATCGCACTTCACCGATCGCCCATTTCCCCGAAAAGCACTTGCAATCATCGAACCAACCCCTAACCGGAAAGCAAGTTCTGGTGGTTGAAAGCAGCGTCGAGATCCGGGAATTTCTGAAAACGGCCCTCGAAGCATTTGGAGCCCAGGTAACAGCCGTCGGTAACACCAGCGAAGCGATGGCCGAGTTACAACAGTCGCGGCCCGACGTGCTGGTGAGCGATCTGGCGATTCCCGAAGCCGACGGCTGCGATTTGATCCATCGTGTCAGAGCAATGGAAATGTCCGAGCACAGGGAGCTGCTGCCGGCCCTGGCGCTGACGGGAGGCGTCGCCGAGGAGGACTCCGCCTCAGCGCGATCGGCGGGGTTTCAGAGCCATTTGTCGAAGCCTGTGGAAGCGAATCAGTTGGTGAGCGCGATCGCCCAATTGACTGGACTGACTGAACCCGACTCTGAAGATGTCCGGGCGATCGCACTCCCAGCCCCGCTCCCCGAACATCAGAGTTTTGACGACAAAAACAACGAACAATTAACAACAGACAGCCGAGAATTACCGCTATTACTGGTAGTAGAAGACAATAACTTTCTGCTGGCTTACCTCCAAGTTTTACTGACTCCATACTATCGAGTAGTCGTGGCGATGGACGGGATTGAAGGTTTAGAAAAAGCCAAAATGTTCCAGCCAAATTTGATATTGAGCGACCAAATCATGCCCAGACAAAACGGGCTGGATTTGCTCAAGGAGATTCGGAACACACCTGAGTTGAGTTCGACTCCGGTGATATTTTTGACAGCGCGATCGGGTATGGAAGCTCGGATCGAAAGTTTGGATGCTGGTGCTGACGATTATATCTCCAAGCCCTTTGACGAGAGGGAACTGCTGGCGAGGGTAAGAAATTTGCTCAGAACCCACGCAGCAGAACAGCAGTTGACGGTGCTCAACCGTCAATTGCAGCAGCAGAAACAGCAGTTAGAAAAAGTCAATCTAGCCTTGCAGTATTTTGCAACTTACGACAGTTTGACTGAGGTAAGAAACCGCCGCTTTTTTAATGACTATATGGATACGGAATGGCGGCGTTTGGCGAGGGAAGAAGCACCGCTATCTTTGATTATGTGCGACATCGATTATTTCAAACTTTACAACGATACTTACGGCCACCAAGCGGGAGATGAATGTTTGCGGCAAGTGGCGCAGGTTTTGCAGCATTCGGTAAAGCGATCTGCCGATTTAGTAGCGCGTTATGGTGGAGAAGAATTTGCCATAGTTTTGCCAAATACTGATATTCAAGGTGCGGCTTCGGTAGCTGAAATTATCGGCCAACAGGTGCGGGGTTTGCGGATAGTTCACGCTAAGTCTGCTGTCAGCGAATACGTGACGCTGAGTTTGGGTGTAGCTTGCTGCATTCCAGCGCCGATGTCGCAGCCGGGGACGTTAATTGCGATCGCCGACGAGTCGCTTTATCGGGCAAAAGCGGCTGGGCGCGATCGGGTTTCAGTTGCCACATTTCTAGGATAATATAATAGTTAAAGGAGGTCAAATCATGACACTAACATTAGACAAGCCCAAAGACCAACGGCTAATTCACTCCGGGTGCATCTCAATGAGTGAAGAGGGCGAAGCATGACCGCACATAAGTTATTAGTTATAATCTCATATTTACTACGGTCATGCTTCGCCCCTACACACATATTTGCAAAACCCAGATGCACCCATTCACTCCGGCATGGATTGGGAATAATTCAAACTAATCGAACAGGGATTTTCTGACTTTCCCGGCATTAGACTATTTTATTTCAAAGGTGACGTATAAATTTTGGCAATTTCGCGAGAACATGAAATCTTCAGCGGTGTCGGGAAGTGCGATCGTCATACCGATAGGGATTTATCCAAACCGATACAAAAGCAACAGCATACAAGATAAACGGATAAGCAACAATAGATAAAATGATTTGTCGATAAAAATTCATAGCGCTCCGTTATGTTCAATCAGCGATTGTAGCAACGTTCGCTAGGGCCTCCCAGAATTGCGCCTCGCTGTTTTAGCATCTGTTTTTGGGCTGATGTAAAGTCAGGATTTCCCTTCAATATCGTAATGATTGCACCCTCTAACTTCGCTCCATCTAACTTGATTTGATTGCTGGAAAGAAAGCACATTTTGGCATTTCTCAAATCGGCACTCCTGAAATCTGCATTCACAGTTTTTGCGCCCGTGAGTGTCGCACCGAATAAGTTAGCATTTTGCAAATCTGCACCAGTGAAGTCTGCAAATTGCAAGTCTGCATTTTGCAAGTTTGCATCTTGAAGTTGAGCGTTAGCTAGAATAACATTTGGTAGATTAGAATTAGTTAAATTTGATTCTCTTAGATTAGCACCTTGAAAATTAGGACGGCTTCCCGGAGAATTCGAGATACTGCTTAAATTTGATTTCTTCAGATTAGTATTGCTAAAATTTGCACCAGAAAGATTGGAGTTGCTGAGGTTAGCTCCTTCAAATTCGGTACCACTAAAATCTGCATTGGCAAATTGAAATTTACAACCAACACACTGCTTGGTGAGACGAAATCGGATCGGATCTAGGATACTAAATATCAGGAGATATCCCATAAATAACAGAGATAAAAGTATGCCGATCGCGATCGCAATTCCGATCAAAGACTGAAGCAAAGTCGGATAGCCATATAAGTTGATATATTTCATTGCTAAAATAGACAGAATAACGCCGATCGCAATTCCGATCAAAATCAACATAAAACCACCAAGTCAACGAATATTTTATTTTTCGCACAAAGCCTCCTTAGCTCCATCAATGCGATCGCCTGAATAGATGTACAGTCAAGGCAATTGTAGCCAATAGTATAGGGAAACCCCAAAAACCATAAAACAAGGATACGAACAAAGCCCATATCCAGCGTTCTTCCCACGGGATGTATTCTGGTCTTGGAGAGTTATCATACCAATAAGGGTCGATCCAAACTGCAATATAGGCGATCGCATATACGAACAACGGATAAGAGACAACAATCAAAATGATTCGCTGGCGCAGAGTCATATCTTTCTTTTACCTTCGCGTCTTTTGCGACGCCAGCGGTTCGTTTAAGATAGATCCCCCCTAACCCCCCTTAATAAGGGGGGGACAAGAAGCTCTTAAAGTCCCCCTTCTTAAGGGGGATGCGAGGGGGATCTCCGGGGCATAAATAGTGTTAAGTAAACCTACAATAAAACTGCCTTTTTGTGGAACAGGCTTTTATAGCCTGTTCCTGACAAAGGGCTACATCATCAAGAATCGCGATCGAGCTTCAGCACAGCCATAAAAGCCTCCTGCGGCACATCCACAGTACCCACAGACTTCATCCGCTTCTTACCCTTCGCCTGCTTTTGCAGCAGCTTCTTCTTCCGCGAAATATCGCCGCCATAACACTTCGCCAACACATCCTTCCGCAAAGCCGGAATATGCTCCGAAGCAATCACCTTCGCGCCAATAGTTGCTTGAATCGGCACCTTGAATTGGTGGCGGGGAATCAACTCCTTGAGTTTTTCAGTCAAGCCGCGGCCGACATTGTAAGCCTTATCGCGGTGGACAATCATCGCCAAAGCATCAACTGGTTCGCCATTAATTAAAATGTCCAATTTCACCAACGGATTTTCGCGATAACCAATTAGCTGGTACTCCATACTTGCATAACCGCGCGATCGCGATTTCATCTGATCGAAAAAGTCCGTCACCACTTCCGCCAAAGGCAACTCATAAATCAGTGTAGTCCGCCCTTGACTGAGATACTTCATATCCTTAAAAACGCCTCGCCGATTCTGAGACAATTCCATCAGTGTCCCCACATAAGCTTCCGGTGACAGCATTTCTACTTTCACATAAGGCTCCTCAATCTTCTCACGATACTGAGGGTCTGGCAAGCGACTCGGATTGTCAATTATTAACACTTCTCCTTTGATTGTGGTGACTTGATAAACCACAGAAGGAGCCGTCACAATCAAATTCAAATTGTATTCTCTCTCCAATCTTTCTTGCACAATTTCCATGTGCAGCAAACCCAAGAAACCGCAGCGGAAACCAAATCCCATCGCACTCGATGTTTCCGGTTCGTAAGAAAGCGCTGCATCGTTAAGTTCGAGTTTTTCCAAAGCTTCCCGCAAATCAGGAAATTGGTCAGCATCGATCGGGAACAAGCCACAATAAACCATCGGTGTCGCTTCGGTATAACCAGGCCAAGGCTCCGATGCAGCATTTTTGACCAAAGTAATCGTATCTCCGACGCGAGCATCAGCTACTGCCTTAATTGATGCGCCCAGATAACCAACTTCTCCCGCGTGCAGTTCATCTACTGGTATTTGAGTTGGTGAAAGTATGCCCAATTCATCGATGACATATTCTTTCCCCGAAACCATCAATAAAACTCGATCGCCCTTTTTGACACTGCCATCCATCACCCGGAAATAAACAATTACCCCCCGATAAGGATCGTAGTAACTATCAAAAATCAACGCTCTGAGCGGTTTATCAACAGTATCCTGCGGCGGCGGCACTTTTTGGACGATCGCCTCTAATATCTCATCAATACCGATACCTTCCTTCGCAGAAGCCAGAATCGCCTCGCTACAGTCGAGACCGACAATTTCTTCAATTTCCCCTTTTACCCTTTCTGGTTCCGCCCCCGGTAGGTCAATTTTATTTAAAACTGTAATAATTTCTAAATCATTTGCCAGGGCTAGATAGACATTTGCCAAGGTTTGTGCTTCCACACCTTGAGATGCGTCTACCACCAGCAGCGCACCTTCACAAGCCGCGAGCGATCGCGACACTTCGTAGGAGAAGTCTACGTGTCCAGGAGTGTCGATCAGGTTGAGTACGTACTCCTGACCGTCCTTGGCGGTGTAATTCATCCGAGCGGCTTGCAGCTTGATCGTAATGCCACGTTCGCGTTCGAGATCCATGCTGTCTAAAAACTGCTCCTTCATCTCCCGTGCTTGCACTGTCCCAGTCGCCTGCAACAGCCGATCGGCCAAAGTAGATTTTCCGTGGTCAATGTGAGCAATAATCGAAAAATTGCGAATGCGAGATACAGGAACGTTAGTCATAAAACCTATCGGCAAAAGATTGACTTTTGTTATATTGTAAAACTTCATTCAATCTACAATCATTTATAGTCAATTAGAAACTCAAACAGAATTTAATTTTTTATCGGCGGTGGGTTGACATATCCAGTATATTTGTGCTAAGTTGCGCTCTGCGAGCGAAGACGCCTCCTGGAAAAAAAGTTCTCTGTGATTGTACAGAAAGCTCTTGAACGGTTGGGAATGCTGCCGAGTAAGCAAAATTAATCCTCAGACCTCTAATTTGGTCAAATTGCTCAACAAGAGCGCGATCGCCAATTAAAAAATACTCGCTAGTTCCTGGTGCTTGACAAGAAGCGGATAATTTGGTCAAATGACGGAAGCAGTAGGGCAAGGGTGTAAAAAATATACGTTTGGGCCGCGGTGAATCTATACTAGGAGTAAGTCACAACTTCCTTCAGAACACTTCCTTCAAAACAAAAAAGCCTAAATTCCTAGAAGGAATTGAAGCTTAAGAATTAAAACTAGGATTTTTCAACTATGAGTGAGTCAAGCATATCCTCCCACAGTTCGTCAGAAAAAGTGGAACTATCTATCCAAATAGATTCTGAACTGCTAGACCAAATTAAGCACTTGACCAATGACCCAAGCAAAGTCATTGAAACAGCAATCAAGCAGTGGCTTAGAGGCGAACGTCGCGAAGACGATCAGGCTATGAGTTTGCGCCGCACTCCCCCAGTCCCGCCCCGTGGTGAGTGGAACGACTGAGGCGAGATCGCCCGACGAGCAGGCGCACAGAAATCTGCTGGCTGTAAAATGGCTGTAAAATGTCGATCGCCCGATCGATCTCCGGCTTTGATGTCCAGCAGATTTTCATCCGAAAGCTACAGGTTGTTCGTAGCAAACTACGCACCACAACCTCGGAACTATTCAAGGTTAGGGAAAAAATGTATTAGCCAGTCCTCGACTTGAGTTATTCGCAGCCTCACATTTGAGAGTCTTTTTCAAACTCGATCGCTAATCTATCCAGACACTAATTCCTAAATCGTAACTTTTATTTTTTTAATTAGCCAAAACGGCTGTCTCTAAATAGTCTTGAATTTTTAATATAGTTCTAAATAAGATAATTAATATTTTGGGTGCATCTCAATGAGTGAAGAGGGCGAAGCATGACCGCATATAAGTTATTAATTATAATCTCATATTTAC
>CASBQF010000244.1 GCA_949127775.1 Oscillatoriales cyanobacterium PMM_0080
AGCTTGGAAAGTACGGGTAGCTGGATGGATTCTACCGTTGCGCTGCTTGGGGGGGAAGGTGCTGGCGATCGCCCCAGCCAGTTCTGTTGTACTTTCAAAGGGACGTTGGGCAACAATCCGCCTCGCGATGCGCCGCGACAGTCGCTCCTCGCCGTACTTGTAAATAATATCTGCTAGTTTAACTTCGTCCCAGTGATTGATAATCTCTTCTGCGGTCAAAGATTGCTGCTGGTTCATACGCATATCCAACTTAGCTGGGTGGCGAAAACTAAAGCCACGCTCCGGTATATCGAACTGAGCCGAGCTAACACCTAGGTCTGCTATAATACCATCAAAGGTGGCATCTTCAGACTGATACTCCGCAAAATTACCGTGCCAAAACTCGACGGGAGCGTTGGCAAATCGGGTTTGGCAAAAACGGATGGCTTCTTGGTCGCGATCGATCGCCACCACCGTAACATCAGCAGCCGCTAAAATCAAACCAGTATGTCCGCCACCCCCAAGCGTCGCATCCAAATAGCGGCCACCTGCGCGCACAGCCAAACCCGCAATTAATTCTTGCCCCAAAACTGGAACGTGATAGGTGTCAACACTGACATCCGATCCAGAGGTATCCTTCTCAGAAAGCTCGATATCCTTCATAATCAATAAAGCGAAAGAAAAATCAACAATAGCTAGTAATCATTAATTCATTTAATTATGTCAAGAATTGAGACTAGAACCGAACCAATGGTGCTCAACATGGGGCCGCACCACCCATCCATGCACGGCGTACTCCGGCTCATCGTCACCTTGGACGGCGAAGATGTAGTGGACTGCGAGCCTGTTTTGGGCTATCTACACCGTGGGATGGAGAAAATTGCCGAAAACCGCACCAACGTGATGTACGTCCCCTACGTGAGCCGCTGGGACTACGCTGCGGGGATGTTTAACGAAGCGGTGACAGTCAATGCACCAGAAAAGTTGGCGAATATTGCTGTCCCCAAACGGGCGAGTTACATTCGGGTAATCATGCTGGAGTTGAACCGGATTGCTAACCACTTGATGTGGGTAGGGCCGTTTTTGGCGGACGTAGGCGCGCAAACTCCTTTTTTCTATACTATGCGCGATCGCGAACCAATTCTCGATTTGTGGGAAGCAGCCACAGGTTATCGCATGGTGAATAATAACTATTTCCGCATCGGCGGAGTCGCAGCCGATTTACCCTACGGTTGGGTAGATAAGTGCGAAGATTTCTGCGATTACTTCCTGCCGAAAATTGACGAATACGAACGTTTAATTACCAACAATCCAATTTTCCGCCGCCGGATTGAAGGGCTGGGTACTATCTCTCGCGCCGAAGCGATTAACTGGGGACTATCCGGCCCCATGTTGCGTGGTTCCGGCGTGAGTTGGGATTTGCGGAAAGTTGATCATTACGAATGTTATGATGACTTCGACTGGGATGTTTGCACCGAAGCTGCTGGCGATTGTTTAGCCCGGTATTTAGTGCGAATTCGGGAGATGCGCGAGTCGGTGAAGATTCTGTATCAAGCCTTGAAAGGACTCCCCGGCGGCCCATACGAGAATTTGGAAGCGAAGCGCTTAGAAAGCGGGCCAAAATCTGAATGGAATAGTTTTGACTATCAGTTTATTGGCAAAAAAGTTGCACCGACTTTTAAGATTCCCAAAGGCGAACATTATGTGCGTGTTGAAAGTGGCAAAGGTGAATTAGGAATTTATATTGTCGGAGAGGACAATGTGTTTCCTTGGCGCTGGAAGATTCGGGCGGCAGATTTTAATAATTTGCAGATTTTACCCCACATCGTGCGCGGTGTGAAGATTGCGGATTTGGTGGCAATCTTGGGTAGTATCGATATTATCATGGGTTCTGTCGATCGCTAGAAACAAAAGGGCGATCGCATTTTTGGGCTATTTGCTCAAAAGTGCGATCGCTCTTTTGTTGCAGATGGCGATCGGCTATTATAAATTATGGATGTTCAACCAAAAGAAATTCAGCGTTACGTCACACCCGACGGCAAAATTCCTTTTACTGAATGGTTGAAATCTCTTCGGGATATCAAAGCTGAAGCCAAGATTCGCGGGAGACTAGAAAGAATTAAGCTCGGCAATTTGGGAGATTGTCGCTCAGTAGGATCAGGTGTTTTTGAATTAAGAATTGACTGGGGCCCAGGCTACCGCGTCTACTTTGGGCAAATAGAGCAAACGATTATTCTCATTCTCTGCGGTGGAGATAAAAGCACTCAAGATCGAGATATTCGTAAAGCTATTGAATATTGGATAGATTATGGGAGTCAAGACAATGACTAAAAGTGTAAGTTACCAAGACGACTTGATGGAATTCCTCAAAAAACCTGAAGCGGCGGCTGCTTATATCGAGGCGATTTTGGAAGAAAAAGATGTAGAAACTGAACTTTTGTCATTAGCACTTAGCAATATGGTTGAGGCTAGTGGAGGTATAATTCAGCTTTCAGATATAGCTAAGTTCCACTATGAAAAGTTGAAAAAATTGCTCTCAAAAACAGGAGGAGATGAAGTTTATCTGTTGGTGGCGTTGCTGAATGCTTTGGGATTTCAGCTAAAAATAGGGGTGAAATCTAATAGTTTAACATTCGAGAGTGATGACGGCATCGCAACCGCAGAACATCTTCCCACAGTCGCTCCCATGCGTCAGCCCTGAAACTGTCCAAAATGTTGCTTAAGTGGCGATCGACGCAAACCAACCCTAATGCAAATTGCTTTGGTAAAGTGTATAATATTATCAAACGTATTTATAACCTGATTCACCTGATGTAAATAGTCAGCTATAACGGTTTCAGGAAAATGCAAAGAACAAAGAGGTTGCAGAATGAATGTCGGCAAGCGAGAGTTCTACGTCATGATCGAACGAGATGAAGATGGCTATTATGTTGGGGAAGTCCCACAGCTAAAAGCCTGTTACAGTCAAGGAGAAACTATTGATGAATTGATTGCCAATATCAAAGAAGTTATTGCACTTTGTTTAGAAGAAGAAGGCGATCGTTTAACATATAGAGGTTCTGTGTAATTCCTGTATAGCAACAATCTTAAATTACCGAACATCAATATTTCTCTCTTCTCTCTTCTCTCTTCTCTCTTCTCTCTTGTCTATTCCTCTGTGTCCTCTGCGCCCTCTGCGGTTAAAAAAATCTTTATTTCATAAATAAAATAAAATCAACCTTAATTTAATTATGACAGTCCAACAAGTAGATATCAACAACAGTAACCCAGAACTCTGCGCTTTAATCAGCGAAAGAATTGCAGCCAGCCCGCAGCAGCGCATAACCTTTGCGGAATATATGGATTTGGCACTATATCACCCGCAGTATGGTTATTATAATGCCGATCGCCCGTCGATCGGCAAACAAGGCGATTTTATCACATCGTCTGACTGGGGTGCTGATTTCGCCGAGATTTTGGCAGAGCAATTTGTGGAAATCTGGGAAATTTTTGGCAAACCTCAAAACTTTGCGATCGTAGAAATGGGCGCTGGGCGGGGAATATTTGCCGAAAATGTGTTGCAATATCTGAAACAACAACATCCCGACTTATTTAAAATTTTAACATACATCATTGTCGAAATTTCACCAATACTGCAAGCAGAACAACGGCAAATATTAAGTGACTTCGAGTGTGTCAAGTGGCACAACTGGGATGAGATAGTTGATAACTCAATTGTCGGTTGTTTCTTTTCCAATGAATTAGTCGATGCTTTGCCCGTACATCAATTTATTCTCGAACAAGAAGAACTTAGGGAAATATACATTACCACAGAAACACAAAAAAATCCACAACCAGAAACAAATTTTGTTGAGGTAGTTGGTGAAGTTTCTACACCTAAAATAGCCGAATATTTTGAGTTGTTGGGAGTTGATTTATCGGCGAGTGTTTACGGGGATGGATATCGCAGTGAGGTGAATTTGGCAGCTTTAGACTGGATGAGTACAGTTGCTCAAAAGTTGCATCGGGGATATTTGTTGACGATTGATTACGGCCATCCGGCGCACCGCTATTACAATCCGAGGCGCAGGGAAGGGACGCTACAGTGTTATTATCGCCATCGATATCACAATAATCCTTATATTAATGTGGGACGGCAGGATTTGACGGCTCATGTTAATTTTACGGCGCTGGAAAAACAGGGGGAATTGTGCGGTTTGGATGTGGTAGGGTTTACTCAGCAGGCTTTGTTTTTGATGGCGTTGGGTTTGGGCGATCGCATTGCTGCTCTATCAACCAATGTATTTGACCTGGAAACGTTGTTGCGGCGTAGGGAGGCGTTGCATAGAGCGATCGATCCGATGGGTTTGGGAGGTTTTGGGGTTTTGGTGCAGTCTAAGGGGTTGAGTGAAGGGGAGAAAGGGGGAAAGCTCAAAGGCTTGAAAGTGCCTGATTAGTGATTAAAAACTTAATTTCCACTAATTTCCACCACAGCTTCACCTGCTTTCAATATCTCCAAAGCTTGAGGTAATGTTGCACTCAAAATCTCTCGCAACCGAGCATTTGACGTATTACCGCACGTCAACCAAATAATCTGTGGCGGTACACCAAGCCGATCGACCAAATCAACAAAATCACTATCTTTAGTCATTACGATAACTCCCTGCGCTCTCGATGCCTCAAAAATTTCAG
>CASBQF010000245.1 GCA_949127775.1 Oscillatoriales cyanobacterium PMM_0080
CTCACAATTGATTTGGCCCAGCAAGACGGGCAGGCTAAGATTAGTGTTACCGACAGCGGTAAGGGGATACCAGAAGAGATAAGAGCGAAAATATTTGACCCGTTTTTTACGACTAAGCCTGCCGGAGAAGGTAGCGGTTTGGGGCTGGATATTGTGAAAAAAATTGTGCAAAAACATCAGGGAACGATTGAAGTGGAATCGATTCCGGGTCAAACTACATTTAATGTTTTTCTGCCCATGAGCAGTGTATAATACCAAATCCGGGTTATAAATCAATACGGTTTTGCAGGGAATCTTCCGAATTAAATTCGGGAGATTGTCAATTAATCTTGAATTTGATCGAACATAATTTTGAGATATTTATCTAAAGATTTAGTAGGTATTTCTTTTCTCCAGATGGCCGTCGATCGCGCGTAGTCTATAGGATGGTGCAACGGCACAAACACAACTTGGGGATGGGGCAGTGCTCCGGCCTCATTCGGCATAACTGCTATCCTTTGCCCTGTGGCAACCAGAGCAATCATTGAGGCATGGCTATCGGCTTCCAAATGCAGATTTGGCATGAATCCGGCTTCATGGCAGGTGTTGCGGATGCGTGAATTTCGCCCAGGAAACTTTTCTTCAGACATCCCAATAAATTTTTCTGATACCAGGGAAGCTAGGTTAATTGAGGATTTATGTGCCAAAAAATGTGTATCCGGTAATACAGCAGCGATCGGCACTTTCTTAACGCATTTGACTACAAACTCGGAATCTAACTCCGAAGGTGGATTGCCCATAAACGCAATATCGATCGCGCCATCTCGCAATGCTCTAACTTGTTCGCTAGGCGGCATCTCCTGAAAACGCACGGCAACTTCAGGATGGACAAGTCCAAAGCGCTGTAGGGTTTTACCAAGAAAACTCTCAAGGATGGTGGGAATGTAGCCAATAACCAAAGGCTCATGCTTATCGGTGTAATCAGCCTTGATGGTTTGCACAGCGACATGACTGCGATGCAAAAGATCTTTTGCTTGTTCGAGAAAAAATCCCCCCCATTCTGTGAGTGTCACTCCATCAGATTGTCTGAGAAATAGCACAATGCCTAGTTCATCTTCCAGGTTTTTGATTTGACGGCTTAACGCAGGCTGGGAAATAGACAACCGGACAGCACCACGACTAAAGTTGAGTTCTTCTGCAACGGCCACAAAATATTTAAGATGCGGCAATTCCATGAATTGTATGGGGTATGCCTAAAAGTTATAGCTCCTAAAATTATAAGGTATTTGACTTTACTTATTTGTCTGATTAGAATCTATGCATCCCTATCCGGGTGCTGTTGAAACCGCTTTTCCCGAACTCAACCAACGATCGCTTGCTCTAAAGTCTTTTAATCGGGAAAATTAACTTGCCCTGTATTAAATTTACTGCCGGGAGGAGCTTTGATACACGCCTCCAGATGTACCATTCAAAATATTAAATCATTCTGTAATTAATAATATTCGAGTTTGTGCTGATTATAATTTTCTCATAATTAAAGGGAGATAAATATGGTTAATAAAGCTTTGTTTGGCAGTGGTGAAGACAGAGAACCAGCACCTGTTCCCTCAACTCCTTGGAGATTTAGGTGGCCCAATACAGCAGATTTTAACTTCAACTACTACTACCTATTGGCGAGCAAAAACAATGAATCTATCGGTCACAACAATAACCCTCAGATTAAAGTCGCAATTATTGGTGCGGGGATAGCAGGACTCACCGCAGCTAGAGAACTATTCAGATGCGGGTATACAAATATTGATATTTATGAAGCTAGCCACAGAATCGGTGGCAGAACATATTCCATACCAGTAGAGGGGCAACATACTGTATTGGAAATGGGCGCAATGAGGATGCCTTTTTTCCCCAAGCCAGGTAGCTGCAACAGTGTATTAGATTATTACCGAGAATTGTTTCAAATTACGACGCAGCCTTTCCCAGATCCCGGTTCACCAATAGCCGACACCGGAATATATTTGAACAACGGTTGCGGCCCAGATACTCAAAATCCCTATCCTGTGCCACAACTCGATATATGGCAGAAAAATAGCGGCCCTCCTAATCCATTATTCCAAGATGTCTACGATAAATGGGTAAATTTCTCAAACATGGTAACGACTGTTTGCAAAAAGCTTTATGGACAAGACGGATGGGAAGATTTTTGGCACAATGTTGTCCAATATTATTGGGACAAAAACTTTAGAGAGCTGGTTTATATGCCAGCAATAGATAGATATGATCCTTCAAAGCCGGGATACTTCGGGGGTTTGGGCATGACAGAAGCAGAGTCCAAACTTTTTTATACTATCGGCGCAGGAGATGGTGGCTGGGGAGCTTTTTACGACATTTCTTGTCTGTATCCAATGAGAACTTTACTGTTCGGTTTCGGTACTAATCATCAGCTAATTCAAGGAACATTTAATGGGGAAGGAAATTTTGCGCCTGGGCCTCAACATCAGGAGCGAACAACAGACAGTCTGGATCGCGAATTCGATTCTCCCGGTTATGTCGGCGTACAAACATTTGCAGAATGCCTGTTTTATCAGCCTGTGACCAGTGAATTTGTCGAAAATGTGTCGCTTTATCAAGCTTCAAAAATGAAAGACAGGTATGCTGTCAATCTGTATCTGAAGAATCCGGTAAATAAAATTAAATACCTCGATCGCAGAAACGTAGAGGTAACTTCTGCCAAGTTGGAAAAACCGAGAAATTACGATCTAGTTATTCTGACACCTACGACTTGGGCTACAGAAATGGGTATGGTTTTTGAAGGTTTTGACCCAAAAACTCAATTGCCATTTGATGTTACCTACAGCATCAAGGAATCTCACTGGATATCGAGCTGCAAGGTGTTTTACCCGTTAAAGCAGAGGTATTGGGAAATTAGCGGTTGCCCGATCCCGCAGCTCATCAGCACGGATACTTATTTGCAGGGCGTTTACGGTTATGCAGTGAAAGACGATCCGGGAGTTTTGTTAGTTAGTTACACTTGGGAAGACGATGCAAATAAGTTTATTGCCCAGAGCGATCGCAGCGAACAATTGGCACAACAATGTCTCGATGAACTAGATAAAATATTGATCGAGTGCGAGAATATCAGAACCCCCATATCGCCTTATGTTGATACAAGCAAACCTACTGTGATACATTGGGCGAAAAAACCCAACTACCGAGGTTGTGCGAAGCTGTACCGAGAAATGACCTGGAATGAAAATTATGCGTTGCTGAGATACAATCAGAACTACAGTGCCAACTCAGGTTTGTACTTTGCTGGCGAAGCTTTTTCGGTAGAAGGAGGTTGGACGGAACCGGCATTGAGAACTGCATTAGATGCAGTCATTCACGCGATCGCCAATACAGGTGGCACTTTTCTCAAAGGATTTCAATATTCCGATTATCCCAAATACGACAATTGGAACCCTTTCGATCACTAACCGAAAGCTTGAAATTAAAAATAATATCCGAAGGCTGTCGCCTCTATTTTATGAGATTTTCGGAGGGTTTGGGAAATATTGTAAACAGTTGACAGTTGACAGCATACAGTTGACAGCGCAGTTTTGATGACGGGATTTACCGGGCATTAAAAACTTTGGAGTTCTATAGTTAAAAAGGGTGCCGATCCGAACCCAGAGCAAATAGACGAAAATTCATATTTTTCCCAATCACCCAAAATGTTGAAAATTGAAGGCTACCAGATTCTAGATCAAATTTACGAAAGCCAGAACTCAACGGTTTATCGAGGCATTTGCAAACGGGACAATCGATCTGTTATCTTTAAAATGCTCGATCGAGATTATCCCAGTCCTGCTGAACTAGCCCGCTACAAGCAGGAATACGAAATTACTCGCAATCTCAACAATCTCGAAGGGACGGTCAAAGTTTACAGCCTTCAGGAGTATCAAAGAACCGTAGTCATTATCTTTGAAGATTATGGCGGCACTTCTTTGAAAATGTTGATCGATCGCCCTGGAGAAAGGCAAAATATTTTATCTTTACAGCAGTTCCTCTCCATCGCTATTCAAACAGCAGACATTTTGGCGCGAATTCATGCAGCTAACATCATCCACAAAGACATTAACCCTGCCAATATCCTGCTTAACCCAGAAAACAAGCAAGTTAAAATTATAGATTTTGGCATTGCTACAGCCTTCAAGCGCGAAAATCATAGCCTAAAAAATCCCGATGTTTTAGAAGGAACATTAGCCTATATTTCTCCAGAACAAACTGGAAGGATGAACCGTTCTCTCGATTATCGCACAGACTTTTACTCTTTGGGTGTTACATTCTACGAACTCCTCACCGGACAACTGCCATTTACCGCGGGCGATGCTTTGGAGTTGGTACATTGCCACATCGCTAAACAACCCGTACCGCCCCATCAGATTAATCCACAAATTCCCCCAATTGTTTCCGATATCGCGATGAAACTGATGGCAAAAATAGCCGAGGATAGATATCAAAGTGCCTGGGGAATCAAAGCTGATTTAGAAGAATGTTTGAACCAGTTACAGACAAATAGCAAAATAGAATCCTTCCCCCTCGGTCGTCAAGATATTTGCGACAAGTTCCAAGTTCCTCAGAAACTTTATGGGCGCGAGGCAGAAGTTGCGGCTTTACTAGCAGCATTCGACAGAATTAGCGAAACTACAAACAGCCAGCGATCGCGTAAAGAACTGATGCTGGTTGCTGGTTATTCTGGTATTGGCAAATCAGCACTGGTAGCCGAAATTTACAAACCTATAACTAAGGCTAAAGGCTATTTTATTGCTGGAAAATTTGACCAGTTTCAGCGCAATATTCCCTACTCTGCTATTGTCAGTTCTTTTTCTGGCTTGGTGCGGCAATTGTTAACCGAAAGTGAAGCACAGCTAAGTCAATGGCGCAAAAAATTATTGGATGCTTTTGGTGTTAACGGTCAAATTATTATAGATGTAATTCCCGTAGTAGAATCGATCGTCGGCAAACAGCCAGAAGTGCCGGAACTAGGAGCCACTGAATCGCAAAATCGATTTAATCTTACTTTTGCTAATTTCATTCGAGTGTTTTGCTCGAAAGAGCATCCTTTAGTTCTTTTTCTGGACGATTTGCAGTGGGCAGATTCTGCCACCCTCAAATTAATTCAACTGATGATGGCGGATGCGGATACTCAATATTTATTTTTGATAGGAGCTTATCGGGACAACGAAGTCAATTCCACCCATCCTTTGATGGGGACTTTGGAAAATATCCGCTCCATTGGAGCATCTGTCAACCAGATTACCCTTGTACCTTTAGCTGAAGAGCATATTAATGAATTGATGGCAGATACGCTCCAATGCGATCGCGATCTGGTTCTAGACTTAGCAGGATTAATCTTGAAAAAAACCCGGGGCAATCCTTTTTTTGTGAATGAATTATTTAAAAGCCTTTATGCTGAAAATTTGTTAAGTTTCGATTTTAACGATCGCACTTGGCACTGGGATATGGTTCGGATTGAGGCGAGGACAATTACTGACAATGTAGTAGAATTAATGCTTGGCAAACTCAATAAACTGCCTTCAAATGCTCGGCAGGTATTGCGTCTGGCGGCTTGTATGGGTTCGGAGTTTGACTTAAATACTCTATCAACTATCTGCGAGCGATCGCCCGCTGAAATTTTCTCGGATCTCAAACCGGCCATTGAGTCAGAGCTAATTTTTTGTTTGGGTAAATTAGACGAGCGGCTGTTAATTCAAGATTATAAATTCGGACACGATCGCATCCAACAAGCCGCTTATTCTTTGATTGACGAATCTGAGAAATCAGGCATTCATTTACAAATCGGTCGCCTCCTGCTACAGCACAGTTCGCCAAAAACACTATCAAAAAAAATCTTTGAAATTGCCGACCATCTCAATCTTGGAGTAGGGGCGATCTCGGGGGCACAGCCCTTACTAAGGGGCAAACAAGAACGCAGCAAAATTGCCCAACTAAATTTGATAGCGGGTCGGAAAGCCAAGGCAGCCACGGCTTATAGTGCGGCAGTTCAATATTTCAAAGCAGCCTTAAACCTCTTAACTCAAGAAAGTTGGAAAACAGAGTACGACCTGACGCTAAATCTCTATTTAGAAACAATCGAAGCTAAATATTTAAACACTCAGTTCGAGCCAGCGGAAAACTTAGCTGAAGTTATCCTGAAACAAGCAAAAAATCAGCTCGATCGGGCTAAAGCTTGCGAGTTAAAAGTACAAATTTCTACCGCTCAAAATCGACCTCTAGAAGCCATCGAAACAGGTTTAGAAGCATTAAAATTACTGGAAATTTCTCTATCGACGGGAGAAGACAGCATTGTCGAATTGCCAGCAGTGACCGACCTAGAAAAATTCCCAGAAATGACGGATGTCGCTCAAATAGCAGCCATGCGGATTTTGATGTCTATCTGTCCATCAGCTTATTTTGCCAAACCGGAAGTTTTACTGTCAATTATTTTGACAATGGTTAACCTGACAAATCAAAAAGGTTATTCAGCTTTGGCTGCTTATGCCTATGTTTGGTATGCTGCTGTTTGTTCTGCCGGAGGTAAGATAGAAACTGGATATCATGCAGGACAGTTGGCGCTAAAATTAGTAGATAAATATCACGCGATCGAACTCAAAGCCAAAGTTTATAACTTATTTTGCGCGTTGGTCAAACACTGGAAAGAGCCAGCAAAAAACAGCATTCCCATGCTGCTAGAGGGAATTCAAAGCGGATTGGATGCAGGAGATAATGAGTATGCTTGTTACTGCATTAAAGATTATTGCGTTAGCTTATTTGTAACGGGAGAACCGCTCGAAACTGTCGATTCAAAAATGCAGCAATCTTGCGAACAGCTAGCGAAGCTCAAACAGGAATATTCTATCTATCAAACTAATATATGGCGGCAAGTTAGCTTGAATCTTTTAGGGAAAGCAGCGATGCCATCTTGCTTGCAGGGCGAAAGTTTTAATGAAGGCGAAATCGTTCCCCGTTTGTTAGCAGCGAATAACCGCACGCTGCTGTGTATTGTTTACCTTGCTAAACTAAATCTTGCTTATTTATTCAAAAATTATGCCGAGGCAGTGAAGAATGCGATCGCCGCTGCCGATTACATAGATTCTGTCATGGGATTTATGTATGTTGCTATTCACAACTTCTATTATTCTCTTGCGATTCTCGCTCAGCATTTTACCGAACATCCAGAAAGTTTGGATCGAGTAGAATCAAATCAAAAGCAAATGAAGCAATGGGCCGAACTTGCCCCGGCCAATTTCCTGCACAAATACGACCTAGTGGAGGCTGAAACAGCGAGAGTATTGGGAGATAATTGGCAAGCAGCAAAACTTTACGATCGATCGATTAAAGGAGCAAGAGACAGCGGATATATTCAAGATGAAGCTTTAGCCTATGAGTTGGCAGCGGAATTTTATCTGGCAAGCGGTATGGAGGAAACTGCCCAAGTCTATCTCAAAGGAGCGCACTACAGCTATACTCGCTGGCAAGCTTGGGCAAAAGTTGAGGATTTAGAAGCAAGATATCCGCAATTACTGGCTAAATCTTCGGTTGCAATTATTACTAAAAACACAGGTGCGAACGCAATTAATACTCACACTACCACAGGAGCGGGTACAGCTTTAGATTTAGCGACTCTTATCAAAGCTTCCCAAGCCATTGCTGGTGAAATTGTGCTAGAACAATTACTCCGACAAGTGATGAAAATTATGATAGAAAATGCGGGCGCACAGGTGGGCTACTTGTTGTTAGAATCGCAGGGTAAACTGGTAATTGAAGCATCCGGTGCTGTGGATTCCGACAGCATCAATTTATTGCAATCAATCCCACTTGAAAGCAGTCAGTTAGTGTCAATTGCAGTAATAAATTATGTCGCCCGCACTCACAAGAATGTGGTTCTAAATGATGCTAGCCGGGAAGGTGACTTTACTAAAGACACTTATATAAAGAGACATCAAACTAAATCAATCCTCTGCGTTCCTCTGATTGAGCAAAATAAGCTTATTTCAATTATTTACCTGGAAAATAACCTCGCAACAGGTGCATTTACTCCCGACAGATTGGCAGTCTTAAAAATCTTGTCTTCTCAAGCCGCCATCTCCATAGAAAACGCCCAACTCTATGCCAACTTAGAAACCAAAGTCGCAGAAAGAACCCAAGAACTCCAGCAGTCAGAAGCTCGTTTTCGACAACTTTACGAGCAATCGGGCGATGCTATTTTGCTGTTAGATGAAGGCGCTTTTATCGACTGCAACCCTGCAACGGTTAAAATGATGCGTTGCACAGACAAACAACAGCTTCTTTCCCTGCATCCGGCTCAACTTTCTCCAGAGATTCAACCTGACGGTAGAGACTCTTTTGAGAAAGCTCAGGAAATGACAGCCACAGCTTTCTTGCGAGGAAGTCACCGCTTTGAATGGATGCACCGCCGCATGGATGGAGAAGACTTTTGGGTAGAAGTATTGTTGACAGTAATTCCTTTAGATGGTAAGGAAATTCTGCATACGGTTTGGCGGGAAATTGGCGATCGCAAACAAGCGGAATCAGCTTTGCACTCGAAAAATCAGGAACTAAGCGATACTCTCCAACAACTCGAAGCTACCCAAGAAGGATTGATTCAATCAGAAAAAATGGCCGCTTTAGGACAACTTGTGGCTGGAGTTGCCCACGAAGTTAATACACCCTTGGGCGCAATTCGATCGTCTGCGGGAAATGTTTCTAAGTTCTTAAATCAAACTCTAGAACAGTTTCCCGCACTGTTTCAATCTCTCTCTCCAGAAGAAGCAGATAATTTCTTGAATTTACTTCAGCGTTCCCTGCAACAAGAAACAAACTTATCAACGAAAGA
>CASBQF010000246.1 GCA_949127775.1 Oscillatoriales cyanobacterium PMM_0080
ATATTATACTTTGCTTTATGAATCAAATTTTGAATGTCGGACAGATATTCATTCTGATTATTTAAAAAAAATCCTTTTAAAATAGAAGCAGATTTTCTATGTCGATTCGCTAATGATTCAGTAGCATCTATAGCTTGTGAAAATTTTGATAAAATCTCAGTTTGATACTGATTGGTTGATGAGATATATGCTTCTATCTGTGCGATCGTTAAGTCTTGTAGTTCAGGCTTATGCAAACTGTAATTAAAGGCGAAAGTCTCTAATATCACATAAGCATCAGAATCTACTCTGACTAACTCCTGCTTGTATGGAGTCAACAACCTCACCGCTAGATTCCGCAACTCTGTATCTTCCAACAGCAACTGGCTCAATGTTTTCAGCTTTCTGCTTAAATCACTTGCTGTATTGATAATATGCGCCGCAGTTATTCTCAATGATGTTTCACGGTTGCGATTACCCAAAAACTCTTCCAGAGGCTGATAGAGAATTTTTTCAGTCTCAGCAGATTGTTTAAATAATGACTGAGCTTGACGCAGCGCTACTTCTTGCAATTTTGGATTTTTTTCTGCCAACAACAACTTGCTCAAAGTTTTCAGCCTTCTGCTTAAATCCCTTGCTGTATGGATAATCTCCGCAGCATTAATTCTAAATGATATTTGCTGGTTGGGGTTATGCAAAAAATCTTCCAAAAACGGATAGAGAAAATTCTCAATCTCAGCAGATTCTTCAAAAATAGGCCTAGCTTGAAGTAGCGCCTCAGCCTGTACCAGTAGATTGGATGATCTCAATCCTAAATACACCCCTCGCCCTTGTAACTCGCGAATGACATCTTTTACTAACTCCTGATAATTCGGAGAGTGATCATTACCAGCGAATAACTCCTCAACCGGCCCGTACACCCAAAATTCTAGGTTTCTCTCATATTCGGCGGTTGTTTCCCCTCTGGTGTTTAGGCGCTGAATTCTGTTGATTTCCGCTAGCTTACGATCGCGAATTTCCCGACGAATGCGATCGAGAGATTCAGTAAAACCGCCCCCTTCTAAATGTTGTAAATCACTCAGAGAATATCCAATGTCTTCCAGGGCCTTCGCCGCCGCCCACCGAGTCAAATCGCTGCTAACTTCCCCCTTCCCCTTCACTTCCTTCGCGATATCTTTCAGCACTTCCCAGTCAGCTAGAGCCTGCTTGACGTGACCGTGTTGTGCCGCACGACCCAAACCTTGCAGCGCCAGAGCCCGCGTCGTTAGCGATCCTTGCTTTTCCCAGATGTTCACGAAACAAGGAACAGCCCGATCGGGATCTGTGTCGGCCAAATCGAAGTATTGCTGGATTTGATCTCCCACATTTCTAAAGCGATCTGGGAGACCGCCTCCACCTGGAGTGTTTGAAAGGTTACTCATACTGATATCGCTGCCGATCGAGTCAAAAGCACTTTTTAGTATGATACATTACAAGCTCAGCTTTCTGCAATCGAAATTGTAAATGTATATTTAGCTACAAAGCCGAGATCGTGGCGATCGTCCAAGCTAAGATAGAAAAGTAAGCTTTTGACATCAGTAATGGTTGAATTCCTAGAAATCCCCAAAGCGCAACAGGTAGTTATTACAGATGATGCGCTGACAGTCGATCTATCTGATGGTCGTACTATTTCTGTACCTTTAGCTTGGTATCCTCGGCTATTGCACAGCACACTAAACGAGCGCAATAATTGGCGATTTATGGGTGGAAATCAGGGAATCCACTGGCCCGATATTGACGAAGACGTTAGCATCAAAAATATCATTCTCGGTAAACCCTCTGGAGAAAGTCAGAAGTCATTTCAGCGGTGGTTAGAGGAACGCGAGAAAATATTCTAATACCAAATCCGCCTTAAATACCCTCCTTATTTCTTAGTCCGCGCAGGCGGACTTCGTTTGTGTAGTAGCGGTTTCAACCGCCGAATAATCTTCAAAAAAATAGCGCCTGAGTTCCCCCAGACGCACAGCATAAAATCAACAAATTGTCAACCCTAACCTAACCGTTCAAGGCCTCAGCGCCGCCGGAAACTTCCAGAATTTCCTGGGTAATTGCCGCTTGCCGCGCCTTGTTATAAGTCAACGTCAAACTACGGATCAAATCGCTAGCATTCTCACTAGCATTATTCATCGCCGTCATCCGCGCAGCCAACTCGCTAGCAGCAGATTCTTGCAATGCCCGCAGCAATTGGTTGTTCAAATACAAAGGCAAAAGAGCCTCCAGAATTTGCGCCGGATCTTGCTCGAAAATCATGTCGCGCGGCAAACTCTTCATAGGTGAAGTAACCTTCTCCCGCGATACTTGAAACTGTCCGCCTTGCGATGTCAAGCGGAAGATTTCATCATCGGGAGTTTCCAAACCTTGGGGGTCGAGGGGCAGCAAGGTTTGAATTACTGGACGCGAACTAATTAGCGACACAAACTTGGTGTAAACTAACTCAATTCTGTCCACAGTTCCTGACAGGAACAAAGACAGCAATTCATCAGCAATTAGCGCTGCTTCCGGTGCTGTCGGAATTTGTTCCAAGTTCATGTAAGTCTCTTTAATCGGCTGTTCGCGGCGCTGGAAATACTGAGTAGCTTTGCGTCCTACTAACACGAATTTGTAGTCTACACCTTCAGCTTTCAATTCCTTGGCGCGATTTTCGGCGTATCTGATGATGTTGTTGTTGTAGCCGCCGCACAAACCCCGATCGCCCGAAACGACCAAAAGTCCCACAGTTTTAACTTCGCGTTTCTTCAACAGCGGCAAATCCAGGTTTTCAAACTGCAACCGTTCCGCCAAACCGTACAATACTTCTGCGAGTCGATCGGCAAAAGGCCGAGTTGCAGTCACCTGTTCTTGAGCGCGACGCACCTTAGCAGCAGCCACCAAGCGCATTGCTTCTGTAATCTTTTTAGTGTTCTTGACCGACTTAATGCGATCGCGAATAGTTTTCAGATTTGCCATAAATTTCTCCTTACATCCTTGCCCGCATCTTCTTAATTAAAACCGCAGATATACACAGATAAACGCAGATGAACATCAGATAATCTGCGTTTATCCACGTCCATCTGCGGTTCAAACTGTCAACTCGATTTACGCAGAAACCAAGAAACTTTGCTTGAATTCAGTGATGCCTTCTTTCAGCAACTTCTCAGCTTCATCAGTCAAAGCCTTACCGCCTTGAACGATTTCGCCGTACTTCGGCTTGCTAGTCCGCAAATAGTCACGCAAACCCAGAGTAAACTTGGTTACTTTGTCCACATCGATGTCATCCATGTAGCCGTTAATACCGGCATAGATCACAGCCACTTGTTCGTTCATCGGCAGAGGAGAACTTTGTGCCTGTTTCAACAGTTCGCGCAAGCGTTGACCGCGGGCCAATTGATTTTGAGTAGCCTTATCCAAGTCAGAAGCAAACTGAGAAAATGCTGCCAATTCTTCAAACTGTGCCAATTCCAATTTCACCTTACCGGCTACTTTTTTCATTGCCTTAGTTTGAGCCGCAGAACCTACCCGCGATACCGAAATACCGGGGTTTACAGCCGGACGCAAACCAGAGTTGAACAAGTCGGAAGAAAGGAAGATTTGACCGTCGGTAATCGAAATTACGTTGGTAGGAATGTAGGCAGAAACGTCACCAGCTTGGGTTTCAATAATTGGCAAAGCTGTCATGCTACCTTCGCCCAAATCGTCGCTCAATTTAGCAGCGCGTTCGAGTAAGCGAGAGTGCAGATAGAAAACGTCTCCAGGATATGCTTCACGACCGGGAGGACGACGTAGCAACAGGGACATTTGACGGTAAGCTTGTGCTTGTTTGGAAAGGTCATCATAGATAACCAAAGTGTGCTTGCCTTTGTACATGAAATACTCGGCTAAGCTAGCACCTGTGTAGGGAGCCAAATATTGCAGCGTGGCGGGGTCACTAGCGTTGGCTGCTACGACGATTGTGTAGGCCATCGCGCCCTTTTCTTCCAGCACGTTGACGATGTTAGCTACGGTAGAAGCTTTTTGACCGATCGCCACATACACACAAATTACATCTTCCGATTTTTGGTTGATAATCGTGTCGATCGCGATCGCAGTCTTACCAGTTTGTCTGTCCCCAATAATCAGTTCACGTTGCCCTCTACCAACCGGAATCATCGCATCAATAGCGGTAATCCCTGTTTGCATCGGTTCATAAACAGAACGGCGAGAAACAATCCCCGGTGCCGGAGATTCAATCAAGCGAGTTTCAGTAGTTTTAATTTCTCCTTTGCCGTCAATCGGACGGGCCAAAGCATCAACTACGCGGCCCAACATGGCGTCTCCCACGGGGACTTCAGCAATTCTGCCAGTAGCAGTAACTGCCGAACCTTCTTGAATTCCCAAACCTTGGCCCATCAGCACTGCGCCGACGTTATCTTCTTCCAAGTTCAGTGCAATACCAACAGTACCGTCGGCAAATTCTAGCAATTCGCCGGACATCGCTTTATCCAAGCCATAAATCCGCGCAATACCGTCGCCTACTTGCAAAACAGTACCGACGTTAGATGTTTTAACATCTTGATCGTACTGCTCAATTTGCTGGCGAATAATGTTACTAATTTCGTCTGGTCTGATTGCTGCCATATCAGTTGTTTTTTGTCAATTGTTTGTTGTCAGTGGTCAGTTGTCAGTCGATCTGACATCTGTTACATCCGTTACAGAATCCGTTGCCGAACATCCGTTACATCCGTTACATCCGTTACAGAATCCGTTGCCGAACATCCGTTACATCCGTTACATAATCCGTTGCCGAACTTCCTTCTATCAAGAACTTAAGCGAATTCCCAGACGGCGCAATTGTCCTCGCAGGCTGGCATCAATCACTTGAGAGCCTACTTTGATCACGACACCGCCGATTAAATCTGTGTCAATTTTGGTTTCAATTTCCACTTGCTGCGCGCTAGTCATCGCCTGCACTTTCTCGCGAACAGTTTGCTGTTGAGCATCTGAAAGCGGTACAGCCGAGGTAACTTCAGCCAAAACTGTTTGGTTAAGTGCTCGGAGTTGGTTCAAGTATTGTTTGCCAATTCCTTCTAAAAAAAGAATCCTTCCTTTGTCTATTAACAGGCTCAGAAAGCTGCGCATCAAGGGGTTCATTTCTTCCCCTGCTATTTGCTTAATAACAGCTTTTTTAGCATCTGGTTTAATCAGAGGATTAGCTAAAAATTGACGTAGATCCTCCGAACTTTCTAGCAGACTCAGTAAGGAACGAATATCATTACCAAACTGCTCTGATAGATCGTTAGACTTAGCCAGTGACATCAAAGCTGATGCGTAAGGCTGTAAAACTTGTGTGTTGACTTTACTCACGTTTTAGCCTCCCACTAAGGCAATGCTGCGATCGATTAATTGGTTTTGAGCGCTGTCATCCAAGCTAGTTTTTAGCTGGCTTTCCACCCTTTCTAATGCTAGAGATACAACTGCCGATCTCAGTTGGGCGATCGCTCTTTCCTGCTCCGCTGCCAACTCTTGACCTGCTGTTGCTTTCATGCGTTCAACGTCCTGCGCCGCTTGAGCTAGAATTGCTTCTTTTGCCTTCAGGGCCGTTTGTTCAGCAGCGGCACGAATTCGTTCGGCTTCTGCTTGCGCTTGGGTCAATTTTTGCTGTTGCTCTGCTAGAGCTGCTGCTGCATCTTTTTGGCGTTTTTCTGCTTCTAGAATCGCCGCTTCGATGCTCGATCGCCTCTCAGTCAGGATTTTTCCTAAAAAGCCGCGCCCGAAATAAAACAGCACTGCAATAATAATGACCAGGTTAATCAGGTTGGTTTCTAAAACATCAAAGTTGAAACCGAAACCACCTTCCCGGCTAGCTTCTGTGGCTAGCAATAAAACAGTCCCCATGATACTCTTCCATAATTGCGGGTGCAGATTGGGTGAACCGATTTTAGATTTAAGATCGCATCAAAAATCTAAAACTCTTCGGTTTCGCTATTTGACCAGCGATGGCCCTAATAGTTTTTCGAGAATTTGACGGCTGAGGGAATCTACTTGTTGTTCCAACGAGCGCATTGCTTCTTGCTTTTGCTGCTCTATTTCCTGCGCTGCCTTTTCTCGTGCCACTTGAGCTTCTTTTTGAGCCTCAGCTACTTTTGCTGACCCAATTTTTTGGGCATCAGCTTGAGCAGCAGCAATTACTGATTGAGACTGTTTGCGAGTTTCTCCCAGTTTTTGCTCGTACTGCTGCGCTAGTTGCTGAGCTTTTGCCAAGCGTTCCTGCGCTGCGACTTGAGTGGTACGAATGTAATCTGCGCGATCGTCAATTGACTTGCTGAGCGGCTTGTAAAAAATTACATTCAAGACTGCGACTAGAATCAAAAACTGCACCGCCATCAGAGGCAGCGTAGCATCCAAATCAAACAGTCCGCCTTCCTTTGCCGCTTCTTCAACTGCTAGTAATACTGTCCAGTGCATCATGATTTTTTGACGGCTTTCATCTAATTCGCTTAATCGAATTTAGACTTGAGATTTTGGATTAGAATCGCCAAAACCTCAAATCTAAAATTTCAAATTATTATGCGAAGGGGTTGGCAAACAATAGCACTAGGGCTACAACCAAACCATAAATTGTCAGCGCTTCCATGAACGCCAAACTCAACAGCAAGGTACCACGAATTTTACCTTCTGCTTCAGGCTGACGAGCAATACCTTCTACAGCCTGACCTGCTGCATTTCCTTGACCAATGCCAGGGCCGATAGCGGCTAAACCTACTGCCAAAGCGGCGGCAATTACGGAAGCGGCAGCAACGATTGGATCCATGATGATTTTCCTTATCTAAAGTACAAAATTGAGAACAGAAATTCTACAGAATTGTCCGATTTTACGACAGCAAGTTTAGGTTGGAAACTTTTATTTTTCCTCCCTCATTCTTCGCCGTTTATCGACTTTGTTAATCGTGTTCTTCTTCGCCGTGACCGCCTTCTAGAGCTTCACCAATATAGGCTGCGGCTAAGGTAGCAAAAATCAAAGCTTGAATTGCACTCGTAAATAGTCCCAGAACCATCACTGGCAAAGGAACAAATAAAGGCACTAGCAACACTAGCACTCCGACCACCAATTCATCCGCAAGAATGTTACCAAACAAACGGAAACTCAGAGACAGAGGCTTAGTGAAATCTTCTATGATTTTGAACGGCAGCATAAATGGCACCGGTTCTACATAGTGGGCAAAATACCCCAAGCCACTTTTGCTGAGACCTGCATAAAAATATGCGAGAGAAGTCAGCAGTGCAAATGCTACAGTCGTGTTGATGTCAGCGGTAGGAGCTCCTAATTCGCCTGATGGGAGCTTAATCAGCTTCCAAGGAATTAGAGCGCCAGACCAGTTTGACACAAAGATGAACAGAAATAATGTACCAATAAACGGTACCCAAGGGCGATATTCTTTTTCCCCAATTTGGTTTTTAGCCAAGTCCCGAATATATTCCAGCGCATACTCCATAAAATTTTGCATTCCGCTGGGAATTCTTTGGATTTTGCTGGTTCCTAAAAGGGAAACTATCACTAAAACGGCAATTACAAACCACGAGGTTAGAAAAACCTGCCCGTGCACTTTTAGATTGCCAAGTTGCCAGTACCACTGCTGGCCCACTTCCAATTTGGCGAGGGGGAAACGATTAAAGGTGTTTAGAACGTCAAGCATTGCCATTCAACGGGCTTCCCCATACAAATCGATGAGTTGAGTTTTGCTCTTCTTGCCTGACCTAATTAGAGTCTAAGGCTAATGCACTCCTGATCGTGTAAACTATCAGCGATGCTTTGTAAGTCAGAAATCCCAAAAATATTGGTAAAATCTGTAGCTGATTCCACTGTGTTCCTACTATCATCACCGCGAAAAACAAACCGAGCCTTGTCTTGCTGATGCGCTGATTTTGGCTACCGATTCGTTCAACGTCTCTAGCCAACATCTTTAAGTAAATCACACCTGTAGTTGCCCCAAGCAAATAATTCAGGGCAATGTTAAGGGAGTAAAAAATCCAAACGGAGATAAAAATAATCGCCGTAAACGCAAGGGTGTAAGCCAACAACTCTTGTTGGAGGCCATAAAAGTCTTGCATGGGATCGGTAGTCTCGGACGAGACTGTCGAGACTGTCGAGACAGTGCCAGTTTGAGGAATATCCTCGTTTGCTGGTGTGGGTTCGGTGGGTGTGTTTTGCGTGTTCACGAAGCTTAGAAACTAATGCAGGTAGCAGGCGAGTGCTTTGCAAACTCAGAAGAATCATACCACGCTACAGTAACAATACTTAAAATTAAATTAATGATTTTTTCGGATTTTGGTGTCGGGCGATTCGGAAATCTTCACTGGTTAAATGTGCGATCGCACTTTTTCGCACATTGTTCTCAAAATATTTCACTAAGTAAGCCTCACTTAGTGAGACAGACAGAGGTCGATCGGGCAAATCCATTAAGATGGGAAGGGCGGGTTTTGCCTGCATAAACTGCCTGATAGCATAGATATCGGCTAAACCCGCCCGTACAAGATATTATGGTTTTTTCCGCCGATCTACTTAGCTGACTCTGCGCCCTCTGCGGTCAAATCAAACCCGATCTCATTCAATCACCTTAAACTCTCGAAGCGCTGGCAGAAAGTTTTTATTCTCGTGGCTCGATCGACTAAGCTTAAT
>CASBQF010000247.1 GCA_949127775.1 Oscillatoriales cyanobacterium PMM_0080
CCCAAAGAAACAGGCAAGATGCCTGTTCCACTGTCCATTGAATTGATTGTGGGGTGGGCATCTTGCCCGCCCAAAGAAACAGGCAAGATGCCTGTTCCACTGTCCATTGAATTGATTGTGGGGTGGGCATCTTGCCCACTTTCTGCAACAGGCAAGATGCCTGTTCCACTTTCTGCAACAGGCAAGATGCCTGTTCCACTTTCTGCAACAGGCAAGATGCCTGTTCCACTTTCTGACAATGGCTCTTTTGCGCCACCAAAACGCTTTTGAATTTGTTTGACTTTGCCTAAAAATGTTTTGAATTCCAATTTTTCCAGCATCGGAATCAAGGCTGCTTCATCAAAACCGACCAACTGACAATCTGCTAAATTGATTTCTAAGGGCACGTCTTGAATAATTGTCGCCATCTTCTGAGAATGATAAGCAGCTTCTTTGCCTTCTTCTAGCTTTTTCTTAGTTGCGCCTTTAATCTTGTCTATAGCAGCATAAATCCCGTCGAGGGAATTGTAAGCTTCTAGCAATTGCACGGCGGTTTTGTCGCCAATGCCTTTGACTCCGGGAATGTTGTCTGATTTGTCGCCGCACAAAGCTTTGTAATCTATTACTTGTTCGGGGATGATACCGAGTTTTTCTTTGACTGCTTCCGGGCCGTATTCTTGGGATTTGCCTTTGCCCGATCGCCTAAGTTCATCCGTACTCAAATATAATACGCCGATCTTTTTTTCGGTGTCTACTAATTGAAACAAATCTCGATCGCCCGTCAGGATTTTGACCTGATAACCGGCGGCGCTGGCTTTGTTGGCCAAAGTTCCCAAAACATCGTCCGCTTCGTAGCCGGGAGCCGTGAAGGCTGGTAAATTGAAATAGGTGAGGAGTTCTTGGAGATTTTTGAGATCCGGGATAAAATCTTCGGGAGTTTCGACGCGCCCAGCTTTGTAAGTTTCGTCTGCTTCGTGGCGAAAAGTGGGCGTGGCGAGGTCAAAGGCGATCGCCATGTACTCCGGTTCATGGGTGGCCATGACTTCCAGCAGGGACTTGAGAAAGCCAAAACAGACGCTGGTGGGAATGCCTGTGGTAGTTCGCAAACCTCCGTCTCGACTTTTGGCAAAGCCGTAGTAGGAACGAAAGGCCAGGGAGTGGCCGTCAACTAAGATGAAGGTGGGAGCTTGATTTTCCGACACTGGCACTGATGGCGATCGCACGAAAGGATTTTCTTATTCTACTCAATTGTCTGTCTGCATCGATCGACCGCCCGGATGACGCGCAGACTTGAAAACTGTTGACGCTCGATCAGCGATCGGCATAATGTGCAGCTTGGCTCAGAATAGTAGAAGATGTTACGTGCGATTCACGCTCGGGATAGCTTCGCTTGAGGCCAATTTATCAACACCTGCTGATCGAACCTTATGGGTGACATTAATCGATGCTACGAAATCCTCGAAATTGAGCCTGGAGCTTCCCTAGAAGAAATTAAGCGCGCTTACAGGGATTTAGCCTTTGTGTGGCATCCCGATCGCTTTGCGCACAACGATCGCCTGCAACAAAAAGCTCAACAAAGATTAATAGAAATCAATCAAGCTTACGAAGAGTTGGTGTTGTTTCTGAGTTTGCCTGAATCAAGCTCGATCGCCCGTCAGTTTCACCCACCGTCGCCACCACCGCCGCCAGACAAGCCTCTGAGAAGGCGTTCTGGAAAATCAGCCAGCAAGTCCGGTGAAAAGCGCAATCAAACCCGCCCTTCATCCGCCTCCCCAAAAAATCCAACTCAAAAGAACCAGAAAAAGCAGAAACGATTTACAACTCAAAATCGGGAATCGTCGCGGGGAAGAAAGCAATCAGGCAACAGCGTTGCGAGGGTAGCGCGGCAATTTCCAAAATATCCAAACTTTACCGCCGCAAACAGGCAAAAAGAATTTCCCACTCAATACTCAAAACCGCGGCTATCTCAACAATATTCGATCTTTCCTTGGGGGCCGCTGCTAATTGTCGTGGCGAGTTACGCTTTGACTGGCTGGATTTTGACTGTATCAACCGCCCCGCTGTGGATGTGGACTATAATCTGTGGGGCAGATTGCTTGTGGGCTGCGATTTTGCTGGCCGAAGGTTCGGCAACGCCTAGGGTGTGGCTGGCGGCGTTAGTTTTGGCGGGAGCGGTAGGGGGGTCGATCGCAGGTTTTCAGGCTGGAGGAATGGTGACGGGAGCTGTCTGGGCGCTAGTTGGAGCTGGTTTGGGGGCGATCGCCAGTTCTGAAGCGGAGCCTCGGGCCGTGGCTGTAGTTTTGGGGGCGGCGGGAGTGGCGACAGTGGTGGGATTGATGGCTGGAACTGGTTCTGGCAATTGGGTGAAGGTATTGGTGGCGGCCGTGTGTTGGGCGATTGTGGGCTTGGTGTGTGGGCTAATGGCGGAACTAGGCGTGAATTCGGGAGGCCCCGTCGGACTCTCTGGTGCGATCGGGCTGGGGATAGGGGCGTGGGCTGGGGTTTTGGCTGGGGCTGGTTGGGAGGCTTTGGCCCTCGCCTTAGCCATCGCTGGATCTAAGGCTGTTTATGGGGCTTGGGCGGCGATCGGAATTATTGCGGGAGTTGTGGCGCGGATGGTAGCTGCTGAAAGGTCGATCGGCATAGGTGGCAGACTCTACACATCTATCCTGTTAGTGGCTACCTCCGGTTTCGGGTTGTGGCTGGGATATTGGCTGGTTAGTCGATCGCATCTTCTGAATTAATCATTAGTAGCGCACCGGTGCGCAATGCCCAATGCCCAATGCCCAATGCCTAATTCCCTATAACTCCCAGCATTTATCACTTTTCAGCAGTGCTCCAAACTCAGCCATTGGCAACGCCTGACTGAAAAAATGACCTTGAATTTCATCGCACCCGTGCGCGCACAAAAAAGTAAGTTCCCGCTGATTTTCTACCCCCTCAGCAATCACAGTCAGGTTCATAGAGTGCGCCATTTGAATAATCGCGATCGTAATTGCTGCATTTTGGCGATCGTCTGCAATATCGCGAATAAAACTCTTATCAATTTTGAGCGCATCAAACGCAAACCGTTTCGGATAACTCAAACAAGAATACCCCGTTCCAAAATCATCAATTGCGATCCTAATACCCATCTCTCTCCACACCGTAAAAGCTTCAGTTGCTGCCACTTCATCTTGCAAAATCAGACCTTCCGTTAACTCTAATTCCAGATATTTAGGTTCCAGATTCGTGTCTTTCAATATCTGACTAACTATCTCAGTCAAATTTTTCTCTTCAAACTGGCGGGCTGACAAATTGACAGATATCCGCAGCGGAGGCAAACCCTCTATTTGCCAAGCTTTAGTTTGCCGACAAGCAGTCTCTAACACCCATTCTCCCAGCGGTGCAATCAACCCCATTTCTTCAGCCATTGGAATAAATTCCCCCGGGGAAACTCTGCCTCTTTCTGGATGATTCCAGCGTACCAAAGCCTCAGCACCAATAATTTTGCCTGTTTCAATTTCTATTTGCGGCTCATAGTAAACCTCAAATTCCGACCGTTTTAAAGCATTGCGAAGAAAAGTTTCCTGAGTAAATTGATTAATAGAAATATTGGCGACTTTTGCTGTATAAAATTTATATTTATTGCCACCTTGTTGCTGAGAATCATACATAGCGCTATAAGCATTTTTTAGCAATTCATCTGCATCGCTACCGTCGCCCGGAGATAAACAAATGCCAATACTTGCCGTTACGTAAAGTTCCGAGCCTTTGACAATCATCGGTTGAGCTATAATATCTAAAATGTTTTGAGCAATATTCGCAGCATCTTGTTTTTCGGTAACTGGTTCGAGCACAATTGCAAATTCGGCAGCTTCCAAACGAGCCACAATCTTAATGTTCTCCATACAGTTACTAAGCCGCTGGGCAATACTGCAAAGCACGGAGTCGCCGATATCGTGTCCCAATGTACTATTAATCCGGTTAATTCTATCTAAACTGAGAGCGACAACGGGAATCATTGCTGGCAATGCTTTTTGCTTATCTAATACTAGGCTTAGCTGCTCTCGCAACAGCGAACGATTTGGTAAATTTGTCAAGCAGTCGTGCTGATGTCGGTGGAGAGCTATTTGAATAGTTGTGTGCAAGTTTTTTTCCTCAAATGGTTTAACAATATAGCCGAAGGGTTTGGTTGCATTGACACGCCGCAAAGTGTTTTCGTCAGCATAAGCTGTTAGATAAACTACCGGAATTTGAAATCGCGATCGGATTTCTGCTGCTGCTGTAATTCCATCAATTTCTCCTTGCAAATTAACATCCATCAACACTAAATCTGGTCGCAATTTCGCTACCGATAGAATAGCTTCTTCTCCCGAATAAACAATATCCGTTACTCGATATCCTAGAGATATTAAACTATCGGACATATCTTCTGCAATGATACTTTCATCTTCAACGATTAGAATACTTTTATGTAACATTAACTGGTCTCCTCAGAGTCGGATTTTGGTTTTGGAAATTTTATTTGAAAAGTCGTGCCGATAGTTTCTAACAATTCTATTTTCCCCCGAATTTGCTTGACTAAAGACCCGACTAGCCGCAAACCAAGTGTTCGAGCGTTACGATAATCTAAGTCTTGAGGAAAACCAATTCCGCTATCGCTCACGGTTAGCACGCAAACCCTGTTATTATCTAAACTGAAATCTATTTTAATCTTACCTTGAATTTCTCCAAAAGCATACTTAAGAGAATTTGTCACCAGCTCGTTGATAATTAATCCGCAGGGAACCGCTATATCAATATTTAGGGAACACGCCGCAATATTTGTTTCTAATTTGATGCCTTCTGCATGAATTTCATAAGCTTGAAATATATTGTGGGAGAGATTTTGGATGTATTCAGCAAAATTAATATCTGACAAGTCTTTGGATTGATATAATTGTTCGTGAACCAGCGCCATTGACCTAACTCTGTTTTGACTTTCTTTGAGCATTTCAATAACGCGGTCATCTTGAATGTAGCGGGACTGAAGTTTGAGCAAACTAGAAATTACTTGAAGGTTGTTTTTGACGCGGTGGTGAATTTCTTTGAGGAGGACTTCTTTTTCGGCAAGAGATGCTTTGATCCGATCCTCGTCATGCTTGCGTTCTGTAATATCCCGCACTACTGCTTGAATTACTTTCCGCCCGTTAATTTCCATTGCATTTAATAGCACTTCTGCGGGAAACTCTGAACCATCTACCCGTTTGTGTACCCAGTCAAAGCGACAGCTACCTGTTTGAATTGCTGCGGATATTTTCTTTGTTGCTAGACTGCGTGAGTCTTGTCCGTTAGGTTGAAATTGCGGAGAAAATTCGCTCGGATTCTTACCATAAAACTGTTCTTTGTTGCTGCACCCAAACATTACTAAGGTGGCGAGGTTGCAGTCAAAAAAATGTTCTTCGTCGAGCAGCATTACTGCATCGCTGGTGGCTTCGTAAAGGCTGCGTAATTTGTGTTCCGATTCTTGCAGAGAAGCGATCAATTTAGTTTTTTGAGCTTCGGCGCGTTTGCGTTCGGTAATGTCTATTCCTACCGACACTGCTGCGGTTCCCTGATGATATTTCTGAACTACTATCAAATAATTTCGGATGCAACCGTTAATTTCTATATCTGTTTCTTGCCAGATTTGCTGAGATGAACTGTCAAAAAAGTTGCGGATCAGTTTTGCAAAAGCCGAGCCTTTGTCGAGAAAGTTGATTGCTTGACCGATAAAGCTTTCAGGAGATTGTTTGAATGAGGTTGCTAAGTGCTGGTTGACTCCGATATATCGCAAATCTGAACTAATCCAAGAAATCAGCCCGGGTACGGCATCCAAGACGGCGCGAAGTTGATCTGTAGCTTTTTGGAGTGCTTCTTCCGATCGCTTACGATCGCTAATATCTGTAGCAGTTCCCGACAAACCTAAAACAACGCCGTTTTCAGCTTGGTTGACGACGCTGTTGATGCGCAGGTGGACGGGAGTATCGTCTTTGCGAATGTGTACTGTTTCGTAAGGAGAATTAGCGGTTTGTGAGTGTATACAGTTTCTTGCTAAGAATTCTGTAAATACTTCTATTTGTTTGGCTTTTTGTGCGGGAACCAAAAACTCGCTAAAGTGGCGACCAATCATTTCTGGTGGTTCGTAACCGTAGATGTGTTTGGCGGCGGAATTAACAAAAGTCAAGAAGCCTTGAATGTCGATCGACCAAATCAACTCTTGGGACGTTTCTACGAGGTTGCGGTACTTTTTTTCGCTTTCAGCAAGTGCTGCATTCGAGACTGCCGTTTGCTGCTGAAGTCGGGCTTCTAATTCTTGATTTGCGGTTTTCAGAGTGGCGATAGCTCGCTCGCGCTCGGTAATCTCAGTAGAAGCACCGACAGCGCCGATAACTTCACCGTTGTCATCTCGCAGCGCTGCCGATCGAACTTCGTGAATAAAATGACCCTCTCGGGCATTCCAAGTGCGATCGTTTCCTGCTAGCACCTGGGCAATATTTTCTAAGATATCTGGCTGGCTGCTGTAAACTTCAAAAATCGACTTCCCGACAAATTCACCGGGTTTGAGTCCCAGATTTTCCAATCCTTTGCCTGCTGCAAGGGTTAACCTACCGTCTTTGTCGATTGCCCACAGGCACATCGGCGCACAACTGAGGGCGGCGTGCAGGGTTTCGTTGGATTGTTTCAGGCGATCGATTTCTGCCCGGAGTATCGTGCGGGTGTTGCTTAATTCTACCGTTAGTCGATCGGCTATGAGCTGCAAGTTAGCAGCAGTGTCGCACATTTCTGCGGGATTGCGATCGTAAGAGATCAATTGATTGCAATGTGACATGGTTAGTTTCGGCTGCACTCTATATTTAACCCAGCCTATTCTTTAAGCATAAACTTTTTGAAGGAACTATTACAGTTCGCTGTGATACTCATCCGACCAAAATCCGATAGTTTGAAGCTAGCTTAAAGGATTCATAAATTGCGGGTGGCTCAGACTTTCTGGCGAGAATTTACCAATTGACAATAAGCTGAATAATGCCTGAAAATCAGTATTTTTACTGGAACGATGTGTAGTTAGTAGCGCGAAAAGAATTTTGGCGTTGCTGATTTGGAGTATGATTTGCCTCCGAAATTTAGAGTAGGGGCAATTCATGAATTGCCCCTACTAAATTTCAGGGATTGCCTAAGCGAGTGAATTATGTCTAAATTCAGCAACGCCTATTTTTTAACATACAATTTAAATGCAGAACAGCTTAGAATCGCGAATTAAATAACTTACACTTTTAATATTATTGTTGTGGTATTGGCGGGACATATCACAAACTTGTGAAGGTTATTTAATTTTCATTCCTGATAACTATAGAGTTGTTGTATTATTTTGCATATTCACGTACCCAGAAATCGGGAATCGATAAATTTGAAATATAGCCACTATGGAGACGGTTAGGACGCGCTTAATTGCACTTTCCCCATGCGGATCGCCTCTTTTTTTTCCCTTCTGCCCTCTTTCTGCCATCCGTTACATCCGTGGAGCGAATCCGTTGCCGAACTTCCTTCAATTAACCCCCCAAATTTTGACAGTTTTGTCTAAACTGCCGCTGATCAGAGTTTCACCATCGCTGCTAAAATCCAGACAAGTAACAGAGTTTTGATGTCCGCTAAGAGTGTGAAGATGTTCACCGGTACGGGCATTCCAAAATTTAACATTACCATCCGCGCTAGCACTAACCACAGTCGCTCCGTCGGGGCTAAAGGCGATCGCATTTATCGAGTTAAAATGCCCAGCCAAAATTATTGGATCATCTGGATTCGATAGCTGGCGTAGTTTAATATTTCTGTCCCAGCCGCCAGCCGCCAAAGTCTGCCCGTCTGGACTAAAAGCCAGACAATTTGCATAACCTTTAATGGTTTGGGAACACTCTCTGCTGCGGAGGTTCCACAGTTTAATTGTACCGTCAGAACTGCTGCTAACGAGAATTTGGGCGATCGGGCTAAAAGCAAGACTAGAAATTCCTGCTTTGTGAGCTTTCCAAGTTAAAAGACTGCCAAAAGTACAGACTAACTTTCCCGTTTCTAAATTCCAAATTTTGATCGTAGTATCTGCCGAACCGCTGGCGATAACTTGACTATCGGAATCGATCGCAATTGTGGTAATTTCTGCTTCATGTCCGAGGCAAGTATAGCGCAATTCTCCTCCCTGCCAAATATCGATCGCGCGGTGTTTAGGAGTATTTCTACTCCTCACAAAAACTTCACTTTCTTGACAAAGCACAAAAGATTCTTTAGCTTGCGGATACTTATCAACAGTATAGAGTCTTTCTGCCGTTTCTAAATCACAAATTCTAATTATTTTCCCGTGCAAACTAGCCGTGCGTTCTCCTCCCGGACTAATCGCCACATTTGTCCCAGTTTTGACAGTGCGAATGCAGTCAAACAACTGGTAAGGTACGAAGTCTTTTAAAGCTTTGCGGACTAGAGGTTCTGTCCTTTGTTGCAAAACTAAATAAGCAACTCGCTGCACTTCTAACGCAGGATCAAGCAGCGCTTGAATTGCTATATTCAAACCAGCATCTCCATATTTAGGAGCATCTTTAACGGCGGCCATGCGCGGCTCAATACTAGGACTATTCCAGCGCTGCTTGACCCCGGCGATGCCTCCCAAAACAGCGGCGGCGATCGGAATTTGACTTTGGCCACCGAGGACGGCATCATATTCTCTGGGTTGGTTAGAATTGTCGGATATCATAGGATTTTAGATTGGGGAATTAGGAATTGCGAATTGGGAATTAGACAAGAATAATTGCCTAAGAGTTTACGTGCAAATACTAGCTTGCAAAACCCGACATTTATCATAAACAGTGCGTTGAAAAGTACAAGTTATAATATCGTTTCCAGTTGCATCAGTATTATTCAAATGTCCAAAGTCTCAGCAGTCAACAGCGATGCCCTGAGCCCTTCGACCCTTCGACTCCGCTCAGGGCGACGCTTCGCTCAGGATAAACGCAGTCGTTGGGTCAACAATTATAAGGAGTGCAACCAGAATCGATATAACTTATTGACTGTTGCTGTTTGTGCTATTATAGTCAAATTAGCGTTTCACACAAAAAACCGAAAGTGATATGTCACACTTCACAACGATCAAGGTTCAGATCAATAACGGTGAACTACTGCATCAAGTGTTGGAAGAGTTGGGTTATCAAGTAGAGTCCAATGTGCAGGTTCGGGGTTATCGGGGCGACAAAATTAATGCCGAGTACGTGATTCGGCAATCCAACGGTTACGATTTGGGTTTTCGCCGCAACGGAGAGGATTATGAATTGGTGGCGGATTTTTGGGGCGCTCGAATTAACCAGCAGGATTTTATCAATTCAATTAGTCAGAAATACGCGCACAAAAGTTTGATGGCGGCGGTGCAGTCTGAGGGTTTTAATGTTGAGGAAGAGGAGACTTTAGAAGATGGCACGGTGAGGGTTGTAGTTGGTCGATGGGTTTAAGAATCGCCTTTTCTGAACTCGTTTTCATATACTCAAGACTTACGCAGAATTGGGGTTGAGATCAGATTTTTGCGTAAGTCTTAGTACCAAGAATAGAATTACCATGAAGTTCGATCGCCCTGAGCAACAAATTCAACAAAGCTGGGAAGCCAATGCTGAGGCGTGGACGCGGGCGATCGACCAAAACCAGATCGCTAGTCGCCGCGCAGCAACGGACGATGCTATTCTGCAAGCGGTGCTGCGCTATGAGCCTCGGCGAGTGCTAGATGTCGGATGCGGTGAAGGTTGGCTGACGCGCGCCCTAGCAAACTGTGGTGTTGAGGTGGTTGGAGTTGATGGTTGCGCGGCTTTGGTCGATCGCGCTTGTGAGAAAGGAAGCGGTTGTTTTCGGGCGATCGCTTACGATGAGATTATTGCCGATCCAGCAATCCTCGGTCAACCTTACGATGGAATTGTGTGCAATTTTTCGCTAATCGGTGAGGAAATTGGAGATTTATTGCGATCGTTACGCCAAGCAATAGTCTCAGACGGACATCTATTGATCCAGACGGTTCATCCATGCACAGCGTGTCAGCAACAGCCCTATGTTGATGGATGGAAAACCGAGACTTTCGACAATTTTGGCGGAGCTTTTCGAGAGCCAATGCCGTGGTATTTTCGCACAGTTAGTTCGTGGTTTCAACAAGTATCAGAAGCTGGCTGGAGAGTGTGTCAATTCGAGGAACCGATACATCCGCAGACAAAGATGCCTCTTTCCCTGCTGCTGATTTGTCAGTCACCAGGCGATTGAAATCAATTCTCGTCAAACCAACCGATCGGGAATGGATCGAATCTGTACGAGTTAAAATAGATGCTGCTGTCTCCGAACATACTCCACCGATTGATGGCGAAATGTTTATTGTAGGGATTTTGGAGCGCTTTCGGCAAGCACGCGAGAATCAACAATGAAACGCTATCTGATCAACGTTCTCGCCACCCAGGATCTCAATGAAATTGCTGATTATTTCACTACCAATAATATCGATCGACGCACGAGTGCATCCAAGACTATATAATTTAGATAATTTAGTCTGGCAACGATCGCAAACTGATTTTTGATTGATGGCAAAACTCTACTATCGAGGCATGGCAGAGGAAAACGGCAAGCCGAAAGTGGGTCGCAGTGCCCGGTTGTTGGGAGTCAGACCTGGAATTGACATTGATGTTGAGCAAATGCCCAGAGATTGGCTAGACGAATGCGGATACGTGCGATCGGAGGCAGAACGCAATCCTGCTGGCGATCTCGTAGCAGTTGCTATCAGAAACGACAAAGGAATGTCTACCTCGCTGGCGATCGAAAGTTTGCCAGCATTCCGAAGACCTGAGACGTTTGGAGGAACAGGAAAAGACCCCCTCTGGCAAATTGAAGATAGCAAAATTACAGGAGATATCGAAGCAGTTCAAGACAGCCCGACTCATGTCAGCATCTTGCCAAGAACTACAATGTTGTTAGAGAAGTATGAAGCAGCGCTGGCAAATACTCAGAAAGATTGGGAAATTGTGAGATGATGCGAAACAGTCAAAGAGGAAATAGCAATGGCATGGATGTTTAGTTTATCTGCTGAATGCGGTGCAGAACAAACTGTCGCAGAGGATTTTTCCCAATATTTCGATAATGCTTCTTGGGTTCTCTCAAACGGCAGCCAATCCCAATGTCGCACCGGAGTTTTTCAGGACATTGAGGATAATTGGTGGTGCCGAGTTTCTCCCAGCAATATCAGTGAAGTTGGCATAAATACACCGGAAACTGCTTATCTGATGACTGAATTGGGGATTTTGCTCTATCAGTTTTTGCGATCGGCTCCAACTTTTCGGTATGCTTTGGTTGGTTTGGAAGTGGACGAGTTTAGAACTTACAGCGAGTTGATTGAAGAGTCTTCTACTCTATCTTTTCCTGGATTAGTTTTAGCTGATAGTATTTGGCAGGCGGTTGGTTCACCTCCAGCTTTTCGATCGTTCTGTTCGGGATATGTCTGGAAACTCTATGAGGGTGAGGTTTACAAGCCGCTGACGGTATCGTCGGATTTGAAAAATAAGTTTAATGAATTGCTGGTTGTGGGATAGGTGGAAAGATCGGGGTACGGTCAATTTCAGG
>CASBQF010000248.1 GCA_949127775.1 Oscillatoriales cyanobacterium PMM_0080
ACCCTGTTTGAAGATGGCGAAGGTGCAAACACTTTCCCAGCTTTTAACCCAACTCAATCTGAAGAAACCTACTCGATGGTTACAGCTAACCGTTTTTGGTCGCAAATCTTCGGAATTGCGTTCTCCAACAAGCGCTGGTTGCACTTCTTCATGTTGTTCGTACCTGTCACAGGCTTGTGGATGAGCTCATTGGGCATCGTCGGTTTAGCATTAAACCTGCGGGCTTATGACTTCGTATCACAAGAACTTCGTGCAGCAGAAGATCCTGAGTTTGAAACGTTCTACACTAAGAACATTCTGCTCAACGAAGGTATTCGTGCTTGGATGGCTCCAACTGACCAACCTCACGAAAACTTCATCTTCCCTGAAGAAGTTCTGCCTCGTGGTAATGCTCTCTAATCAGAGCGGGTTATCAAAAATTACAACATTCTGAAAGGGTAAGATAAAGCAATTTAGGCTTTACCCTCAATGTTTAAAAAGCTCCTGCCGATCGGTAGGAGCTTTTTATTTCAATTTTGACAAGAGCGAGTATTCCTGGACGCATGGTTATGTGACGCTCCACGCGCGAACCCTTCGGGTATGATCTGGGCCGCGGAGTCCGGTTAAGGATATCCAGAACTTCATTCAAGGTACACGAACATCGATCGCAAATATCGCAGTGGCAGTAATTTGCCAATATTTTGAAAAATTTTCAACCAGTATCCCCCACTTTTGATTCCTTGTGTTATTGTAATGATTGTGCATACCGGAATGATACTCAGAACGCAGGTTCTTCTGGTAATGCTACCAATGGGTAGCACACAAATCTTCATACTGAATCTTTGATTTAGATGAAGTGCGTTCAAATATAAACCATTTAGTAAAAACTGGAGGTGATGCTCATGATAGAAAGTAGTAAACGCATGGGTCATCAGATTGGAAACTACCGGCTGCGCGCCGGGGCCGCTCACTAGCAGCCAGCCCTCGTTTCCAACAGGAAACGAATTCCATCGGGAACCAGGCTGAGCTAGGGAATCTCCCGGCAGTCAGGTTCTAATCTGAAGATCCGCTAGACCGCTCTCACCCCGAATAGTGTTAAAGTTTGAGTGTTAAAACTTGAACCAAAATACTATTGGTGAGAGCGGATAGTTTTTGGTCAGATTTTCCACAGGTGGGTAATTAATCGACGATCGCTCATCCCAAAATAAAATAAAAATTATGGCTGCCCTACTTAACAATACTGAAATTCAAGAGCGCACCAGTCAATTATCGGGCTGGGTGGTTGAAGACAAGCAACTCCGGTGTACCCGGAAATTTAAAGACTTTATTGCAGCGATCGCCTTTGTGAATAAGTTGGTCGAACCCTCAGAAGCCGCCGGACATCACCCAGACATAGAAATCTCCTATAACAAAGTAACAGTTAACTTGACAACTCACGATGCCGGAGGCTTAACTGAGAAAGACTTTGCTCTAGCGCAACAGATTTCTACGTTAGATTAAAAGAGTTCCCGTTTTCGTAACAGGAGCCACCGCATCTAGCGACAGTCCCCGATCGCGGAAAGTTCGCAAATAAAAAATCGACTCTGGGTTAGAATCGGTGTGAAAAAGTTGAGATGCTAAAAGTCCAATGTATTAAAAGCTATTCGCCATCCTCCGACCTTGACATCCTCCACTACCTAAAGGCGAGTGGATTCCCAAACCTCACAATTTAAGTTTCTACTTCATCCACCGTTGCATACCACAGTTAAAAACCATGTACCGTCTTACACAGAGTCCGCAGACTTTTATTCCCCTTTCAGAAAATCCGATCCCGATAGTCCATCGGTACGATGTCAGCAAAAGCTTTTTGTACTTGTTGCTTAAAGTTTTTACCTGTACAAGCATTTCTGTACAGAACCCCCTAACTTGAGTTTTCAAGGTGCATTGCTTACTGCGCGAGTTTTCGCTTTTAGGCAATTTAAGTGTACCACACAAAATATAAAGCCGTCCTAAAAGGACGGGGTTTCTACCCAAATTTTCGATGATCGTATTTGAAAGGCCAGAGTTCTTGAACGAGTCTGCTGAAAGAACAGATCTGATAGAAAAGCTTTTGGATATTGGCGCGGCTCTGTCGAGCGCCCAAGATTTAGGCGGCTTGTTAAACTTAATTTTATCCAAAAGCCGGGAAATCACCTACAGCGATGCCGGTAGTGTTTATTTAGTAGATCACAGCAACGAGCAATCTAAGCTGGTGTTCAAAGTAGCCCAAAATGCTTCAAAACCCAGACTGTCGTTTAAGGAATTTGTTCTGCCACTAACAGACAAAAGCTTGGCGGGTTACGTGGCAACTACAGGTCAAAGTCTGAATCTGTCGGATGCTTACAACTTGCCTCCGGGCGTACCATACCAGCTAGATACCAGTTTTGACCGGGATATTAACTACCGTACTTGCTCGGTAATGGTGTTGCCGATGCAAAACCGAGAGGGCGAAACAATTGGTATACTGCAACTGATTAACCGCAAAACAAAGGCAGATGCGGTACTGACAGCAGAAAATGCGTGGGAATCAACTCAGCAGTATTCGGAGTGGGAAGAAAGAATAGTTCGATCGCTCGCATCTCAAGCCGCAATCTCGATCGAGCGCAATCAACTCCAAGAAAGCATAGAACATTTGTTCGAGAGCTTCGTCAAAGCCTCAGTCCAAGTCATAGAAGCCAGAGACCCCTGTACCTACGGCCATTCAGAACGAGTCGCAGCCCTGACAGTGCGCCTGTCAGAAGAAGTAAACGCCGTCAGCAGCGGATGGCTGCGCTCAGTTTACTTTAACGATCGCCAAATTCAAGAAATTCGCTACGCCGCCCTGCTGCACGATTTTGGGAAAATCGGAGTACCAGAAGCAGTTTTGACCAAACAGAAAAAGCTCTACCCCTCACAGCTAGAAATTATTCGCCACCGTTTCGCCCTAGCTCAGCGGACGATGGAAATGGAATGCGCCCAGTCTAAATATAAATACTTGCTGGAGCATTCAGCCTACCGCAAACACCCGAAGGACGAGCCAGAGTGCTCTCAATGCCAAGAAATCGAACAGCTAGACACTTCTCTAGCAGACGCAAAAACCAGACTAGCAGAATACTGGGAAGTCTTGATCGAGGCAAACGAACCTCACATTTTGGCAGAAGAACCCCTAGCTCAACTGCGAGAACTTTCTCGCCAAACTTACAGAGATATAGACGGGGCAATTAAATCGTTGCTAACCCCAGACGAGATCGTGCAATTGATGGTGTCCAGGGGCAATCTCACGCCGGAAGAACGATCGGCCATAGAATCTCACGTAACTCACACTTACGAGTTTCTTAACCAAATTCCCTGGACAAAAGACCTAAAAAACGTTCCCAGCATCGCCTACGGACATCACGAAAAACTCGACGGCACAGGCTATCCGCGAGGTCTAAAACACTCAGAAATCCCGATTCAATCCCAATTAATGACGATCGCCGATATTTATGACGCCCTCACCGCAGGCGATCGCCCCTACAAACGAGCTCTGCGCACAGAGGCAGCGATGAAAATTTTGCGGCAAGAAGCAGCTCACAATAAAATTAATAGTGATTTATTGGAACTTTTCGATCACCGCCAAGTCTTTAAGGTTCTGGGACACAGCATGAATGTTCAAGCCGAATCAGCCTAGACGAGTCGGACGCGCTGTGTTAAAAATTAAACAGGCGATCGGGCTTGCATCAAAACTGTCACTCGCCAAATCACTCAATAGCCTATCTATTGTCAGGTTTTTACACCCTAGAATACCGATCGAAAAACAGCCAAACCTAAAAACCAATCACATCATTATACTCAGTCAGCCCCAAAAAATCAAAAAAAAAGTGAATTTTAGGTCTTGTTTTAAAGTATCCTAGTGTGGCAATTACTGACCACATAGAAGACTAGAAAAGTTTCTTTGTAATCGGTCTGAGGAGGAGAGAACAAATGTCTAAATTTTTGTGGAGTTACTTACTAATTAGCCCAGCAGTCTTAGGAGCTAGCCTAATGGTTGCTTCGAGCGCAATGGCAGCAGACGCTCAGCCAGCGGCTGATGCGCTAAAGCCTCAAGCTGCCAAAGCTGAAACCTCGGAAGCGAAACTCAATGCGTTAGCTGCTGTGGACGAAACAACCGCAGTATCCAGCCCAGTCGAAGAAATTTCCCAAACCGCTGGCGAAATTCAGCCAGCGATTGCAGCGAATAGCACGGATTCAACACAAAGTGCGATCGTCCCAGCCAACACAGCCCCCGAAGCTGCATCACAACCTGCTGTAAACGAATATGAAGCAGCAGTTGAGCCAACAGTCGCTCAACCAGTAGAAAAATCAGCAGCAGCTACCGCCCTCAAGGAGCAAATCAGCGCAGTTGAATTAGAAACAATTGCCCCGAAAGCGACCGCACCGGCACAACAAAGTTTGCCGAAACAGCCTGAATCAGTAGCCCAAACCGCTACACCACAAGCTCAAAACCCAGCCGCCACATTAGAACAGCTAAACCAGTACAGCAGCGAAGGTTCTGCCGGCGGCGAAACTCAAGGTCAAGTTACCTCAGTATCTCAACTTTCCGACGTGCGCCCCACAGACTGGGCATTCCAAGCATTACAATCCCTAGTTGAGCGCTACGGTTGTATTGCCGGATATCCAGACGGCACATTCCGTGGCAACCGGGCAATGACCCGCTACGAATTCGCAGCCGGTTTAAACGCTTGCTTAGACAAAGTTAACGAACTAATCAAAGCAGGCACAACCAACTTAGCGACCAAAGATGACTTGGCAGCCCTCCAAAGGCTTCAAGAAGAATTTGCAGCAGAATTAGCAACCCTGCGCGGCCGCGTCGATGCTCTGGACGCTCGGACAGCCGAACTCGAAGCCAACCAATTCTCAACCACTACCAAACTGACTGGGGAAGCAATTTTCGCCCTCAGCGACGACTTTAGTGGTGAAACTGGCATTTTTGACAGAAACCACAGAAGAATCGGCAGCAACCAAAACGAAGCTGTCTTCCAACAGCGAGTTCGTCTCAATTTAAACACTAGCTTCACCGGCCGAGACCTGCTACTGACCAGGCTTCAGGTCGGCAACGGTCGAAACTTTAACTTTGGCGCTACCAGCGAAGGCACTCAAACTTGGAACGTAGTCGGCCGAACCGACAACGTTTTTGCCCTCGACACCTTGCTGTACAAGTTCCCCGTCGGTAATCAACTGAACGTTACCCTTGCAGCCAACGCTGGCGTTTGGGACGACATCATCCCGACTGTCAACCCTTACTTTGAAGACTTTGACGGCGGTAACGGGTCATTGAGCGCCTTTGGACAGCGGAACCCAATTTATCGCCTAGGTGGCGGTGCAGGTATCGGCTTTGACTACGCTCTTGGTAACAGGGGCTTGCTAGGCGGCGTGTTCGGCCCGACTTCTCTGTCCTTCGGCTATTTGGCGTCAAATGCAGCCAGTCCTGCCAAAGGCGCGGGCTTGTTCAACGGCGACTACGCAGCGATGGGCCAATTGACTTTTACCCCCGGACGCAACTTGCAAGTTGCTTTCAACTACAACCACGGTTACTTTAGCAGAGGTAACTTCGGGTTTGACAACGGCTTAGGAAACGGGGCTGGCAATCTCGGCGGTTTCACCGGTACCGGCACCGCTAATTCCATCAACGGTTTGAGCGAAGGCTTCCCCGGCTTCCGAGCTCGCAAAGTTGTCAGCAACTCCTACGGCGCTCAAGCTTCATTCCGCCTGAACCCGAGATTTATAATTGGTGGCTGGGCCGGTTTAACAAATGCTCGCATTATCGGCATCGGCGATGCCAGAATTTGGAACTACGCTGTCACCTTAGCTTTGCCCGATTTAGGGAAGGAAGGCAACTTGCTTGGCTTTGTAGTAGGTCGCGAGCCTTACTTGGATAAACTTGAGGCTGCCGGCAATTTGCGGAGCTTCACAAATGACGAGTCGTGGCACGTTGAAGGCTTCTACAAGTTCAAGCTCTCGGATAACATTTCTGTGACTCCGGGCGTCATTTGGATTACCAACCCCAATCAAAACGATCAAAACGACGACGTGATTATTGGTACTCTGAGAACTACTTTCACGTTCTAAGACCGCGTTCTAAGAGGCAGGGAGAGTCATATTCTCTTTGCTGGCAACTCTAGCCAAATTTAGCTCTGCTTCCGGCAGGGCTTTTTTGTGTTATAAATTGCTGTGACTCTTGACTTAATTAGACAAGATTGCAAAATTCATTTTAATCAAATTTTGTAACAGGCTCTCCGGCCTGTTCCACAAGAGAAAATGTTTTTTGTGGAACGGGCCGAAGAGCCCGTCCTAGTTATTTTTGCAATCTTGTCTATTAATCCGAAATATCTCAAAAACTGGTTGACGAATTGCTGCTACTGTACCTCATAATATCTGGAAGTGCTGTAACTACTTGCCGAATTTCTTGCCAGAGCGATCGATATTGCTGAATCGCAGCATCCCCGAAAGGCAGCATAAAGTCACTAGCAGCAAGAATCTTAGCATCCGGCAATAACAAAGGATTAGTGCGAACATCTGTCGGTAAATCCTCCGGTTTCATCCCGATAATTATCGGTGAACTAGCCTTAGCCAGCAAAGATAATTGAGGTGCAATCTGAGGCTGCAAGCAAAAATCAATCCATTTTTCCCCTAACGAAACTGGATTTTGTGATGCTGGTTGTACCCACAAATCCGTCCAAAGTGCCGTTCCCGAAGCGGGAATTACTAACGCAATATCCTTTTGAGTTTGCAGCAGTGGCAACAAGTCGCCAGAGGAACCTACGGCTAACCAAGTATCCCCTAAAACCAAGGGTTGCAAGTAAGCTTCGGAACTGTAAAGTTTAGCTTGTCTGTGCAGATTTGTGAGTTCTTTTTTGAGATTTGGAACTTTGTCTAATTGCTGGGTATTGTAAGATTTTCCGAGTTTTTTTAAGGTTAAACCGATAACTTCTCTAGCGCTGTCTGGGAGAGAAATTCGATCGCGCAATTCGACTCGCCACAAATCGCTCCAATCTGTCGGAGTCCACCCCAAATCCTTAAATTTGTCGGTTCGATAGGCAATTACCGTACTTCCCCAGCGGTAAGGTGCAGCCCAGACTTTACCTTTAGCATCTAATTGACCATCATCGTTACGCCGGACGAGTTTTTTCCATCTTTCGGGCAGTTTCGACCAATTACCAAATTTAGCAGGATCGATCGGCTGAATCAATTTTTGGCGAATTGCCAAAGTCAGCCAATAATCTCCCAACATCACCAAGTCAGCTTGATTTTTGGCTTCCGGTGTGCGTTTCCACTCCTGCAACAGGGCGAATAATTCTTTTAATTGCCCTTCCTGCGTTACCTGCAACTGCGGAGACGGTTGTACATCGCGGCTAAATTTGCTTGCGAGTTGGGCGGGAATACCGTTTTTGAGCGATCGAATTTTGAGAATGGGCTTCGAGTCGCAACCTGCCGCCAATTGACTTAAAGTTAGGGTGGCGGCCCCCAATAGCAAAGACCTTCGTTTCACCTGTGAATCCGCTTTTCGCTTATATTGACCGATCGTCCATGTGTTCTGCGGGTCGGGAAATAATCGTATTTCGAGTCCGGTAGTTGGCGCTGATTTATCTTATCTCTTTTTCAAACACAGAGCCATTGTACTCTCGAATGGTGCGATCGGAATCTGTTTGACTCAAAGCATCGGCGACCAGCCTCTCAATTTAACAGGATGAGCCACACTCCGACTCTCAGAAACCGGGTTTTTTCACTCTGATTAAAGGTTATAACGAAGTGTTAGCGTGAAAGAACCCCGTTTCCGCCTCCAAGACAATCTCAAATCAAATATTCTCAAATTAACAAGCTGAGCCCCTAAATTTACCGTCAGGATTGGGAACACAACAATTAGGTCAAAAATTAAATAATCTAGTGATAAATTAGAGTTGTGTAAAGATTTCCCTAAAATGTAAAAAGATATAAGTTACTATCCAAAGGATAATTGTATGGAAATGCTCCGCCAGCAAGTTACAGTATTGACTCAACAAGTCGATGCCCTCTACAAACTCATAGAAAACCTCAATAAAAATTTATTGGAATCTGCCAACGAGACGAAGCTGAACCAGCAGAGAAATGATCGTTCTGGAACAGTAGAAAATGACAACGCATCCTCATATCAAAGCTACAGCCGTCTCAATGCGCTCCTCGAACACAAGGACATACTGTTAGATGACAGCTACTTCGACAAGAATTCTCAAAGCCTAGAAAAAGAGCTGACTACAGATATTCAAATCCAGCGCCTTACAGCTCAGCTAACAGCAGCTTACCATCGAATTGCTGCCTTGGAAGAGCAGTTGCTTTCCAAAAGAATCCACTCGCAACACGTAGGTAGGTCTAATTAAATAGTGGTAAAGGCGATCGGGCATTAATCCCACCACAAATACAATTTGGGTTAATTTTAGACTGTTAGTTGTTATTAGCTTTCCTGTCATCGGTTAACAATTAACAGTTAACTCTCGTCTATTTATAGAGTCATTGTAGGGAGTTTTTGTCTCGCGAAATTAGGATGAAAATAGCATATTAAGGCGAGATTTGGTATGGAACCCATTTGACATCTTTGAGTTTTTGGATTGGGTGACGAGAAATATAGAGAGAAACCAGTTTCTGAGATTTACAGCGAGTGGCCGAGAAACCGGGTTTCTACGAGTTTTTGGGTTGGGTGACGAGAAATATAGAGAGAAACCAGTTTCTGAGATTTACAGCGAGTGGCAGAGAAACCGGGTTTCTACGAGTTTTTGGGTTGGGTGACGAGAAATATAGAGAGAAACCCGGTTTCTGAGATTAACTATGTACTCAATGTTTAATTTCACACCGTGATGCTAGGGCTTCCACAGCTTGCAGCAGTTGAGTTGGAGTCCAATTTGCAGCTAATCCGCTGGCGATCGCACAAGCTCCCGCACCCACACCTTCTTTCACATATCCCCGATCGTAAGCTTGGAGTTGCGGGTAGCCAGAGCCAGCAAAACTGAGCTGCGCAGCGAACAAAGGCACACCGCCGATCTCTTGAGCGAGTCCTACAGTGTCTCCCGTCGGGTCTTCTGCCACCCAGCGCGTAGTACCCACGGCGACTTGTTCTGGACGCCACAGCAGAGCATATTCTCGGGTTATGGCTTGCATCAAAGCGTAAACGGCAAGCATTTGCGTCCCTCCAGCCAGGAGCACCCCGCAAGTCCGACTCGCGGCGATCGCCATTGCGGCCACAACTATTTGCATCGGATCGCCCACCGCCGCCACTAATTCCAGGGGAGTGCTGTTTTGTCCGCCAATTTTCCACTCAGCATTATGCAGTCCCGCTGTCACCGCAGCCAATTTTTGAGTATGATTGCAGCGAGGATGAGAACTATTAACCTTGCCCGCCGCTGCAATACCCAAACCCATTAACACGCCCAAAGCAGTAGTCGTTCCGCCAACTACGCACTCCCCTAAAATTAAATAGCTGTTATTAGCTCGATCGGCTAATTTAGCTCCCCAAATTAATCCTTGTTCCAGCAAATGTTTGACTGTTTCGAGTTCTAGAGCATTGCCAGAAATCAGACACTTTGCCGCAGTGCCGCCTAAATCAATTGCAGGTACCGGAGGCGGGAGGGGCAAACCAGCATTAAACAAGTAAAGTGGAATTTTCAAAGCTTCGACTACAGCACGAGATATCAGTACCGGCGAGGCTCCGGCTTCTAGGGGCGGCAAAGGATATTGGGGCGACGGTTGAGGGCCGTTATACAAGAATTCTGCATCGGCCAAACAAGTAAATTGTCGATCGTGCGGGGTTGCTCCTGCTGCTGAAATGCCTGGAATTAAACCTGTTGCGGTAAATCCTAACACGCAGGCAAATATCGGTTTCTGTCCCCGATAGCGATCGATCCACCGCTGGCCCTGTTCAATTTCTGTATAAATGCCAATCATAAATTAGTTATTGGTTATTAGACCTCTTGCAAAATTTATTTTAATCAAATTTGTAACAGGCAAGATGCCTGTTCCACAAGAAAAAAAGTTTTGTGGGATGGGCCGGAGAGCCCGTCCTAGTTATTTTTGCAAGAGGTCTATTAGTTATTGGTTATTGGTTATTGGTTATTAGTTATTGGTTATTAGTTATTCCCATGCCCTATGCCCCATGCCCAATTCCCAATAACTACTCATCATAATCAATCAAAGCTTGAACCCAGCGCGGCGGCAGCGGAATCGGATTTCCCAAACGACCTAACAGCAGTAAAGCTACTAAATGCACTACAAATAAATAGACAATATTATTAACCAAAATCATCCCAGCGGCGATCGCCCCAATTGTATCCAAACTCGGCACACTCAGCCAACCCAGCTTCACAAATACCCATTCCACCATCTCTGTTACCTGGGCGGTGATGTAAATCCAGAGGTTTTGCCCCACCAAAGCTGACAGCAGCCAAAACCGAAAAAAGAAGCCGACAGTACCAATCAGCGCGCCTAAACTAATAGAGACAGACCAACTCGCTTTACGCCTCCAAAGTCCTCCCAGCGCAACTCCCATAATTCCGAAAGGCATCACGTACAAAATACTCCGCGTCGGGCCCATGAGTACCGACAGCAGCAAACCTGAAACCAAAGTTGCCATCCAAGCGGCTCGGTTGCCCCAGCGCAGGTAAACCAGGGCGATCGGCACTGGGAAAAAAACCCGCAGCAAAGGCCCCAGCGGAAAGTAATAATTTACCAGCCAAATCAAGCTAGCGGTACTTGCCAAGAATGCCGTTTCTACGAGCCTTAAAGGTGCTTCCCCAGAGGCGGGCTTCTCCTGCGCCGGATTGGTGCGATCGCCCGCCAAATCTGAAATAGCAGCAGTTTCGGGCTCATTATTCTTACTTGGTGAACTGCCCGAATTAGACGCGGCATCTGCTGACAAAAAATCACTCATCCGATTTTAGATTTTAGATTTTAGATTTTAGATTTTACGGAACTTTCGTGCTATGGGGCTGATTCCCGGTTTTCCGATTTTAGATTTCCGATTTTACGGGACTTATACCAATTTAATGTGAAGTTGCACATATCTCGATCCCCCTAAATCCCCCGAAAGCAAGGGGGACTTTGATTGGAATCTTGTCCCCCCCTTATTAAGGGGGGCTAGGGGGGATCGGATTCTATACAGCCTCATAAAAAATTGGTATTACGCGCTAAAAAACTGATTCCCGGTTTCACTGTTTGGATGCCTCGCGGCCGAATCTAACTGCTCATAGAAACCGGGTTTAGCTACGAAAGCAAGTCTTATTTTAGATGGATTTTTCAGCCAAAATTGCGATCGGCATCATTTTTCGGCTTTGACTTCCTGAATTACAAAAACCGAACAAGATGCGTGGTGCACGACATAATTGCTGACACTTCCGAGGAAAGCTTCTGTAAACCCCGTGCGCCCGCGCCTCCCCACTACAATTAAATCTGCGCCCCAATTTTGCGCTGATTCACAGACACAATGGCCTGGATCGCCGTCCATTTTGCAGTCAAATTCCACCTGCAATCCTTGTTTTGCGGCAGCGTCGCAGTAATTTTGCAGCAAATCCGAAGCCTGTTTTTGCTCCCTTTCTAGCCGCAAACGTTGAGCTTGATAAGCTTGATCCATTAACTGGACATTCATGCCCAAATCTACCGGAATCGGCACTGCCGTCTCACCCAACGAGTTGATAGTAACGCAGCTAAATAACATTATCTGGGCTCGATCGCCCACAGCTAATTCTAGAGCTTGACTGAAGACGCGGTGGCCGAGTTCAGAATCATCTAAGGCGGCGAAAATTTTCTTAAAACTCACAGCTTTACCTCCGGTAGGAAATGATGAATATCAGTTAACAGAGAGTGCTTTTTAATCTACTGATTCAAATTGGCAATCTCTGATACTTCTAGACTAACAGACGCTCCAAGGCGTGCAGGTCAGGAATGCACAAAACGTCACGTTCGCGCTGAATAGTTCCTTTTTTTTCCAGCTTGCTCAGCACTCGCGTTACTGTTTCGCGAGCCAGCCCACTGAGGCTGCTTAATTCTCTGTGTGGCAGGTTGGGTATTTCTGTACCTCCTGCTTCCATAATTTTGCCTTGCCCCTCGGCCAAAAATAAGAGAATGTCTGCTACTCGCGAGGTACTGTCCGACTCTCGCAAACGCAGGCGGCGGTTGACTTGTCGCAGGCGGCGAGCCATCAATTGAGCTAGCCGAATGCCTGCTAGCGGTTCGGTATGAATGAGCTGCACAAAATCCTGAGATGGCATATTGCCAATCAGTGTTGGGGCTAGGGTGATGACATCTGTCGATCGCGGTGCTTCTTCGATCGCTGCCATTTCCCCGAACAGTTCTCCCTTCCCTAAAATATTCAGTGTTACTTCTTTTCCGTCTAGGTTGTAGGTGCGAATTTTCACCCAACCATCCAATATAAAATACACAGATGTTCCCCAGTCATTTTCCAGTAAAATCACTTGATTTGATGGATGACTGCGGGTAACAATATGAACAGTTGCTCTCTCGATTACAGGATCTGGTAATCCTGCAAAAAAGGGAGTAGAAACTATCAATTGATTTATATTGGAATTCGGATCTCGGGTGTTAAAGCGGTCTTCCATGAGGCCATCATTTTAATTTATGCGCTGGAGCTGCGCTGGTCAGTTAGAAATAGCTTGCAGCGGAGTCATTGGATTTGAGATTAAACACTTGAGAAACAAGTATCTAAAATTGGCAATTTTACCTCTAAAGTTTTGCCCTGCAAAGATAGCTTACTGGAATCAATAGTCTTAAGCTCTGATTTGGAGCTAGAAACCACACACCATACCATAATTTTTTAGATACATACCGCGTTCCTAAATTTTTTTTTGACAAAATTTAGCAACGTGGCAGGGTAATGGGTCGATCGAATTACCTTTGACAGCACTTGGCTTACAAAGCTTAACAGTGCTTGCGAGATTTTTTGTCAGTCAGCATTAACAGCCCTGCGATCGCCACAATAAAAGCAAACACAAGCTTACCAGCACGACCGACAGCGAGCTGATGCAACTAAAACTGCCTGAAACCTGTTAAATATCAGTACGATCGGGAAAATCCACAACAACTTCCTGCTTAAAGGTTGGCACTCTCACAGCGAGCGGAACCGACACAGTTCCCAACCACCTTTTTTGCTACCCGGGAATTATTGTACCATTAACCTTTGGCTGTGAACACAAATAAAGGTTAATATAAAAGGTTCGTTATATCAACCCCACGGGGACGATCGCAAATTAGTTGAGGTTTTTTGTCTTATGGCAGAAGGAAAAAGATCGATGCGAAAATGCCGTCAAATCAGTATCTTCAGCGATCGACAACTAACCGTCGAGAAGCTTGATGTGGAATTTAGACGCGCAACAGCCTAAAAGCGGGCGTCTGGTGGGGCAGTACCCGCTAATACGATTTGAGATTGAAGAATTGGGAATGACTGATGAAATAAGAGTTTGAAGCACGGGACGACAGTTCCAGTTTTTTTGAAACAGCCATAACCTATGATAGGCAATAAGAGTTATCCGAAGGTAAAAGTTTAATTGACAGTTCTTAAAAAATATTCGTAGATTATTTGTAGATTATCGACCGAAGTAGCATTCAGATTATTCTATCTATTCGCCCTGCTGCCACCTGAATTGAGTCTCTTTTTTGATAAAGTTTTTCCCTAGTCGCATTCCCAGAGGTTCCGCCCTTGAATTCTCAGAAGTACAAAATTCAAGCACTGATTGCTGAGATTGATGAGGTACTCAGCAAGCCCGCCCCTCGCTTGCCTTGGACGGGTTCTCTTGATACTGTCCACCAACGTCAACTTTTAGAGCGACTTCGCGCTTATCTGGTTTCCCCAGGCTCAAAGGTAGCCACAGGCAAAGGGCCTGCTAGCCCAAGCGATCGCCCGCAACCAGTTCCAATGCCCAAACTGCCGATGCCTGCCCCTCGCCCGTCAGCAGCAGAGCAAATCACGCTTGCCGTAACCGGAGAAATCAATCACCTGCGATCGAGTCTGACGGAGCCACTCCAACGAGAGATAGAAGCTCTGCGACAACAACAGCAAGCTCTAATTCAAGAAATCAAACAGCTAGAAGCAAAACGGCAGCAACAACAATCCCTAGCTCAGCAACAAGCTAACCAACAGCAAATCATTTCTGAATTCTTGCAGGTGTTGACTACTCGCTTGGAAGAAACCTTGGATCGCGATTTAGGCCAAATGTTAGGTGGCGTAGAAAATCAGTTGTTGCAAAGTAGTGCATCACCTTATTCTCTGAGTGCGGGACAATCGGAGCAATCGGCTATTGATGTAACACGACAAGAACAAATATCAGCAGAACATCCGCTGCTGACTCCTGCTCAAAGGTTGGAGCAAATGCAATCGTTCCAATCTCGTGCTGACAATCTGCTGATGAGGCTCGATTCTACGGTGAGTATCGTGTTCGATACTTTGCAAACAAATCTGGAAAGTCATCAAGCTTCTTTGTCCCAAGGCATCGAAAATATGTATGGTTTGAGCCAGCAGAGCGAGGCGATGTTCGCAGCTTTTGTGAACCATTTGGCGGAACAGTTGGGGCGAGAAGCTTCTTCCTATGTACCGCAGCCGATCGCCATTGCCAATCTCGAAAGTGCTACCACCAGCCTTTCAAATAGGTCGATCGACCAGTCAGCCACGCAAATTCCCACCGGTGAACTTGGAGCCGAGGATAGATTGCCCTATGCAGGTACAGAAATTTCTCCGCAATTCGGACAGTTGAGGCGCGATCGGCTAGAAAGCCCAATCTCGCTCCCGGATTTGGCAGATAATTTATTCGGTGCAGAACCAGAAAGATCGGGCTCGGCAATTGCGTTTTCTGGAGTTACTTCAGAAGATATGCAAGCCGAAACTGGCGAAAATGTTGAGGATTTGTACGCGAGTTTATTCGCAGGAGAAGAAGTCGCAGAAGTAGAATTAGAAATCGAAGATTTCACCCTCGAAAACATAGAAAATACTGCTGAAACTGAACCAATCAAAGCTCAAAATTTAGCGGTTGATGAAACTACCGAATCCTTAAATACAGCAGAAGATTTGTTTGTAAATCTGCTGGATGAAGGCGAATCGCTGGAAAATATTTTAGTAGGTGAAGATTCAGATTTCATCATTGGCAATTTTGTAGATGATCTAACTTTAGATACGGTCGATTTATTTGAACCGGAAGTTGCAACAGTACCTAAAGTCTCTGAAACGCATTCGCCGTCGATCGCCGATCGGCTTCTTGACGCGGACGATCGACCAAATTTAGAAACAACTCAAAATCGAGGCGAAAATTTTGATACTCCTATTGTCGATCGTCCTGCTGCCAGCGTACCTGCGGAAATCAACCAGAACCGACGAGGTGTAACGGCGCGCGAGCCGAGTGCTCGTGATGTTCAGACTGGTGAGTTTGACACTCCGTCGCAGCGGCTGGATGATGCCTACATCCAAGCTTCGCCTGACGAGGATTTGTTGCCGGTTCAGGCATTAGAAGATGACCTCGATCGAGCGCTCAATTTGGACAATAATACTCTGGAACTGTTGGAGACAGACCTCTACAATCTGGAGGGATTGTCAAATACTAGCTCCGGGCGATCGAATTCCTCGGTGACTGTACCCGCGAGTTCCCCCAAGGGTAGTACACAAAATCCCTTTGTGGAGCCTGCTGAGGAAGAACTCGGCACGTTGGAAGATTTGTTCTCCGATGTGCTAGAACTCTCATCTGACGACGATGAATCCTTTGTTTTGGAGGACGAACTTGAGGAAGATTTGTTTGCCTCCGAAGATGAGTCGAAGTTGACGCTAGACGAGATTTTGGCTAGTTTGACTGAGACTGATTCGGCAACCGCAAACACCGACGAAGTGCGATCGAGCCCTCCAGAAAGCAAAAAAAAAACCTAACTCCGACAGACAATAAAGCACCAGTTATCGATCGGGAAATCGAGTTAGGCGAGTTTCCCACACAGCAAGAGTCGGCTGCACATTCTGGCGATTGTGCGATCGGCTCTTCATTCGGTGAATCGCAGAATCGCCCGAATCCTCGCTGGTATTTGGGCATAGATTTCGGTTCTAGCGGACTTTCGGCGGCTTTGCTCGATCGTACCAGCCATCAATTGCACCCGATTTACTGGGAAGCCACAGAACACTCGAAAGCACCGCAGGACAAAGGTTTTGCAGCGAGCGCCAGCTTTAGGATTGCCACGAGTGCGGTGATTCGGGAAATGGCTCCAAGAGATTCGGGGCAGCAGGTGACAGTCAAATCCGTGGGATTCCGGCAGTTGGATTTGCCAGCGGGAGACTTCTTACTGGAAAATTTTAAATTGCCTTTAAAGGTGGGCATTCCTTACCAGCGGGAGGCTGCTGGGATGTACGAACCCCTGTTGCAATGGTCGCCCTTGCAGGCTGTGTCGATCGCCTTGCCACTGCACGGTGTGCGGGCGCTGCTGGCTACTTTGAATCCGAGGAAGCAGGGCCAAAAATTTGATGAATTCGCGGAGGTTTCAGATGCTGCAATCCCAGCGAATTTTGCAGAATTGCCCGTTTCTAATTTAACCTGTGGCGCTGCGGGGCTGACGGCGCAAACTCTCGATGCGGCGCTGTTAGACTTGCAGGGTATAATTTTGGGGACTCCGGCTGGCTGGGGAAATGCTTATCGGTTTAATCTGCGGGAGGCTGTTTTGGGCGCGGGTTTGGTGGCTCCGGGTTCGCCAATTTTTGTGGTACCCGATACGATCGCCACTTTAGTTGCTGCTGTAACTCCTGTCAAAAATTCCCCAGGAATTCAGTCTGGTGCGATCGATTCTATTCAGGATCATTCAAAAAGCTCGGAAGCTGCGCCGCTGACTGTGAATGCTTCGTCTTTTAGCGGAGGAACTTTGATTTTGAATGCGGGAGCGACGACGGTGGAATTCGCTTTAGTTGAGTTACCGTCGAATCTTCAAGATTTAACTCGTGCTGATTTTACTTGTCAAAGTTTTGAGGCGGCTGGTAATGCTTTCGATCAGGATATTATCTGTCAGTTGTTGGCAAAAAACGAAACTTGGGGAATGTCGATCGATCTACCACGCCCAGGGCATCCAGATTTGCCTAGTCGCTATCAATTGCAGCAGCGATTGCAAGGTTCTGCTTTTGGGCTGCAATTGTTGGAAGCTGCAAGGCATTTGAAAGTTATTTTGCAACATCAAGAAAGTTTTGTTTTTGATATTGGCAAGCAGCATTGGGATGTGAAGCGCCGAGATTTGGAAAGTCTGGTTTTAGTACCTTTTGTGCAGCAGTTGAATCGGGAATTAAATGCTTTGCTCAGTCGCGCGGGAATGTCGTCGGCGGGGATTAATCAGGCGATTTGTGCCGGGGGCATGGGTTTTTGGCCTGCGATCGCCCGTTGGTTGCGACAGAAGTTGCCGAATGCGATCGTGGTTCAAGACTGGGAATTGGAGGTCGATCGAGATATTTCAGCAATCCACAATTCTGCATTAACTTCTGTATCTAAAAATACAGATTTTTCAAAAAAAACTGGTCGAGTTGCCTGCGGGTTAGCGAGTTTGGCTCTCTATCCTCAAATTTTGGACGTGCCACAACAGCAGTACAGCGACTTTTTTCTGCTGTGGGAATTAATGCAGGTTTTGGGCAGAGAAACTCTCAGCTTTGAGGAAATTTTGCAGTTGTTGGAACGTCAGGGTGTGAATACCAGCACCTGCGAGTCCCGGATTCTGGAGATTTTGTCAGGAAAATTGCCGGCGGGACTTTTGCCGACGGAGGAAGATTTCATGCTGCTAGCCGAGGAGTCGAGGCAAAATCCTGATTGGGAAGCAATTTTGGCAGAGCCACTTTTCTTTGAAGATGTCTCACTCGGTTATCGCTTGAATATCGAACACAGCTTTGTTGTCCGCGAATATTTAGGCAAACTAGCCTCTAGCAGCCTGCAAAAATTGTTAGAGCCAGCAACAATTGCTTGGAATGTTAGCACAGATAGCGATCGCTAAGACGAATTTCTTAAGTAAACCATATTGCGGTAGGGGCGGGTTGAGCTTCGGAATTTATGAAATAATCGAATGTATCAAGGCAAAACCCGCCCGAATTGTAGGGGCGGGTTGAGCTTCGGAATTTATGAAATAATCGATTGTATCAAGGCAAAACCCGCCCTCTAATTTCTTTACGTAAATATACTTAACTTTACATAAAAATTATACGTTTCCAGAGAAATACACAGAAACTTTATAAAAGTGTTGTAGCTTTTTAAAGATTCTGCAAAGCGCAGGATTTGAGGTTCTCCAGGGCTGGGAAAACCTCATAAAATGGAGGTGATATCTCATAAAAATTGAGACAAATCAGATGAAATTTGCCATCAGTGCCTCTACATTATCAGTATTATCAGAAATGTTTTGGTTATTTATCCAAAAACATACTTACAGAGTTTGTGTATCAAAACAGCAGGTTCATCGATCCGTAACGAGCAAGGTAAAACGATCGATCGATATTTTGGGTTCGCTGCTCGGATTGGCGATCGCGGCTGTGGTGGCTGTACCCGTAGCGGTGGCGATGCTGTTGGAAAGTCCGGGCCCGCTGCTGTACGATCAAGTCCGCTGCGGGCTCAAAGGGCGACATTTCAGAATGTGGAAATTTCGATCGATGGTTGTCGATGCAGAAAAGCTCAAGCATTTAGTTACCAACGAAGCCAAGGGACACACTTTCAAAAATGACAATGACCCGCGAATTACCCGAGTCGGCTATTTTTTGCGGAACACGAGTTTGGACGAGTTGCCTCAATTCTGGAACGTGTTAGTCGGCGAGATGAGTTTGGTGGGAACTCGACCACCAATTCACTATGAGGTTGCTGGCTATGAGGATTTTCACTGGCAGCGTTTAGATGTTAAACCCGGCTTGACTGGGGAGTGGCAAGTGCATGGACGTTCTAGAGTTAAAGATTTTGATGATATTGTACGGATGGATCTCGACTATCAGCGCAAATGGTCTGTTGTCTACGATATTAGTCTACTTTGCCAAACGATTTGGGTTGTGTTGAGTAGAAAAGGTGCGTGTTAGGTAAGCTATTTTTAGTTGTCTGTTTGTTTCTAATGGGGTATCATGTGTGATTAATGTTGAGTTTGAAGCTATTTTTTTTGCAGTTGAATGGTTACAAAAAATGTTAAATTAAGGGCAATCTTTTTACAAGATTGCCCTTAATTTTTGATTCTGCCTTCTGCCTTCAATATCCATCCGTTACATCAGGGAAAATTAGGAGACGGCAGTGCCGTGTCCCTACAATTAATCTGACGTAGGGACACGGCACT
>CASBQF010000249.1 GCA_949127775.1 Oscillatoriales cyanobacterium PMM_0080
ATTAATTACATTTTCAGAAATATAATTAATTATTAACAATAGGTTAAGAATATAACTCAAGGTTAATTAATAGTTAAATAGGATAATTAAGCGTCAAGATGCCTCAAGTCAATCTAAAATAAAGTCAGGCATAATTGCCAGGGCGCATCTATCTCAGTCATACTCGAACTTGCCTCACACTTGAAGTGGTGAACTCTCATTTATCACCTTCAGTTTTTTGTGTAACTAAAAATGCGGTTTACCAGGGATGTCGGCTCAATCACTCAGCTACTCACCTGCTGACTAAGCTTTGGTAGCTGAATCTCTGCTAGCTAATACAACCTGAAATAAGCATCCTGATGATTTTATGTTAAATACCTTCTGCGTAGAAAAAACAATCCAAGCCATGTCCGAGACTAAGCTAAAAGAACTTGGTTTAGACTCTACTCTCCAAGAATTGCCACTTTACGATTTTCAGGTAGAAGCTACGGATTTGGGAATGCAAATTTCCCAGATGTTAGAAGCTCATCCGCTGTTACCGGGAGTCATTTTGACCGATCGAGGTGAATTTGCGGGCATGATTTCCCGGCGGAGATTTTTAGAATTTATCAGCCGTCCTTTTGGGCGAGAATTGTTTTTAAAGCGACCTGTGAGGGCTTTGTACCGCTTTGCTCAAACTGAAACTTTAATTTTCCCTAGCAATACTTTAATCGTGGATGCAGCCCGGAAGTCCCTACAGCGATCGAAAGAACTGCTTTATGAGCCGATCGTAGTTCAAGTGTCGCCTCAAACTTATAATTTGGTAGACGTACACGAACTGTTAGTAGCCCAATCCAACATTCACGAACTAGCCACAAAATTGCTGAGACAGCAAACTCAATCTCAACTAATTCAAACCGAAAAATTAGCCAGTTTGGGGCAGATGGTAGCTGGAGTCGCCCACGAAATTAGAAATCCCGTCACCTGTATCAGCGGAAATATAGGCTTTTTGTCTAATTACTCGAAAGATATCATGGAGTTGCTGTCTGCTTACGAGCAAATTATCGGCTCTAACGAACAAATTGATGAACTCAAAGAAAACATAGAATTTGATTTTTTGCAAGAAGATTGGGTGGAAATTCTTAAAAGTATGAAAGTTTCATCAGAGAGGCTGACGGAGCTTGTCACCAGCCTGCACACATTCTCTCACATGGACGAAACCCACTTGAAAGAGGCTAACCTCCATGAATGTATTGACAGTACGTTGTTAATTATGAAAAACCGTCTCAAGTACGGGTTTAAAGTAGTTAAAAAATATGGGGATTTGCCTTTGGTCAAGTGTTACTCTGGTCAGTTGAGCCAGGTATTTATGAATATTGTCAGCAACGCGATGGATGCTTTGGAAGAGGTGAAAGGAGAAAAAGGTTTTGTGCCTGCGATTACTATTGAAACTGAGCTCATAGACAGTTCTGATGGAGACTGCGTGAATTCGGAATTACTTCAAAATTATGTTTTGGGCGATGGCGTCCCGCCCCGCAAGCTACGACAAAATGCAAAAATGCTATCATCCGCCAGTCAAAACGGCGACTTCAGCCCAGAAGCAGCGGCAAAAAATCAAAGTAATGCTTGGATAGCCATCAGAATTGCCGATAACGGGCCGGGAATTGCGCCAGAAATTCAGCGACGGATTTTTGAGACATTTTTCACTACTAAGCCGGCGGGGAAAGGTACAGGTTTGGGCTTGGCAATTACTCATCAAATTGTGACGGAAAAGCATAAAGGCAAGTTGAATTTGCATTCTACGCCCGGTACGGGGACTGAATTTGAGATTTTGTTGCCGTTGATTTGAAGGAAGTTGAGGATGAAGAAGGCCCGGCGGTTGAAACCGCGTCTATACAAGCAAAACCCGCCTCCGCGGGTTGAAGAATGAGTTGTTAAAATTACGTTTTATTCTTCAGTCCGCGCACCATCCGGACATCGTTTGTGTAGACGCGGTTTCAACCGCCGGATCTATCTTCTTCCGGCAATTAAGCTCGAAGCTGTACTGGCATCACTAAGAATGTAGCATTGACTCCGCCCAGAGGCTGGAAAATTACGGGGGCTAAAGCACCGTTTAATTGCAGTTGAATTTCTGGGGATTGAGCTGTTTTCAAGATATCAATCAGATATTTGACGTTGAAGGCAATATCGATGCTGTCTCCAGAAATCTGTGCCGCCATTGACTCTTTGCCGCAGCCGACATCTTTAGCATCTACCGACAAAGTAATTTCCTGATTTTCCTCATCGATGCTGCATTTGAGAATATTATTTTTTTGGTCGGCAAAAACGGCAATTCTTTCTACTGCTGCTAAGAGCGATCGCCGCTCAAGCGTAATTTGCCGCTCAAAGGAGGGCGGAATCAACTGCCTGTATGCGGGATATTGCCCTTCCAAGGTGCGGGTTGTCAGCCGCTGGTCGGCCCATTCAAACACCACTTGACCCTGCTCAAAATGCAGGGTAACAGGTTCAGTCCACTGCCGCATTACCAGCATTCTTTCTACTTCCCGCAATGCTTTAGCGGGAACTGTAACCTCAAATTCTGCTTCGGTTTCTTCGCCTTCGGCTTTTTCATTGGGAGTTTGAACTACTGCCAATCTGTGGCCGTCTGTAGCTGCAAATTCCAAGCAATCTGGCAATACCTTTAAATGCACGCCTGCGAGTACCTGTTTTGCCTCGTCAGGGCTTGTGGCAAATAAAGTTCCTTTGAGTCCTTCTATCAATGCTTCTGGTGGCAATTTGAGGATTCTTCCGGCTTCGATTGCGGGCAATTCTGGGAATTCTTCCGGGCCCATGCCTCTAACTTGATAGCTGCCAGAACTGCAAGTGAGATAGGCTACGGTATCTCCTGCTTCGTCTTCTAAAGTAATCTCTCCATCTGGGAGTCGGGAAACAATATCGTTGAGCAATTTCGCGGGTATGGTAAAACTGCCACCGCCAGTCACTTCTGCTGCAAAGCTGGTACGAATGCCCAAACTGAGATCGAAAGCTGTTAGGCTAACCCGCTGATTTTCCTCATCCGCTACTAAGAGCACGTTGGCTAGTACGGGATGTGTCGGGCGGGAGGGAACGGCTCGACTTACCAACGAGAGGTTGGCGTTGAGGTCACTTTGGGTGCAAACCAATTTCATGAGATGAAGGTTAATTAACCGGATTTGAGATAGAAGTAAATCCTATCACAGAAAGTCGGTGGGCAATCCGCAGGATTTTTAGCTTCTGGCTGGGGTTGCTTTTCTGGAGGTGGGGCCGCGGTGGAAGAGGCTTTTACTTTTTTGAGTTGATTTTCTGGTCGATCGGGCTGTGAAAACTGTGGAAAACAAATCTAAAATGCTTGTCCAGCAAGCTTTATGTTAGGTTGTCGCCTGTGGAAAACTTGTGGAAAAGTCTCTCTGGGTCGATCGCCCAACTCTCGATCGTCAACAAGTTTTTCCAGCCAGAGAGTAATGTTTTTCACAAATTTAGGGTGATTTGTCCACAGGTCTTTCCACAGCTAATATCAAATCCGATGCCACCAAATTTGATATTATCCACAATCAGGAGACGACGCTGTACCGTTTTCCCTACAATTGGCGATCGTTATATTCGATCGAGGTATTGAGCCGAGATACGTTCCCAACTAGGGAGGCCGCCAGTTCGCGATCTATGAGATGTTGATGCATGATTTCATTAGCACGGGCGATCGTCCATTGTGGATAGGGGCGATCGACTAAAGTGACGAGTTGATCTGGTGCTACATATCCTTCTCGTAATGAGCCAATTTGGGATATTTTTTGTGTACCAATTTTCCGCGAAGGGCAAAAGTACATTTCAGACTATTTAATAAATCTCGAACTTTCAACGAAACTTTTAGCACTAAGGGCAATTTCATCAAGTAGTGCTAGATATTACCCCCCAACCCCCTTAGTAATGGGGGGGGTTGGGGG
>CASBQF010000250.1 GCA_949127775.1 Oscillatoriales cyanobacterium PMM_0080
ATCCGTAGGGAAACGGCACTGCCGTGTCCTCAATCCGTAGGGAAACGGCACTGCCGTGTCCTCAATCCGTAGGGAAACGGCACTGCCGCACCCTCAACCACATCCATATCGGTATGCTTAAGATCGATCGAGCATTTGAGCAATCTCGCCTGGATTTGGCAGTCGAATTGTAGCATATTCCTGGTGAATAAGCTCAAAAAAACTCTTGACTTTGTATTCAAAAGGTGCGAGTCTAAAGTTCTGACTACGTTGCTGTGCACCAGCTTGAAGTTCCGCTAACAAACCGGGATTGACAATTAGTTGATGTGAATAGCGACACAGTTCCTCGATCGTATTAAACAAAAAGCCCGATCGCCCATGTTCGACAATTTCGGGTTGTCCACCTGCACAAAAGGCGATCGGAGCACAACAGTTTTGCATTGCTTCCACCGTCGCCATCCCAAAATGTTCAAACCTTTGGGGATTGACTTCACCCAAACCGCAGCCATGCCAAAATATACTCGATTTAGCATAAAGCAATTTTACCTCATCTAAGGAACAATTGACTTTAAGTTCGATCGCCCTTGAATCTGACTTCAATAAATTCTGAACCGTCTTTAAATAAGGATTTTTCGGAACACTGCTTCCCGCTAAAATCAGTCGCCATCCTTGAAGTTGATCGGGATAATCTGCTAGCAAACTGCGGAAAGCTTGGATGAGTTCAATTTGCTTTTTTGTTCCCCCAGCTTCAAACTGTCCCACAGCTAAAATTATCTTTTCCTTCGGCACTTTAGCTGTTGCCATTTCTACGGGCGGATACAACATAAAAGTTGGCTGCAAATTCCAACGTTTCTCCAGCCACTTGACAGTAAATTGACTGTTTGCAATAATAAAAGTGTAGTCATCAACGGCAAAATGACCATTACGGAAAGTATTGGGAAAATGACAGAAAAATACTGATATCGGCGATAGCGGTTTGACTTTTTCCAGTTGGTTAGCGTTGATAAAAATATCGTAACTTTTGCTTTCTCTGGCAATTTCATCAAAGGGATTTTCCATATCCTCGGCGATGATACTGGAATCGATACACTGCATTCCGCGCTTCTCGTAAAAAGCCAAGGGAATAATCTTAATTTGGCATCCAGAAAGGTTAAGCCCGTACCACGACTCTAAGTCGGAAATAGCAACGGGTTTGTTGGCGATGAAGGTAATGTCAAATTCATTTTGCAGCAGGGAGGCGATGGTAGCGACGTATTTTTGTCCACCACCGATAAAATGCAGTCCGTGATCGTAAATTGCGATCGACATTTGGCGATCGCCCCTAACCACCTGCAATCGAGGTAAAATGCGATCGACCTTCATTCTACTGTAAATCACCGCCAACTTTTCCGACAACTGCGGTAATACAGTAGCGACGGTTTCCGGTGGCTGATAATCCAGCAGCTTTTTAATCGCCACAAACAAACTCTCAAACAGCAAATCGTACTGCTTGTTAGTAAAAAAATCGGAAGTGTGAATCGATTTAACTAATTGCAGAGGTTCATGTTTCGCCAAATACAAAAAACGATTGCGGTTACAAAAATACTCAGTAAGTTTGCTACCTTTACTCGAACCCCGATACTCGTGATGGGCTATAGCTGTGGGAGTATAAAGCATTTTCCAACCGCGTTTTTGGCAGCGTTTAGAAAACTCTACATCTTCAAAATACATCACAAAATCTTCATCAATCGGCCCGACATCTTCCAGACATTCCCGGCGAAAGAGCACCGCCGCCCAACAAAGTCCTTCTACTTCCCTTTCTGTATTATACTGTCCCCAGTCTTTTTCGCCAAAGCCGACATCTTGCCAATAAAAATTAGGTAATTGCTGAATACCCGCGCTGTTAATTCGCCCGTCTTTAAACAACAATTTGCCGCTAGTCGCACCAATTTTTTGATCAGTTTCTAGCCGTTTAACTAATATTTCCAGCCATTGACTGTCAAGGGTAGCATCGTTATTTAGAAAAGCGATATATTGTCCTTTTGCTTCGCTAATGCCGAGGTTGAGGGCTTTCGCGAAGTTGTTGGCGGAATTCACAAATATACGAACTTTGGGAAACATTTCGCGCAAAGCATTAACCGAATCGTCTTGAGAGCAATTATCAATTACGATTAAATCAAGTTGCTCTTCTGGATACGCAAGTTTTTGTAGAGATTTTAAGCAATCTTTGGTGTGGCGCAGACCGTTATAGTTAACTATAATAAACGAACATATTGACAGTGTGGTCATCTTTAATGCTTTATGGTTGTCCGATCGCCCAATTGAGCGGTAATCTCTTCTAAAATAGCAGTATGTTGCTGCTGTACTGCCTTGATTTGCTCTATTTCAGACTGAAAACTTGCGATCGCCCGTTGTTGACTTTCAAGCTGCGCTGTAACCTCGGGAGATCCGCTGCTGAATTCCGATGTCAGTTTTTTCTCTAGAGTTTGTTGATTTGCTTGCAATGTTTGCAACCTTGAGTTCAAGGTTTGCACAACGCGCGTATTAGCAAAATTGTAAATTACTTGTCTGTCTAGTACCGGCTTGAGCAATTTTCGGACGATTTTTCTGACGGCGATGACTACGGAACCGAGCCGCCTTTGGTAAGATGTAATGGGAATGTTATAAATGTCAAAGCCCGCTTTGAGAAGGGCAATGTCTTCGTCATCTTCACTTTGGGCTGCACTATTTGCTCTTGCCGACAGCAGCGGCTCAGCAATACCAATTCGAGGCTCCAAAGTTTGCCGCAATTTATCTATAATTTGTTGAGTTGGTATTTCTTCGTACTCCAATCTTCCGCCTCCTTTAAATATAATGTGCGCAGAGGCGCACCATCTCGTAGACGTAGCAACGCGCACCATCGGGTAAATTGCCCCTACGAGAATAGTGCAAATCTCAACTTAAACTAACTCAATTTGACTGTCATCACCAATCATAAACCGCAGAGCTTTTGGACGCGGCGGCGCATTTGTGATTTGAGCTCGTTGCCCGATCACACTGTCAACAATTCGCTGGTGAATGCCAACTATTTTCGCCCCTTGCAATATTACACTGTGTTCGATATCAGCATCAATCATCGTTACGCGATCGGCAATACTGCTGTAAGGCCCAATAAAGGAATTTTCAATGCGGCAATTTTCCCCAATTACCACTGGCCCGCGAACTTTAGAATTAATGATTTCCGTTCCTTCGCCTACTTGCACTCGCCCGATAATTTGGCTTGTAGCGTCTACTTTTAATTCCGTTGAAGCTACGATACTATCTAAAATGATTTGATTGGCACTCAGCAAATCATCCTTTTTCCCCGTATCCAGCCACCAACCCTCTAAATTACAGGCTTCTACGTGTTTTTGCTGATTGATTAGCTGTTGGATGGCATCGGTAATTTCGAGTTCACCGCGGGGCGAAGGTTGAATTTGATCGATCGCCTCGTGGATACTAGGAGCAAAAAAGTAAATCCCCACCAGTGCTAAATTCGATGGCGGAACTTTTGGTTTTTCTACTAACTGTAATACTCGCCCATTTTCATCAACCTTGGCAACACCAAAAGCAGAGGGATTTGGCACTGGACGAAGCAAGATTAGAGCATCTAGTTTTTGCTTGTTAAAAATCTCTAAAAACGGATCTAACTGATTTTGAATTAAGTTATCTCCTAAGTACATAATAAACGGAGAATCACCCAAAAATGGTCTAGCAATTTTCACCGCATGAGCAAGTCCCGCCGGCTCGTTTTGCAAAATATAAGTAATTTTTGCACCGAAGCGAGATCCATCTCCAGTTTTTACCTTCACCTCTTCGCCAGTTTCAGGACTAATAATAATCCCGATATCCGTAATCCCAGCCGCCACAATTCCTTCAATTCCGTACCACAGTATCGGCTTATTTGCCACAGGAACCAACTGCTTAGCACCCGTATAGGTGAGGGGACGCAAGCGTGTTCCTTTGCCGCCAGAGAGGATGAGTGCTTTCATTGGGTGAACTTTGAGTTATCCTTTAGGGTTTACAGTGCTGGCTTTATTTGCTGCACTTGTTCGCTCTCGTCAATTTTAAAGCACGGCTACCCCGCTGGCAATAGCCTCGAAGAAGGAAGAGTTGACAGTTGACAGTTGACAGTTGACAGTTGACAGAAGGAAGAAGTAATAAAAGCAGGGGTTTCAGGCATGTGAGAAGGTTTTCGGTATCTTCGCGGTTGCAATCCAAATGATTTATGGCGATCGGGCATTCAGTCATCTAAAATCTAAAATGGTTTAATAGCGGCCGTATCGAGCGATAACTTGACTATCATTATTATGGTTATTTGTCAACCAAGCCCACATCTGATCGCCCACAGAAAAATGCCACCACTCGTTAGGATGCTGCTGAAAACCAGCAGCTATCATCGCATCTTTTAAGATTTTTCTGTGCAGGTGATATTCCTGTTTATGAGGCTCCTTGCTATTACCAAAATAATCAGGATAAGAACGTTCCGATATTTCATCAATCGGAGAACCCATATCAATTGGGCGATTATTCTCATCCACTAAAGTTACATCTAAAGCTGCACCTGTACTGTGAGGAGGAGGCGTAGTGCGATCCATACTCGGTACAGCCCAAAATTGGTATACGTGTTCTATAATTACTTGCCGTTTGTCTTCGGAAACCGGAAATTCGCAGCCTTGAGCTACGGCAATTTGATTAAAAGTATAATCTACCATAAATTGCTGGACTTCCACGGGCCGATAAGCATCAAATATCAGGATTTTCCAATTAGGATAATTTTGCTGGAGCTGAGTTTGAGCTACTACTAAACTATCTACAACTCCTTGCCGCAAATAGTAAGGCGAATCTGCTTTGCTGTTGTGATACGGAGCACCCAACTTTTGATAAGGGTGTGGCCTTTCAAAGGCAAAATATTCTGTTGGAATTGGCACTAAAGGCTCGCCACATTCGTCGATAGCTATTTGCTGATATGGTTTCACAGTATAATTGTGATGGATTTGTATTATTTGTTTAAATGCTCAATTTAGATACTAGCACGGGAATTGCATTTATCTCTGAAAATTCGTCAGTCCGCGCTCAGTTGCGACAGTACGTACAAGAACAGCAAATGATGATGACTCAGACTGCTTTTAATGAGTTGACTAATATTGTTCAAAGCATAGCAGGTACCTTGGAGCAAGCGCGAGCAAGTCGATTTCTCCAGAGAGTGACTGTTATTCGCGACAATCCTTCTGCTCGATCGTTAAACTTGCAGACAACTAGAAACTTAGGCGCAAATGATATAATAATTCTGGGAACAGGTGACCAGTTGGGCATCACAACCATGACAGCAGATGCTAAAGCTGTTAGGGCAATAAGCGGTCAAGGTGTTGATTTCAGCGTGTACGTCCATCCTCCGTGTCGTTTAAGGGGAAACTAACAATGAAAGTTGCTATTGAACATTATTTATCGAGTACCTACAAGCTGATTCAGCGTGCTTTTCCTGACGGAGTTAAACAGGAGGATTATTTTCCGCTTTTGGCACTGCTTTACGGTGAAATGTCCGATCGCAATTTAGCAGAAGTCATGGAACACTGTACAGGTAAAGATTATGATCTTGTTCTGAATGATGTATATGGGGTCGGTTCTACCGATACACAGGATGCTGAAGCTATTGCAAAGTTGAAGGATCATTTGCTTGCTTGCGGTTACGCAGAATGGCTGGAAGAGTAGCAGTTTGTATAATTAACAGATTATTTCACCCAAGCCCGATGAGCCATCCCGAAAACGGCTGCACGCCTCGCAACTGATTGGACAGTGGCAAATTCCCCAGGTGGGATCAAATCCCAAATAAACTCTTGCGGATAAGCTGCCGCACATCTAAATTGTATATTCAGGGCGGGCGGGACAGCGATCCACAAGAGTTTAATTGTTTTTTAACATACAATTTAAATGCAGAACAGCTTACCGCGTCCAATTATTCCCCTTCTTCCAATTAGCTGCCACAACTTATCGCAATTTTTCCGCGAACTCAGTCAAATTTTCCCCTGCACCGAAAAGCCGAATTTGCCTTCGGAATGAACCTTCCACAGCGTATACGATCGCGCGATCGGAGAATTTAGATTAGGATTGCAAAGATACAGGCTCACACTCTACATCAAATTTGTTGGAGATGTCTAATGAAAGAACTCTTAACTATTGATTTAACAAAGGAAAATGCTAGCTTGCAGATTTTCCCAAGTGTACCTCAACTATTAAGCAGCAAAGTGAGTTCCTATGGCATTGGACTTGAATATTATCGGCTGGCTGCTCACGCAACTCCAGAGCATTGTCCTGCACAGTATGCGATCGTCATTAATCATCAGCCTTTAGCATCCGTAAAGCGACAGCTTAACGGATGCATTAAGCATGAGCGCATTGGAAGTGGTGATATTGTGGTAGGCCCAGCAAATGTATCTCACTTTGCATGCTGGGAAGCAGAGGCCGAATTCACTCTCCTCTTTCTTGAACCAGCACTTATCACCCGCACTGCCGACGAATTAAATGTTCCAGATCGTGTCGAAATCTTGCCACACTTTGCCCAACCCGATCCCCTAATTTATCAAATTGGGCTAGCGCTTAAGTCACAACTGGAATCCAATGAATGGGCTAATAAGCTGTATGTTGAGTCAGCCGCTTCAATGCTTGCAGTTCATCTGCTGCAACACTATTGCACACGTAAACACACTATTGAGAAATACACAGGTGGTCTACCTAATTACAAGCTGCGACAAGTGGTTGACTACATCAACGCCCATCTCGACCATAATTTAGGCTTGGCTTCACTGGCTGAATTGGTACAGATGAGTCATTATCACTTTGGACGGCTATTTAAGCAATCAACTGGAGTTACTCCCTACCAATACCTGATTGAGTGCCGACTAGAGAGAGCAAAAAGCCTGCTGGTGAATACGGACTCAAGTATAGCTGAGATTGCTAAGCGTACAGGTTTCTCCAGCCATAGCCATCTGACCAGGTTATTTTGCAAGCATCTGTCAGTGACTCCTCATCAGTACAAACAAATGCAGTAGGTTATTGACCGACCAAAATTTGAGCAAGATTATGCAAGTATTCGCAAGAATTGCTAAAGACATGAAGAAAAAGGAGCGTTAGGTTATAAAAGTCAAAGTCAACATCAAAGGAAAAGATTCATGAGTACAAAAAAGGATCAGAAGAATAAACAGGTGCTGGTGCTGTTTGAAGTCCCTGATTTTGAGGTATTAGGTACTCTCGATAGCATCGTGCTTGCGGGAGGCTTTAATAATGATGATGGCTGGGGCTGGAGTAAGCTCGCGAGCCTACCTTGAGAAAACGCATCTAACGGGCTGCTTCCTGCCCTGAGTATAAGTGGTATATTCCATTTTTGACTTAATCAATTAAAAGCTTTTGGGGCTTACGCATTTGTGTAAGTTCCCAGCTTTTTCAAAAATGTTTAGTAGTTTAGCAAGCTTTCAATCTTCATGTCTATCTGCTCTAAAATGTTCAAACTTTCGTTCACAGACTTCGTTCACAATCAAGGTTATTTGATATCGCTGTTACAAAAATAGCGATATCAACCGAGACAAAACAAAGTATTATTTTTGACATGGCAAACCTACCTTCACTTGACCTTCGAGCAACAATCGCTACTGGCTATCCTACTTATGCTGAAGATATTCCCAATCACCCTGCCAAACAGTGGTTGAGAGCAGCTATAAACGCTGCGGCTACACTGCGTGCATTTGACTGCGGAGGTTCAGATGAAGCGAAACGCAGTCTTGAAAAAATTAGGACAATGGATAAGGTGTTCGATGATATACCTGCTAATATAATTATACTTAAGGCTCGTAGAGATAGTACAGTTTTAAGAGGGCTTATGCGACTTATCTTTGGAATGCGAGCCTGCTTTGCTGAGTCTTTTGCTATTTGTGCAGGTTTAAGATGCCTAGGCTTTTTTGACAGCTATATTGTCGTTGGATATGCCAGAATTGAATTGTTTGCTCCTACTCAATTGCATGCTTGGGTAGAATGCAGGGGTGAACCAGTTAGCGATCCTGTTGAAGTCAAGTATGGATATCTTGAGCTACAAAGGTATATTTGACTTAACAATTTTAAGTAAGTAAATCACAAACTTCGGAAAATTGACTACAACATAAGGGTTTTAGCCTTCGCAAACCAGGAAACCAACAACTTTCGTAATAGAACGATTGCACTCTCGCGCAATACCCTTGGGCGATCGCCTTAGAACAGCTAGCGCCTCCAAAGCTAAAATAATGTGCTTTCCCAATATGCGAGTGTTTTGCTCAAATGTCCATGTCGCAAGACTTCTAAAAAACTTTGCATTCTACTGAAATGTCTTCTAACCTAATATAGGAGATTTGTCAATGCCGAAAGCGAAACGGAAGCTAAAAAAAGTTGTGCAGTTGAACCCAAACCTTCAGAGATATACGGCTCTGGGTAGCAAGGTTTGGGGACTGACTCTTGTTGGCGTCATTGCCAGTGGCCTCCAAGGTCTGGCTAATTTAGGATTCCCACTGTTGAATAAATTGCTGATCGATCGAGTTCTTCCCTCTAAAAGAGTAGAATTTCTTCTCATTATCTGTATTGGTTTCTTGTTAGTAGCCACCTGCATCGTAGGACTTGAGTTCCTCGGTTCCTACATGGGAAGAGCAGCATCAGAAAAGGTTACGTTATTGTTGCGAGAAGAAATAGCAACTCACGCTTTGCAGTTGGGTCTTGACGAACGCGGGCTTGTGGTGTCAAGTAATGCAGCCCCATTAATTACTGTGGATGCTCCAATGGTAGGGAGTATATTTGGAAGGGTACTCCAGCAAGGTGTTTTCCAAGTGCTGCGCTTTGCAGGAGCCGTCTTTTTGATTGCAGCAATTAAGGTTCTTCCTTACTTGGTATGCCAAACTAATAATTAAAATGCCAAGTAAGCAAACATCTATTTTTGTAGTTTTCAAAATTTCTAAAGCCATATGCAGAACGTTTTATCAACTTAAGC
>CASBQF010000251.1 GCA_949127775.1 Oscillatoriales cyanobacterium PMM_0080
ACAACCGGATTTGATATCGCGCGGGCGATCGAGCAATTCGGATACGGCGCTGCCGTAAATATGGAGGAGACGGCAGTGCCGTTTCCCTACGAATCTGGGTAGGGACACGGCACTGCCGTCTCCTCTTTCAATTCCGATGCAACCGGAATTGATCGCGCGATCGCCCGTAGGGACACGGCACTGCCGTATCCTCCTGTGTGCCTATCAAGCAGCAGCCGTAGCATTTGCTGGCAGAGGCTCGATTTCCTCCGGTGTAGCGTGACGGCGAGGATCGTTAAAGCCCCAAGCAAATAACCAATCGGCGTCAGCGTGTCCGCAGCCGATCGAATATATCTGACTGTGCCTAAAATACTTAAAAAACTCCTGACACTTGTCCTCAGTCATTAGCGACTCATCTAGCGGCAAATCATGAATCAGCGCATACAAATCAAATTCATCTCGCTCTGGATTCCATTGATAACGCAATTGTGGACTGTAACCAAGTTCGCTCAGCTTTGCCAAAGCCTCATCAGAATTGGCATAGCCGTCTAATCGAACCCGGTTGAGACAAACCACTACCTGAACCTGGCGGTACTTTGCGGGTGTTAATCGATATTCAGTCATGAGTTTTTCCCTCTTTTCTGATCACAAGTGTAATAGCCTCTCCCGGTTACATCCGAGTGTCTCGTTGCTTCGCGATTTTGTTTCTCGCAGCGTTTAAAAGCTTCTGCGTCACTCCGCGCATAAAAAGGTCTGTCCGGGTTTGCGGCTAGTTCAGCTTCTAAATCTTCCCAAGATTTCTCAGGGTTATCTGAATCTCTCAACATTTGTTTCCTCAGTTTTGGCAGCCGTCTTGATACGCTATGGTTCAGACTCTAGCGAGGTTGCTTGTATCTCTAGCCATTGCTTCATCAGTAAACCAACGATTTCACTCATCGGTTTTTCTTGAGCCGTACAAGCTAGTTTGAATTGCAACTTTAGCTTTTTGTCTACATAAACGCTCAGCTCAGCCATGTTAGGTGGAATTTTTTTAGCCATATTTTTCAAACGCCCATATCTGCATTCTCGCATCTGGCGATCGAGAATGAGTCACTACGTATTGCGCGCAATCGCGATAAACGTAAAATTAGCACGATCGGCTAAAAAACCACAACCCCGCCGAGTTATATCATTCAAATACAGGAGACGGCAGTTAGGAGCAGAAATTCGGAGACGGCAGTGCCGTGTCCCTACAAATGGCGGTAGGGACACGGCACTGCCGTCTCCTCTTTCAAATCCGGTACAACCGGAATTGATACCGCGCGTGCGTTTCCCGACAATTAATCGCCCGTAGGGACACGGCACTGCCGTCTCCTCTTCCAACCCCATCGCTCGCCCGTAGGGACACGGCACTGCCGTCTCCTCTTCCAACCCCATCGCGCGATCATCGATCCCCCGTAGGGACACGGCACTGCCGTCTCCTCTTTCAAATCCGGTACAACCGGAATTGATATCGCGCGTGCGTTTCCCGACAATTAATCGCCCGTAGGGACACGGCACTGCCGTCTCCTCTTTCAAATCCGGTACAACCGGAATTGATACCGCGCGTGCGATCGAGATTAAAATGGCGATCGACTCTCAATACATCCAACCCATGAAACAACCTCCCAAACCCCCAAATTTCATCATCATCGGCGTCCAAAAAGGCGGCACAACATCCCTGTACAACTACCTAATTCAACATCCCCAAATCGCCCCCGCCGCCCAAAAAGAAATCCATTATTTCGATCTCAACTTCCACCAAACCCCCGACTGGTACTATTCCCAATTTCCCCAACCCGAAAGTGGCGAATTCCAGCTAACCGGAGAAGCCAGCCCCTACTATATATTCCATCCCCACGTCGCCCAGCGCATCCACGATTTTAGTCCCAAAGTTAAAATAATTGCCCTACTCAGAAACCCAGTAGAGCGTGCAATTTCCCATTATCATTACTATATAAAAATCGGATACGAATCATTATCTCTCGAAAGTGCGATCGCCCACGAACCCGAAAGACTCAAAGGCGAAATCGCCAAAATCCTCAACAGTCCAACCTACGAAAGTTACAACCATCGCCACTACACTTATATTAGTCGCGGCATATACGCCGATCAACTGCCAGCCTGGATGCAGCTATTTCCCAAATCACAACTTCTCATCCTCAAAAGCGAAGACTTGTATACAAATCCCTGCGGCACATACAACAGCGTATTAGAATTCCTAGACTTGCCACCACAGCAACTACAAACCTACGAAAAATACAACTCCAACCAATATCCCCCCGTCAGCGAGACAGTATACGAGCAATTAAAGGCATATTATCGATCGCACAACCAAAGACTAGCCCAAATGTGCGATCGAGACTTCGGCTGGGATTAATCATAGTCGGGACACGGCAATGCCGTCTCCTCTTATTCCCTGCCATTTCCCAACCCAAAATCTGTAGGGACACGGCACTGCCGTCTCCTCTTCTTTCCTACCGTTTCCCAACCCGAAATTTGTAGGGACACGGCACTGCCGTCTCCTCTTCTTTCTTGTTATTTCCTGCCGTGTCCCTATCCAAAATTTGTAGGGACACGGCACTGCCGTCTCCTCTTCTTTCCTTTCCTGTTATTTCCTGCTATTTCCGCCACATATCAAATTGGTCTTCCGAACAACCGTTGATATACTGATTGTTCACCCAACCGTCAAGAATTTCAAAAGTTTGATTAGGAGGATTACCATAAGTTCTAGCCGCAATTTTCACCCATTTTCCCTGTCTGCTAACAGCCCTAACTCCATCTCCTCTTTTCAGTTTAACAACAACTGGATACTTATTCCCAGGGCCTTTGCGAATGTTAACAGTACCACTTTTGACATTGATAAAAGAACATTTAGTTTTCTCCTCCAAAGCCTTTACTTTTTCCGGTGCGAGAGTTTGCTGCTTGCCGAAAACCGGAAAGCTGTAAAGTGAAAAACTTAAGCTGGCAAAGGCAGCCGCAATGAAGAAAGCTTTTGATTGACTAAAACTCAGCATCTACATTAATCTCCTTGGGTTAAAATAACTATTATTCGACAGAAGCAAACCATTCTACAATACCTTGGGCGATCGCCTCTGCTAACTTCTGCTGTTGTGTCGGATTCACAATCCACTCAAACTCTTCAGGATTGATCATAAATCCCAATTCCATTAAAACAGACGGAGCAACCGTAGGACGAGTCATGGCTAGATTGTTCCAGAATACACCATAGCTGGGACGGTTCAGTTTGGCAACTAAATAATTGTGCAAAAACATTCCCAAACTGTGCGCTTGCGGGTGAAACCAAAAAGCCCCAACCCCTTTAGTATTAATCGCATCGCCGTTATCGGGCAAGGCATTGTAGTGTATCGAAATTGCGATCGCCGGTTCCTCTTTTTGAATCATTTCCACCCTCGGTGGCAAATCTAAATCGACATCTTCCACCCGCGTCATTACCACATTCGCGCCCCGATTCACCAATTCCGATCGCACCAATTTCGATACAATTAAAGCCACTGTTTTCTCGCGGTAGCCAGTCGGCCCCACACCCCCCGAATCCTCCGGCCCACCATGTCCCGCATCGATCAATATCTTAATTCCTGATAGCGGTTGTTTTTGGGAATTGGGCATTTTGCCCGATCGCACTGGCGGGTGTTTCAAAGACAGCACTAAAGTTGTGCCCTCGTATCTCAACTTATAACCCCAGTGCTGCGCAGATTTGAGATTGAAAGTGTATTGTACTTGCAGTGGCGCTATTTGTTGCCATGCCAAACGCGAAATTACTGGGTCATCATCGAGCCGAATAATGTCAGTTTGAGCAGTAGTATTGTACAGTGTTAGGGTGAAAGTTTTTTCTCCTTCCTGGACGGTAACAGGGACTGGTATTTCTAAGGGAAATAAGACCTCTGTCCAACCGGAAACTTGACGAGATCGCGCACTGCGAATAATCGAGCGCGGAGGCACTGCATCCTTGACAATTCGCACTTCTGATGCTTTGATCCAAGCACCGTAATCGAGCCTAATCCATTCTCCTTCCCGCCCGACAACTGTGGCGCGTGTTCCCTTCGGTAGCGGTGTCATTCGAGAAAAATCTGTACTCGCCCCGGTTCTGGCAACACCCGCTTCTGCTGTGACTTCTGCTACTTCCAACTGGGCGGGAGATAGGATAGAAATCTTGCCAGTACCTGATTGGCTGATAGTTTTATCGTTCATTGTGAGATAAAATATTGGCACTCCTAAATCTATTTTGTCTACCTTAGATTCGCCGGAATTCGTCGGGGTTTTAGCACAGCCTTGATACTGTTCGCTGCCACCTTTTTTCAGTGGGGAATTTTCCCCTAAAAGTACAGATTTATTGTCGGGGAGTTCGACTTGCGATCGAGCTTTGAGAGGAATATCAACCCCAGCCAATTTTACCGCGACTTGAGCATTCGCCGGTGCGATCGCCCCAAAGCAGATATATTCCCCCGGTAAACTGGCGACATCGACTTTCGGTGTCAGGGAATCTTTCGCAAAAGCCAATCCTGCGGGGACTTGCGGCTGATTCGACTGGCGCGTCACCTGAATTTTGACCAACTGATTTTCGTAGCGCAAGGTAAAGACATTTTCGCCAATTTGCAGCGGAAAAGTCGGGGCAAAATGGCCTGCTGCGGTACGCGCAATTTGCTGGCCATTTACCGATACTTGTCCGTTTGGTGGGGCTGTACCGATCAGAAAAATGCGATCGGCGATTGTTTTGTGGTTGGCGGGAGGATAGGCGACGGACAAAGGTTGAGCGGCCACAGCTACAGAGGCGATCGCAATTATCATCCCAAATACAACTAATCCTAAAAATTTGATCATGCTAAATCGCAACTAATTAAGAATCTGTTGGTTATTTATACTCGAACTTCGGCTTAGCAACCCGGTTTCTGAGGGTTAAGTGTAAGTCCTATTTACTATGCAGGCCCCAGTTTATCAGGTTTGTGGTACCAATTGGGCGATCGGCGACTAGATTCGATCGTTCGGAATACGAGTCCGCAAAAATTAAGAAGGACTAAAGTCCTCATTACGAACCTAGTCGCCCTTTTTTTCTCTTCCTTCGCGCCTTCGTAGTTCGTCAAAGGTGTGTTGTTGAAGTAATACTATTATAAAAAATCTTGCAACAATACAAGTCAATACGGTTCACTTAACACTATTTATGCCCCGGAGATTCCCCTAAATCCCCCTTAGGTCGGGGGACTTTGAGAGCATTCTTGTCCCCCCCTTTTTCAAGGGGTGTGCCAGGGAGATCTCTCTTAAGTAAACCGTATTACAATAAAAGTGTTGAATTTGTTTCGTTCACCCAATGTGTAAGGTGCGTCGCCCACCGATTTTCACTCTTTTTTAGAGGTTGTCGATGGTGACACACCCTACATATACTGTTGTATTAATTTGGAAAATTGGTATAACAACAGATTAAAATAATCAAATCAATCCAAATATAGCCATAATTAAAACCGTGAATCGAGTCCCTCCCGCCATAATTATCCTAGGACAAAACAGCCTAGCCATCGCCCAAACAATCTCCACAGTCTTCCCAGGTTCCCAAATTTACGGTTTAGCCGATCGCACTTCCGATACAAACATTACATTTAGCAACTTCGGCGAAACACTGCGAGAATTATTCGCCACAGAAACCCCAATCATCGCCATCTGCGCCGCCGGAATCATCATCCGCACCCTCGCCCCGCTGCTGTCAGACAAACGCGCCGAACCCCCAGTCTTAGCCGTCGCCGAAGATGGCAGCGCCGTTGTACCGCTGCTGGGAGGTTTACACGGAGTCAACGACTTGGCGAGAGAAATTGCCGCAGCCCTCGGCGTACAACCCGCAATTACCACGACGGGAGATATCCGCTTTCGCACCGCGCTGCTAAGTCCTCCCCAAGGCTATTATTTGGCGAATCCAGAGGACGCGAAGACTTTTATTTCAAATTTGCTCGCCGGGGCAAAAGTACGGCTAGAAGGGGCTGCCAACTGGCTTTCTGAGAGCAATTTGCCGTTAGCCCCCGCAGCTCAATTAACCATCCGCGTCACCGAAAAAGCAATTGTACCGACAGCCGACTGTTTACTTTACCACCCGCAAATTGCCGCATTTGCACTGACAAATCTATCGGATGTCGAGCCGGAAACAGCAATTTCCTATGTGCAGCAAATCTTAGAAAATGCAGATTTAGCAGCAGCCTCAGTTGCCGGATTTTTTGCCTTAAAACATGAGATGGGAAATCCGACTTTAGCAGCAATTAGCCAATTTTTCAAAGTACCAGTCCGTTTTTTGAATCTTCCCGAACTTGTGGAATTCGACACAGTTAAATTAATACAATATAATTCCAGTTTTGATGTCACCGCGGCCCAAATTGGCCTGACAGCAGCCGGTGCAAACAGTCAAGTAGTCAGCTACGATCGCACAAACGCCTTCAATTACGCGATCGCACTTGCTACCGCACCGATCGATCCAAGTGCGATCGGCGTTAGTCGCGGCAAACTGGCGATCGTCGGTACGGGGCCCGGAGGTGCAGCTTGGATGTCGCCGGAAGTTAAGGAAATTCTGCGGCAAGCCACCGATTGGGTGGGTTACAAGTTTTATCTCGACTTAGCTGGAACTCTGCGGGAAGGACAAAATAGGCACGATTCCGACAACCGGGAAGAGATCGATCGCGCCCGTTTTGCCCTAGATTTAGCAGCATCCGGTAAATCCGTCGCCGTTGTCTCCTCGGGAGATCCGGGGATTTTTGCGATGGCTGCGGCGGTGTTTGAGGCGATCGACTTTGACAGCAAACCCGAATGGCAAGGCATAGATATTCGCGTAGCACCGGGCATTTCTGCCATGCAGGCGGCCGCTGCTGCGATCGGAGCACCCCTCGGACACGATTTTTGTGTGATTTCGCTTTCGGATATTCTCAAGCCTTGGGAGGTCATAGAGCAGCGAATTTCGGCTGCTGCAAAGGCGGATTTCGCGATCGCATTTTACAATCCGATATCAACACAACGGAAGTGGCAATTGAAAAGGGCGATCGAGATTTTGCTAGAAACTCGCGATGCGAACACCCCGGTTGTCTTGGGGCGAAACCTCGGGCGATCGGGCCAATCCGTGCGCGTTTGTACGTTAGGCGAATTGCAGCCGGAAGACGCGGATATGAGAACTTTAGTAATTGTCGGTTCGAGTCAAACTCGGATTATTCCGCGCAAGTTTGGAGATGTTTGGGTTTACACGCCGCGTAGGTATGAAAACGACTCTAAGTGATTTGTGAACAGCACCATTTCTCTCTTTTCTCTTTCTCTGTGCCCTCTGCGCCTTCAGCGGTTAGTACAAAAAAATCTTCTTCGCAAAACCCGCCACCAATGAATACTGCTTTTACTCAATCAGTATTGAAAACATCCTGCAAGTTACGATAACCGCTAATAACTCGCAAAATCTCAATACCATCACCAACTATTTGGTAGAAAATGATGTATCCCATCAACGGTATACCACGTAAATTTGGAGCCAATTGTGCATAGGATCGCCCCAAATATGGATACTCGGCCACATACTGACATTTTTTACCAAATGTTTCTACAAATCGATCGCCCGCATCTAGACTTTGCGCCAAAAAGTAATCAGAAATTTCAGATAAATCTCGACTAGCCTCAATCGCAATTAGCAAGCGATTCATACTATTACTTGTCTGGCTTTTTTCACCTTATCTCTAAGTTGAGCTAATACATCATCTGCATTGAGCAACTCACCGCGTTGCGCCTGTTCTCGTGCTATATTGATTTTATTCCGAGTTTCTTCAACCCAAGCTAAATAGTTTGGGTTGTCGCTGCTATCGGATAAAGTAAAGTCGTCAATTAATAACAGCAAGGCTGTATTAATTGCTTCTTCAAGAGAGGAATATTGACCGTCCTTTACTAAAGCTTCAAGGACTTGGGTTTGATCTGGACTCAAGGTGATTTGCATTGTTACCTCTGATGGTGCAAGGCTTGGACAATACTTTTACTGTATCTCATTTTATCAAAAAAGCTCACAAAACTCTGGTGGGATGCGCGTCCCGCCCGTCCCCCACCTGCAATTTACACATGAAACAGCTTAATTAAAAGATGCCAACCTCACCTTTACCAGAAAATCATTAAGAGCAACCTTTGCATCAGGATTTGACGGTAAATGACTGTTAAAACTTGCCTCTTCTAATACATTGATTAGCCGATCGCGCTCCTGCTGATAAAATGCAATATCTGTATCTTCCAGCACCGACTTTTCTGCCCCAGCCAGCTTGCGAGCAATCAAATCGGGAATATACGGTAACTCGAACTTCTGATTAAGTTTAACCAAATTCGCCTCAACTTCCCCTGTTTGCATCAAATAAATCCCCGCCAGTAACACGCGGTAAACGTACAGCAGTGGCTTCACCCGACGCGGGCTTTGTTTCTCAAATAGTTTCCATTGAGTTTGAGCAAAACCGAGATAGTGGTGGCTGTGGTGTTTGGTAATACAGTTTGAGGCGATCGCCTTTAATTCCTCATGTTCCTCGCTACTGTAAACTATGAGAGGCGAATACAGTTGCTCCAAAACATAGCCGTTGCGCTTCAACAGCAACTCCAGAAACTTCTTAATATCGTGAGTGACTAAATCGAGTTCCATCTTCTCCCGAACTTCCGAAACTTCGATTGTTTCGTCTCCCGAAATCAGTCCGACTACTTTTGGTAATGGCAAAATATGAACTCCCCGCAAGTCGAAGTCCGAATCTGCGGAAGGAAACCCGTATAAATGCGAGCCGCTGATAGTCGCAAACAACAGCGGATAAGGTCGATCGGAGATAATTTTGACTAATTCGGAGATGTATTCTACCATGATTTGCCAATATTTACAAATAAAAATCATCCATTCTTTCAGTCCGCGCACCATCCGGACTTTGTTTGACAAGAAGCGATTTCAATCGCCGAATTATAAATCAACTTCCGATCGCACTTTGACGCGCTTTAATCAAAAACTGATTAGCTTTCTCGTAATTAGGACGTTCTGGTAACTTAGTTTCTGCAAAAGCGCGATCGAACTCTGCGTGCAAGCTCAACCGCCAGCGATTCACCTCATCCCAGGAGATTTCCCGATTGCGGATAGACAGCAATTGCGATCGATAATCCTGCACCCGCACCGGCACAAACCCCTCCTTCAACACCGTAATTCCCGACAACAACAAGCGAATCAAGTGCATCGCGTGCTTCGATCGCACTTCTCCAGTATTTCGCAAATCTTGCTCCATCTTTTTAAACTGCGACAAAACGTAACTATTGTAAGTTTGATAAACCAATTGAGACAGAAATATTTCCCGAATTTCGAGTAATTCAGCAGCTACAGGAGAAAGCGTTTCTACCAAAGGCGTGTACAAACATTCGAGCACATTTGGATTAGCTTTTAATGCCAAAACCAAAAACTTTTGCAATTCCCAATAGCATTCTTGATTTTCCTTATTTTCCAATTGTTCTGGAATGCCATAAAGCGACCAATGAAGAATTGCCGGCGGCTGGTAAATTCCGCGTCTGTCTGTATCAGATTGCTCGTTATCCAAACCGTAAGCTCTCGAACCAACAATGCAGCGGTAAATAACAGAATCATAGAGGTTATATTCTGCCAAAAAGTCTCCTCTAGACTGCAATCCTTCGCTCTGAAACTGCTTGCGGATACTGAGCTCGTGTCGCCGCAAACTGATTTCTGTACCGTCTGGGAGTTTGACTAGATATGCGTGGGAATTGTCCGTAGGCGATTTGACAATCACACCTACTGCGCCTTGTTTCCAAGATTGGTCGCCGCCGGGGTTTTTCACCTCAATTTTGGTAACAATTTGGGTTCCTGCGGGGATGATTAGGTTGAAATTTTGAGGAAGATTGGCATTTGTCACGAGGAAACCTCCGGCGGAGACATGAGCTACATTCTTATTGTAGTATACTTGTAGTTAGGAATTGGAGTAAGTAACTAAAATTTAGAAGTATCAGAGTTTTCGCCCCTTGGGTTTTATGAGTAATGCGGATATAGCGTTATTTCTGGGCTCTCGAAAAGGAATGGATGAGTTTTAATTTGCCTAAATTCGGGCAAAAACCTGTACCCAGAGCAGAGCTAAGGAGGTACAATATTTTTGCTTATGAATAACATCACCCACGACATCGTTGCCAAACTCTGGAATCTCTGTAACGTCCTCAAGGATGACGGAGTGACCTATCACCAGTACGTGATCGAACTCACGTACCTGCTGTTCCTGAAGATGGCCAAGGAGACCAGCACAGAGAATCAACTTCCAAACGGTTATCGCTGGGATGACCTGGAAGGTAAACCCGCACTTGAGCGCCTGGAGTTCTACAAGCTGCTGTTGATCCACCTTGGTAGTCGCGGTTCTACACTCGTTAAAGAAATTTTTGCCAATGCTACTTCCTCCATCAAAAAGCCCACCACATTTTCTACGCTGGTCACTGAGATCAATAAGCTTGACTGGTACAGCGCGAAGCAGGAAGGTCTGGGCGATGTGTATGAAGGGCTGCTAGAGAAAAATGCTAATGAAAAAAAGTCCGGTGCTGGTCAATACTTCACACCCCGTCCGCTGATCGACAGCATTGTGCATATCATGCGCCCTACGCTAGAAGACATTATTCAAGACCCGGCCGCAGGTACGGGCGGCTTTTTGATCGCGGCTAATCGCTACATAGGCGAAAACACCGACCCAGATAGCTGGACAGAAAAACAGCAAGGCAAATACCGCCGCAACACTTTCTACGGCATGGAACACGTGCAAGACACGCACCATTTAGCGTTAATGAACTTAATGTTGCATGGAATTGAATTTGACCCACAAGGGGCTGGTATCCACTATGGCGATACGCTCTCGTTCGAGGGAGAAGCCTTGCCAAAAGCAACGCTAATTCTCTCTAATCCACCCTTTGGCTCCAAGAAAGGGAATGGCTTACCTACTCGCAAGGATTTTACTTTTCCTACCAGCAATAAACAGTTCTGCTTCCTGCAACACATATACCAAGGTCTCAAGCCTGGTGGTCGCGCTGCGGTGGTGTTACCTGATAATGTACTGTTTGATAGCAACATAGGCAAACAGATTCGATCTGACCTGATGGACAAGTGCAACCTACATACTATTCTGCGTCTACCGACTGGAATATTTTACGCACAGGGAGTTAAGACTAACATCTTGTTTTTTACTCGTGGCAAGAAGGCAAAAGGTAACACCCAAGAAGTCTGGGTATACGACCTGCGTGCCAATATGTCGCAGTTTGGCAAGCGCACCCAACTCACACGCCAGCATTTTGCAGAGTTTGAAGTTGCCTTTGGCGATGACCCTCTCGGAAGTCCAGGGAGTCTTGCCAAGCGCATAGATACTGGCGATCGAGGGCGTTTCAGAAAATTTACTCGTGACTGGATCGCCGATCGTGGCGATAACCTTGATATTAGCTGGCTTAAAGACGAAAACGGAGGCGACACCGATGAACTACCCGAACCAGCCAAACTCGCGCAAGAAGCGATGGTCGAACTGGAAGCAGCTTTAGCAGAATTGGAGGAAATCCTTGCGGAGCTAGGTGAGGCTGTTGAAGCATGAGTGAGCATCCATCATCCTGGATCGAGGTAAATTTGGGAGAAATTTTGCAATTTAACTATGGAAAATCGCTACCCAATCGTATTAGGAGTGGCACAGGCTTTTCCGTCTATGGCTCAAATGGGGTTGTTGGCTATCACGATAGTGCCTTGACTGATAGGGAAACCTTGATAATCGGCAGAAAGGGCAGTGTGGGAGAAGTTCATTTTTCGCCTAGACCTTGTTACCCAATTGACACCACTTACTATGTGGATCAATTCCACAGTATGCCAGCGCGATATTGGCTTTATCTGCTCAAAAATCTCCGTTTGAATGAATTGAACAAAGCCACTGCCATACCAGGAATCAATCGTGAAGATGCTTACCGGATTAAGGTTAACCTTGCCCCCCTAAATGAACAAAAACGTATCGCTGATAAGCTCAACGATCTGCTTACGCGTGTAGATGCCTGTCAAGAGAAACTCGATCGCATTCCCAGCATCCTCAAACGCTTCCGCCAAGCCGTACTCGCAGCAGCAACATCGGGGCAGCTTACGGAGGATTGGCGGGACATACACAGCACTAACAAGATGGCACTTTGGGTTTCTCTTGAGGATGTTGCATCAGAGTTTAGCTATGGCTCATCCGCAAAGTCATCGCCATCAGGTTCTGTTCCCGTATTACGTATG
>CASBQF010000252.1 GCA_949127775.1 Oscillatoriales cyanobacterium PMM_0080
GCAATTGCCAAATTTTGGATTCACCTCAGCAAAAAAGAGCTCAAACACCGGCTCAATAAACTCGAAGACGACAGCCTACAAGCTTGGAGAGTGCGGCCCGAAGACTGGAAACAAGCCAAAAAATACGCAGAATACAAAACTTTTGCCGAAGAAATGGTAACTCAAACAGGCACTGGCCCCGCACCTTGGACGCTAGTAGAAGGCGACTGCGAACGTTGGGCGAGAGTCAAAGTTCTCACACAAATGGCAGCGACAATTACAGAAGCCCTAGACAGACTCCCGACGCAATCTGTACCGCTGAAATTGCCGCCCCAAGAACACTTACATCCTACTGAACCAAACTTGCTTGCCCAAGTGGATTTAACTCAATCGCTGTCGCCAGACGAATACAAACTGGAACTTCGCGAAGCACAAACCCGTTTTGGTAAACTGCAACAAGGTATTGACGAATCTCAAACACCCGTGTTGGTGCTGTTTGAAGGCTGGGACGGCGCCGGAAAAGGAGGAGCAATCAAGCGCTTGACGGACATCCTAGACCCTCGTAGTTACACAGTCAATCCCTTTGCGGCCCCGACTGACGAAGAAAAAGCCCATCAATATTTGTGGCGATTCTGGCGGAAGTTACCCACGGCGGGCAAAATTAGTATTTGCGATCGGAGTTGGTATGGTAGAGTTCTCGTCGAGCGAGTAGAAGGATTTGCCACCGAACCCGAATGGCGCCGTGCTTACCAGGAAATCAACGAATTTGAGGAGCAACTCACCAGTTTCGGTTGTGTCTTAGTTAAATTCTGGCTGCACATCAGTCCTGATGAGCAACTAAAGCGGTTTACAGAACGACAAAATAATCCCTTCAAACAATACAAACTTACTCCTGAAGATTGGCGGAATCGCCAAAAGTGGAATTTTTATGAAGTGGCGGTGAATCAAATGATTCAGCGCACCAGCACGCCGAGTGCTCCCTGGACGCCAATTGCGGCCGATAACAAGTATTATGCTCGTGTTAAAGTAATTCAAACGGTAACGCAGGCAATTCGGAATCAACTGAAACGCCGATAAACGGTGATTGGTGAATGGGTAACAGGTAATGGGGAAAAAAAACAGGTACCAGAAAGCAGGTTTGAATTACTAATTCCACCTGCCTGTACTCGATCCATTACCAATTACCAATCAACTATTACCAGTTATCAATTACCAATTAACTGTCAGCAATCTGTGATTGGAAGTAGCGGGCTGATTCGCCTGTAACCAAGAGTCGATCGCTGACCGGAATCGAGCATTTCTGATAAGTGCGATCGGACTGCGTTATTGGCGAAAGTTAAAAATCAGCCAATGCCCGTATCTCCTCCGGCAGCCAAATTCGCGCTCGTTTCCAAACTTCTGTACTAATTTATGAACACACAGAATATTGCAAGATGCCAGAACTATTAGCTCGCATTCTATTTCTATTCCTCCTGTTCTCACTGATCAAATCGTGGTGGGATCAATCAGGAGGCAAAGACAATCCGTTATTAGACCGGCTGCGCGTTTTGTTGCTGATCAGCCTTTTGTTCTTGGCCTTTTTTGCGCCAGATACAGAAGTCGGAGCAGCAATTTTTGGCTTAATAGCCTTCTTCTTTACGCCGTTAGGTTTTTCGATCACGCTGCTGGTAATTGCATCGGCGCTGATCACGAACGGGGGCATCCGCAACCCGGCGCCGAGAATGATCCTAGCAGCGCTGCTAGTTTTGATCTTGTCGAGTCTGCCAGTTGTCGCTTACTGGTTCGCTGACCAAGCAGAACGAGACGCTGCTGCACGCACCACAGTTTGCTGCGATGAAACTGCTGCGGCGATCGTCCTACTGGGCAAGGGAACCACTTCGCCTCACATCGCCAACCAAGGGGCAATTCAACTGACAGATACAGGCAATCGCCTGCCCTATGCTGCTGTGCTTTACAAAAAGCAACTAGCACCTTTGCTGATCGTTACGGCTGGGCCGAGACCGGAGTTGGAAGGCTCTGTGGGCGAAGCTAAGGATATCGAAACTTTGCTAGCAAACAACATGGGCGTGCCACGCAACAGTATTGTTCTGGACGATAACGGCCGGAATATACGCACCAGCGCCCAAGAAGTAAGAAAGATACTCGACAGCCGCGGTGTCGGGCGCAAAGTAATCCTGGTAACATCTGCGATTCAGATGCGCCGTGCCAGCCTAGCATTTGCAAATATGGGAATTCAGGTAATTCCCAGAGCTACTGACTTTTACAGTTACCAGCCCACCGCAGGAGGGAAAACTAGACTCCGCTTAGATGCAGGGAAGTTTTTGCCTAGTGCAGAAGCCTTGGTAACTACGACGAAAGTATTCGATGAATATTTCGGGTCTTTTTACTACTATTTGCGTGGCTGGCAAAGTCCTAGGGCCTAAAGCTGCGTCTAATAGACCTCTTGCAAAATTCATTTTAATCAAATTTTGTAACAGGCAAGATGCCTGTTCCACAAGAAAAAAATTTTTGTGGGATGGGCATCTTGCCCGTCCTAGTTATTTTTGCAAGAGGTCTAACGGTCACGATCGCGAAGTTAACGGTTACTGAGCGAAGCCGAAGTGTTCTTAGGCAACACCGACTGCTCCCCAGATTGGTTTAACATCTCCTCGTGAGAAGGAGACCTTTGTGGGGAGTTGTATTTTCTCATTCCGGCGGGGTCGCCGACGGCAAAGTTGGCCATTAATGCAAACAATGCCCAAAAGAAAACCGGCTCCCACTCGGATTTTTTTTGGGGCGCGTCTTTAGGTTTGGCGGAGGTGACGACGACTTTGAGGTCTAGTTTGCCTTCAATTTCTTTGCCTTTGAGAATTCCTTCGCTGCATACACCTTTAAAAACTAGCGGATCTGGTTTCGCTTCGTCTGACATTTTTTTATCCTGATTTTGGTAGATTCGGTTGGATAGTAAATTCTCAGAGGTTCGGGGGGTATCCGGAAAGGATTGCGAATTTCTCCCTTGAGAATTAAGTTACATATGCACCCTGCCCCGTTCCTGGGGATTTAAAGTCACGATCTAAACGCATTTCCAGCTAGTGCTGGTTGTTGTCGGTAAACAACTTTGCCTTGAAGCTGCTACTTATGTATCTATCTGACGAAATAGCAGGTTTTTATGCAAAGTAATTTTTTTTCTTAGATTTATTATAAAATCGGGCATGGAAAAGTTTGTGATCTCGATCGGGCGATCGGACTTGAGATTAGATTAAAAAAATAAGTGATCAAATTTGAAAATATCTACAAACAAGCTATCTCATCTGCAACCAGAACAACTGAATGCTTGGGCAACAGAGGCAATTAATCGCAGTAAATCAGGTCAAATTCCTGCTTATATACCTCTCCTTGCGCAAGCAGACAGACAAGTGTTTGCAGTGCAAATTCGGGCAATTGATGGTCAAATTTTGAGCTGGGGCAGCACTGCTCAAACATTCCCACTGATGAGCGTAGTCAAGCCCTTCGTCCTGCTTTATCTGCTGTGTACGTTGGGCGAAAAAGCGGTATTTGACTGTGTTGGCTGCGATCCTTCGGAAATGCCTTTCAATTCCCTGACTCAACTGGAAATAGATCAGGGGAAGCCGAGAAATCCGATGCTTAATAGCGGGGCGATCGCCCTAGCGTCTCTACTCCCGGGTAAAAATGCGGTTGAACGCTGTCAAAATTTGCAAACTTGGCTGAATCAACAAGTAAACAGTCAGTTATTTGTTGATGAGTTAATGCTCGATTCAGTGAATGCAATGCCGAATCAAAATAATTGGGATCTCGCCTTAGAAATGGTACAATCTGGTTATCTTCAAAACTCCGCAATTGCTTTGGAAACCTACAATCGCCTCTGCTGTTTGTCGGGAACTGTGGACGATTTGGCTAAGTTGGGAATGGTGTTGGTAAATGGTGGTGAGGCGATCGCGGAACACTGCCGCACTGTGAAAGCTCTGATGGCTACTTGCGGCTTGTATGAAGCATCTGCCCGCTTGGCGTTGCGGGTGGGAATTCCCGCTAAGTCGGGGGTTAGCGGGGCAATGCTTTCGGTAATTCCGGGCGAAGGGGCGATCGTATCTTACAGTCCACCTTTGAATAAAGAGGGAAATTCTGTCGGCGGTTTGTTTCTATTAGAACAAATATCGAAAGCTCTGCGGCTGAGTGTATTTGATTAAATTGGGTAATGGTAATTGGGAATTGGGAATGGGTAATTGGGAATTGGGAATTGGGAATAATCAACCGAGAATCACATCAGATAACAACGAATGACTAATGACTAATGACTAATGACTAATGCTTTTCGCCCAAAATAGCATAAACCACAGTCTCTTCTTTTTTACCTCGCAATTGAATCTCTCCTACTTTTTGGCCTTCGTAGCGATCGCGCACATAAGCAAAAGTCCTCCCAGTCACCAACAAATTAAAAGGACTGTCAGAAACAATTTCCTTATTCATCGCTTCCAATCTAGCAGCAACGTTGACAGCATCACCGATTACAGAATAATTTAAACGCCGGGCACCGCCGACAGTACCAGCAACTAACTGTCCAGTATGCAAACCAATGCCAAACTTAATTAAAGGTTTGTGGTCAATTCTCAACTGCTGGTTAATTTCGTGGAGCTTTTCGTGCATGGCGATGCAAGCCGCCACAGCATTCAAAGCATCTTGTTGAATTTCGGAATATTCACTATGGCAAAAAGGTACACCAAAAACTGCCATAATTGCATCACCGATGTATTTATCAACAACGCCACCGTGATCCATAATACAGTCGGTCATTGCTTCCAAATAATTGTTCAGCCAGTTGAGCAAATCCCGGGCTGGCATTTTTTCGGAAATCGAAGTAAAACTGCGAATATCCATAAACAGCACAGTTGCTGTAAGTTCTTGAGGTTCGAGTTCTCCCTGAGCAAATATTTCAGCTTTGCGTGCCCAAATAAGCTGAGCAGTTTCGGGTGCGACGTGCTGTTCAAATAATCTCATTAACTGCTGTTTTTCGTACTGTTCCCGCACTTGTAAAGCAGTACCAGATAAAATGAGAGTACCAATGGGCGCAGCAATCGGAATCCACCAAAAATAAAAGCTAAATAACAAAGCCGCAGCCAGAATCCAAACAACAGGTAAACCGAGAGCGATCGCAATTCTTTCTTTGACACCTCGCTTGGACAGAATCGAAGAGGTAAGCGGGCCAATCCCCAACAATAACAACATTTCTAGCGGTATTGGCAACCGTCGCAGTAAGCGCTGATTGAGCAAATTGTCAACCAATGCTGCATATAAATAAACCCCAGCCGTAGTGTTGTTGAGAGGTGATGATATCTGGTCAAAACCAGTGGCAACTAGGCCGACTAAGACTAATTTATTAGCTAAAGCCTTTTCAGGAATTCTACCTTCTACAACATCGACAAAAGCATAGGTGGGTACATTTTCGGTTTTCCCTGGCCAGTTAATCCAGACTTTTTGTTCCTGCATACTTTCTGGCTGCGGCAATAATACAGGGTTTTGTGGGTTAGCAGCATTGTACCTGTGAGTCATTGCTAAACCGAAGTTAGGAATTCCGGCCCGAAAGATTTTTGACTCGCGACTAACGCCGTCGCTGTCGGGTTCGTGGATGATGTGTCCGACACCTGCGGCGGCTGCTTTAAAAGATGCTACGGGTTCTTCTTTGGTGGTTCTAGGGAGTACAACTTTGCCGTTGGCGGCGATCGCCGCGGCTAACATTTGATCTTTGGGACTCGGATCGAGGAAGAGAATGTCGAAACCAACTGCTGTGGGTGGAGATTTTTTTAGGGCTGATAGTAACTCGGCGTAGCGATTGCGCGGCCACGGAAATTTGCCGTATTGCTGCAAGCTTTGGGGCTCGATCGCAATTACGGCAATTCTGTCATCCCATCCCGGATTTGGTAATATTCCCGATTCTCGAATTTCAAATAGGGTTTTGTATCCCAAATATTCAAGGGGTTTCCAAATTCCAAAGTGCAGCATGGCTACAGACATGATTCCTGCTACTGCGCCTGTGATCCAAGGAGGATTTGTGTATATGTATTGCCGGAGGCCGATCGTCGGTTTATGTTGTTTGAGATACTCAATCCATTCTTTGAGCTTCATGCAATTAATTTAACGGAATAATTAACATTCGAGTCCGACGTTCGAGATGACTTATACCCATGAAGTTTTACGATACCCCAAGGGCGAAACATTGGCGCAAATTTGCTTTAATTAGCGATATTCACTGTGAAATGCTTCGCCCCTACGCAAAATAATCAACCGAAATAAGATTTAATTTCTCATGTGCATCCTCAGATTGCGCCAACACTCCTTAGTCCTAGATAAGTTGTTTAGGGAACTGCGAGAGTGTAATGCCTTTCTGTGACTGATGGGCCTCGGACTACGATTTTGAGGCGGCGGCTTGGAGGTAAAACCCCTTGGATGCTGAATTTACCCTGTCGATCGATCTTAATTGCTTGGTCGTTGACATAAATTAGGTCGATCGGGTTAACTTGACCTTTGAAACGATAGATATTGCCACTGACTCTGAACAAACTGCGGACTTTTAGTTCAGCTAGCCGAGGGCTTGCTGAGGGTTCCGCGGGCGGGATTTGAGGGAAAATCGCCGTCGCATTGCCAGTGTTGACAACTACTTCGGAGTCGGTGCGGCCCGATACTCCGACAGCACCCTCAATGGTCGAGACTGCGGTTTTGCCATCGGGCCCGACGCTGACGCCGAAGGATGTGCCGCGGACTCCGGCGACGCCTTCGGGGGTTTCCACCCTGACTGGGGCGGTTTTGGCAGAACTTTTTTGTTGGGCAATTTGACTCAAGTTGCCGAGTCCGCTGAAAGTATTGACAGAGGCGATCTGATGCGGAATAGTTGTTGAGGTTTTGGCTGGGGGAGTTGTCGCAGCAGTTTTGCCAACAGACAATCTGACTCGTCCACGGCTGACAAAAATGGCTGTGTCTTTTTCGCCTGAGACACTGGATATTTTGACTGCGGTTTTTTCGGCAACTTCGACGATGCCGGTGTTGTTGTCGATCGCTAAACGGGCTGTGGAATCGAGGCCGGTAATGATTTCGTCTCCGTTCGCGAGGAGTCGATCGCCCACGACTGCTGGCCGCCCTTTAAAGGTGACTGTACCGCTAATTTCTTGGATTTGGAGCGATCGACCGGTGGCTGTTCCCTGAGCCTTCAGAGCATTAGCTGGGGATGGATTCGTTGCCACTGCTACCAGATTTTTGGGAGACTTTGAGCCGGTTGGTAGTGCTGACGCTCGATCGACCGAGACAACTTTAGTAACGTTTGCTGACTGCCCTTTAAACGTGACAGTACCTCTAATTTCTGGAATTTCGAGCGATCGACCGCTGGCTATTCCCTGAGCCTTGAGAGCCTTGGCTGGGGATGGATTTGCTGCCACTGTTTGGGGAAACTTTGGAGACTTTGAGCCTGTTGGTGGTGCTAGGGGTCGATCGACTGAGATAATTTTAGTAGGGCTTGACTGCTGTTTGGCGGATGGAGATAGCGGACTGGCGATCGTTCCACGACCGAACGGCAGACAGGCCAGGACAGCCAAGGACAAACTCAAGAGCGGAATTTTGGTCGATCGCCAGCAAGTAAAAATTTTATTCATAATTTCAATTTTGCCATGTTGAAGTTCCTAAGAATTCATTTCCTAGATTAGACTCCTTAAATCCGGTAATCGTTCCCTTTTTTTTGCCATAAAACAGCACCAAAAATAAACTTTATCAGCCTAAAACCTTAGCATTAAATCTTCTTTTTAATGTCAAATTTTAGTAAACTGTTACAACATGGCAGTTTACTAAAATTTGACCTTCGAGAAATTTTGCTAGTCAGACTCAAAGTCTTTCGTACCATGATATTTCTGCCCTGTCAAGGCTGGCGATCGATGATTCATATATCAGAAACATAAAATTAATTACTACTGATGAATGCCTTTTGCCTTCGGCCGGAAGGATGAATAATTGGGGAGAAATTCTGTAGTTGTGGCAATTAATAAAAATATTCCGTTTGGGAAGTGATAAAAAATAATTATATAAGAAATATGACTGGCTTTGGGAGTAGAGCTTGTACCTGTGGAACCAAGGCTGGCTCAGCCGAGCAGCAACGGAGCAAGCGATCGAGCAACTCCGACTAGAATACCGTCTTTTAGGGAAATTAGAGCGAAAATTTGGCTGGAAAATCATGGCGGGCGATCGGGCTTGGTGGTGTTGCTGCTCGATCGTTCCCGCGAAACTGTAAAATGGACGGTTGGATATAGGTTATATCGAGCAGGAGAACATTTTCAGTGGCAATAGAAATAGGTCAGAGAGTTAAGGTACGTCGTCTCAGAGATCGCATACCTGCAAATATGGTAGGCAAGATCAAGGAAAATCCAGTAGGCACGGTTGACAGTTTCAAAATCGTTGATGGCAACGGACTAGGGCTGGTGGTCAAATTTGATGGTTTTGCGACTTGGTTCTTTGAAGATGAACTAGAAGCCCTCTAACAGATGCTGAAGGAAGTTCGGCAGCGGATTTTGTAACGGATGTAACGGATGGATGCTTAGGTTCTAGGGAAGAATGAGGATTTTTCTCATTCTCCCGTTGCCCGTTCTTCCGTTGCCCGTTGCCCGTTGCCCGTTCTCTCCCTTCCCCAATCTCGATCGCCATTGCGCTTAAATGTTAAGTAGTAAGCTTTGGCAATTGAGAACAGAAAATGGCTTTGATTTTGACATTTTTGGGCAAAGGCGGCACTGGCCGCAGTACGATCGCGATCGCAACAGCTAAAAAATACGCGGCTCAAGGCAAGCGAGTTCTGCTACTCGGTCAAGATCCGGGGCCTGCATTGGGTATTCTGCTAGGAGTTCCCCTGACTCCCGCGCCACAGGAAATCGCCCCCAACCTGAAAGCGGTACAGATCCAAAGTGCACCGCTGCTAGAACGTCGATGGGACGAAGTTAAACAACTAGAAGCTCAATATGTCCGTACTCCTTTTTTCAAGCAGATTTACGGGCAAGAATTGGGAGTTTTACCAGGGATGGACAGCGCACTGGCTTTGAACGAACTTCGGGAATATGACGACAGCAAACAATACGATGTAATTGTCTATGACGGTAGCGGCGGCATGGATACGCTGCGGATGCTAGGAATGCCGGAAATTTTGAGTTGGTATATCCGACGCTTCCGTCAAGCTTTGGTAGATTCAGATTTGGGCAAAGCGCTGTCGCCTTTTATTCAACCGGTTGTCAGTACCGTGTTGACGGTGGATTTGTCGGGAGATAATGCTGTTCAATCTACTAAGCAAGTCGATAATTTTTTGGATAAGGGTAAGGAAGCGCTGGCCGATCCGAACCGCACGGCGGCTTATTTGGTGACGACTGGAGATGCAAGTGCGATCGCCACTGCGCGCTATTTGTGGGGAAGTTCTCAACAAATTGGTTTGACAGTCGGCGGTGTAATTGTCAATCAAGCAGCGGTGAGTGAAACTATTGCTGCTGACTTCGATCCTTTGACAGCAGTTTCTGTTCCGGCGCACAGTGATAATAATTGGCAGCCATTAATTGATGCTTTGCCAGATTTTTCGGAGGCGGGCAAAGCACCTAAACCGATTAATATTAACACTGCACAGCGTTTAGTTAGTTTGTTTTTGCCTGGGTTTGACAAGAAAGAAATCAAATTGATTCAATCTGGGCCGGAAGTAACAATCGAAGCGGGCGATCAGCGTCGCAATATTTTGCTACCTCCGGCGCTGACTGGAAAGTCTGTGACTGGTGCTAAGTTCCAAAACGGTTACTTAATTGTTTCTTTTTAATAGTTAAGTTGTTGGGATTTAGGGTGGAATTTTGGAACGGGCTCTCCGGCCCGTTCCACATTTTTAGGAAAAATATTTATAAGTTTAGACAAGATTGTAAGCATTCGCTCTCCCATCAATAAAATATCTGCGTTTATCTGCGTTATCGGCTTGACATCTGCGGTTGGCTTATCAATCAAAGATTTAGGCAATAAGTCTTTTGAAAACGTGAACCCGTCCTTACAAAATCGCTGGAAATGCGATCGCCCGCAGTTCGTCTATAATAAAATAAAATCATTAGCCAATTTGGGGAAACAGCAATGGTTACACAACTGCAATCTCCCGATAAATCAAATATCATCTACCCTGACGACAACGGTGAACCAATGTCAGACAATACCGAACAGTTTCGATTAATCGTCTGGATCAAGGAAAACTTAGAACTATTATTTGCTAACGATGCTAATGTTTTCGTAGCAGGGAACTTGTTGTGGTATCCAGTGGAAGGAAATAACAAAATTTCTCAAGCACCGGATGCAATGGTAGTTTTTGGTAGACCAAAAGGTTATCGAGGTTCTTATCAACAGTGGCTTGAAGATAATATCGTACCGCAAGTTGTGTTTGAAATTTGGTCGCCGGGAAATCGGCCGGCTCCGATGATTAAAAAATTCAAAGTTTACGAACGCTACGGTGTGGAAGAATACTATTTGTACGACCCGCAAAATGTAGAGTTGACGGGATGGCGACGTGTGGATGAACAATTAGAGGCGATCGGACAAATGGACGGCTGGACAAGTCCCAGACTGGGTGTGGAGTTTCGATTGTCTGACTCAGGACTGGAAATGTTCGGGCCTTCGGGAGAACCGTTTGTGAGTTTTGTGGAACTCGCGCAACTGCGACAGCAAGCAGAAACGCGGGCACAGCAAGCAGAAAGTTTGCTGGAACAAGAACGATCGCGATCGCAAGCTTTAGAATTAAGACTGCGAGAAATGGGAATCGACCCAAATCAATTGTAGGAGACCGGGCGAATCGAACACGGCGAATCGAACACGGCGGTTGAAACCGCGTCTACACAAACAAAACCCGCCTCCGCGGGTTGAAGAAAATACGGTTAAAATATCGAACACGGCGGTTGAAACCGCCGTCTTATCTCGTTTTCTTCAGTCCGCGGAGGCGGACATTGTTTGTGTAGACGCGAATTCCATTCGCCGTCTTATCTTCATTTTTGTAGACGCGAATTCCATTCGCCCTCTTATCTTTGATCGTTGCTTTTACCGTTACCATTCCCATTCCCGCCAGCCGTAAGCAAAACCCGCTTAGCAAGAGGTTCCGGTACTTCTTGTAATCGATCGAACTCCCAGTTAAAAAATCCCACACCCATCGTCTGCGATCGCAATTCTACGATCAAATCCTGCATTTCGGCGATCGGCAAATAAACCGAAACAGCATCCCATCCCTTCCAGTCTGGTTTACCCTCGTAGCCGAGAATTTGGCCGCGATGTCCGCTGACCAATTGCAACACCTTTGATGTACACTCGTTGGGAGCGCAAATTTCCACTTTGGCGATCGGCTCCAGCAAAGTTGATTCGCACTTCTCCATCCCCAACTGCATCGCCAACCGCGCCGCCTGCTTGAAAGCTTGTTCCGAACTATCAACAGAATGATAGGAACCGTTAGTCAGAGTCACCGATACATCTACCACCGGAAAACCCAACGGGCCGCGATCCAAATATTCCCGCACTCCAACTTCAACGCCGGGAATATACTGTTTTGGAACGACTCCACCGACTATTTTGTCAGTGAAATTGAAACCCTTTCCGCGAGGCTGCGGCGCGATATCGAGGTACACATCACCAAACTGTCCATGTCCGCCGCTTTGGTGTTTGTAGCGCCCGTGGATGGAAGCTGCGGATTTGCGGATGGTTTCTTTGTACGGGACTTGCGGTAAGTGAGTTACCATCGGCAAATTGTACTTGCGGCGCAACCTGTCTAAGGCTACTTTTAGATGGATTTCACCTTGACCCCAAAGTATAACTTCGTGGGTATCCCCGTGCTGTTCCCAAACCAGAGATGGGTCTTCTTCTAATAGTTTAGCTAGGGCGGAACTCAGCTTAACTTCATCGTTGCGTTTTTCAGGGACGATCGCCAGCGCGTACACAGGCGAGATGATTTCGGCTTTTGGCAATAATTCGTCAGAACCCAGCAAATCGCCTGTTCTCAAGCCTTCCAGCCTGCCCACAGCCACAATTTCCCCGGCACTGACGGACTGCAAACTTTGCGTTTGGTGGCCAGTCAAGCGGTACAAACCGTTAACTCGAACCCCGTTCAAAAGTGCTCCATCTGCGATCGTCCCCTGCCACATCCTCACTAACGATAACTTACCTCCTTGAGGCGTGTAATAGGTTTTGAGAATTTGAGCGAGAACCTTGTTTTCACCTTGTATAAAACCGCGTCTCTCTGCTGTAGTTTCCGGTGTCGGCGCTTCTTTTAGTAAAGCTTCCAACAGAGGCCGCACGCCGAAATCTTGTTCGGCGATACCGATGAATACGGGCACTATTAAATCTGCGCCTAATTCCATCTTGAAATCGCGGGTAATCTCTTCGACATCGGGATTGATTTCTTCCAGCAATTCTTCGAGTAAATGGTCGTCAAAATTGGCTAATTCTTCCAGCATTTCCTGTCGCGCGGCGCTTTCTTGTGCTTTGAGGTGTTCGGGAAGCGGGACGGGATCTGCGGGTGCGCCGGGGTGATAGTGGTAAGCTTGTTCGGTTACTAAGTCGATAAAACCGATGATTTGTTCGTTTTTGCCGATCGGGTATTGGTGAGGTACAATTGGTCTGCTAGAAACGGATTTGAGCGCGTTGAGTACGTCGGTGAAGTTGCTACCGCAGGTGGTTTCGTCTGTGCACGCGCGATCGATCTTATTGATGAAAACTAGGTGCGGAATTTCCCAATCGTCGAGGAATTTGAACAGCGGGGCGAGGGTTAAAGTGCGATCGGCAACCGGTTCGCAAACAATCACAGCCGCATCGACACCGATAAGTGCATTGTAAGTTTCTTGCGCAAACTCGATCGAGCCGGGACAGTCAAGAAAGGTGAAGCGGACGTTTTCGTATTCGGCGGTAGCGCTGTTGACTTCTACGCTCATTTTGCGATCGTGCGCTTCGGGAGAACTGTCACCTACCGTATTACCATCCTTAGCATTACCCTTGCGAGTAATTGTGCCTGTAACCGACAGCAAACTTTCCAGCAGAGCGGTTTTACCGCTTAAATAAGGGCCAACAATTGCAACGTTTCGCGTGGCCCTAATGACATTTTCGTTCATATTACCTCCTACACAAAGTGAAGGGGAAGGGGAAGGAGAAGATGATAATTCAGGAAAAAAACTTATGTTTGCCGGTTTCTCCGATCTCTTCCCTTGTGAATCTGAAAACTTTTATTTTGTGATGTTCCTAGTTTAAGCTTAAATAGCTCCAGGCAATCATTAATTCCTATAAAGTATTAAGTAGTTTTGTAAATCAATTTGAGTCGCGGGTAGCAAGAAACCGGGTTTTTTCGAGTCTTAATGCGTCCTGAACAGTACCCAATCTGTAGGGGCGGGTTCACCAACAATTCCCGAAAAAAACGAACAATCTCATAAACCCGCCCAGCCCCACCAACAATATAAATGCACCCAATCTGTAGGGGCGGGTTCACCAAC
>CASBQF010000253.1 GCA_949127775.1 Oscillatoriales cyanobacterium PMM_0080
ATCCATCCGTTACATCAGGGAAAATTAGGAGACGGCAGTGCCGTGTCCCTACAATTAATCTGACGTAGGGACACGGCACTGCCGTCTCCCTACAATTAATGTGACGTAGGGACACGGCACTGCCGTCTCCTCTATATTAGGAGACGGCAGTGCCGTGTCCCTACAATTAATCTGACGTAGGGAGACGGCAGTATCGTGTCCCTCCATCCGTTACATCAGGGAAAATTAGGAGACGGCAGTGCCGTGTCCCTACAATTAATCTGACGTAGGGACACGGCACTGCCGTCTCCTCTATATCATGTCTGAGTGCACCCGGATTTGATATTATATCCCGTAAATTTCCCGTTTCCAAAATTCGTTTTATGATGAATTTACCTAATCTGATTACTTTTTCTCGCTTGCTGGGAGTACCTTTTCTACTCTATGGTTTGTACGATCCCAGCGTGCAAAGTCGCTGGATTTGCGTAGCTATTTTTGTCGTAGCTGCGGCTACTGATTGGTTGGATGGCTATTTGGCTAGGAAGCTGAATCAAATTACCGATTTGGGGAAGTTTCTCGATCCTTTGGTGGATAAATTGTTGGTACTTGCGCCGCTTTTAGTGTTGATTGAGTTGGGGAAAGTTCCGGCTTGGGCGGTATTTCTGATTTTGGGTAGAGAGTTGACAATTGCGGGATGGCGTGTGAATAAAACTACGATTTCTGGTGCTAATATTTGGGGGAAGTTGAAGACGGTGAGTCAGATTGTGGCGATCGCACTTTTAATTGCTCCTCTGTCTGAAGCGTGGAATTTTCCGGCACTAATTGCTTTTTGGATTTCTGTCGCTTTAACTCTGATTTCTGGACTGATTTATCTGTGGCCCGAACAGGAGGCTAGCTGAAGAAGGAAGAAGTAGGTTGGGTGAATTAATATTACCCAGAATTAGGAAACGGCAATGCCGTATCCCTACCCCAATTAATTGTAGGGAAACGGTACTGCCGTGTCCTCCTCACTCGCGGAGTCCGGTGTTAATAATGACTCCCAGATTTCCGGTGGTGCACCGCTGTCACGCCATCATTTTTGAGCAAATGACCGTTTTCAATTGTGGCATAAACTACCCAGTGATCGCCGCATTCCATCCGACTTATTACCTCGCATTCGAGATAAGCTAGAGCATCAGTCAAAACCGGACAGCCGTTGCTAGCTTCCATCGTTTCGACTCCGGCAAATCTGTCTTCTCCTGGGGCAAAGTTTTTCATGAAATACTTCCGCAACTGTCGCCCTTCTGCTAAAATATTGAGCACAAATTTATCTTCGGCGTACATCAAAGCTTCGATCGATCGATCTTTAGCCACAGAAATAGTCACACCGGGCGGATTAAACGTGGCTTGCGACACCCACGAAGCCAGCATCGCACTGGTGAGATCCCCGCGCTTCGCCGAGACTACGCACAGCGAACCAACCAGTCTTCCTACTGCTTGTTCCGTACGATCGCTCCCTCCAGTCAATGTCGGCTTTGGTGCGCGCAATTTTTGCGATCGAATCAAAGCTTGAGCAAAATCTGTTCCCACTTCTTTGCACTCATGAATCGTCGCCGCCGTCGGCTTAAATTTCGCCCGAATCGGCTCAAATCCGATGCGATAGCCAGCATCCTTCAACTTTCCTTCAACTAAGTCGATCGCCTCGCCACTCCAGCCAAAGGAACCAAAAACTCCCGCTAATTTGCTTTTAGCCGCTGTAGACAACACAATTCCCAAAGCCGTTTGAATCTGAGTCGGCGCGTGTCCGGCTAAAGTGGGAGTTCCGATGATAAATCCTGCACATTTCTCGATCGCCTCTTGAATCTCTCCCGGTTCCACAAATTCGCAATTAATCGTTTCCACCGCAACACCGGCTTTAGTAATTCCTTTGGCGATCGCCTGCGCTAGAGTAGCAGTATTACCATAGGCAGAAGCATAAAGCAACGCCACAGTCAAGTCTTTTGAACTTTGTTGTTGGCTCCATTCGCGATACAAATTGGTCAGTTCATGAAGGCCATAACGGACGATCGGGCCATGACCAGGAGCATAAAATGCTGCTGGCAAATTAGCTAATTTATCCATCGCCGTCACCACTTGTTTCGCCTGCGATGCGTGCAGCGAATCGTAATAATAGCGTCTGTCTTCGCTATAAACAGTCCACCCTTCATCAAACACTTGATCGCCGCAAACATGAGCTCCAAAAAGTTTGTCAGTAAACACGATTTTAGTCTGCGAATCGTAAGTACAAAGCTCGTCGGGCCACCGAGGAGTAGGAGTCGCCATGAATCTTAATTCGTGACCTTTGCCTAAGTTTAATCTTTCTTCCCCTCGGACGGTCAGAATGTTTAGTTCTTGTTCGGGAAAAGCATTTCGCAAACCAATCGCGGCTGGATTCGTGCAAACAAAAGCGACTTGCGGGGCTAATTCTAACAAAGCTTTAATCGTGATGGCTCTGTTAGCGTTGAAATGCCCTAAAATTATATAATCTAGCTTTTTTAAATCTACCCGTTTCCGCAAAGATTCTAGATAGTTTTGCGTAAAAGATTCTCCTGGTGGGTCAAACAAAGCAGTTTTGTCAGATTGAATAATATAACTGTTTGCTGTTGTACCCTTTTGTAGGGAATATTCTACTTCAAATTTGAGTCTATCCCAAGTTCGCGATCGCAGAATAAAAGTATCGAGTCCGATGGGGAGAAATTGCACGTCGCGAGGTTTAACATCGGATTCGAGCCTGGAAATTAGAGTGTTAGTCATTGATTGCACCTATGAATATTAAATTTGCTACAGTTCGGGCTATTGGCTTTGTGAATGAGATTTTTTTTATTTAACCACAGAGGGCGCAGAGAACGCAGAGGAAGAATGAAGAGAGGAATCAAGAAGGGGTTAGGGGGAATCGAGACTCGGATGCAAAGGACATTAATTTGAAACATCCCTCGGACTATTGGTGTCAACAACCAGGTCAAACCCAGTCAGAGACTGTTGTTTACCGCCGAGGCCAGATCCCCCCTAGCCCCCCTTAATAAGGGGGGGACAAGAGTTCGATCAAAGTCCCCCTTCTTAAGGGGGATTTAGGGGGATCTAGACTTAGGTAAAAGTGAGAGATGCCAAGGTTTTAGGCTTTAAGTTGACACCAATGCCCTCTTCCTTCTTCCTTCTTCCTTCGTTCCTAATAGTGATTGCCAACTTTACGGTGGTGAACTGCGGGGAGTGCTTCGGGATTGGATACGCGGCCGCTATCGACAGTCGCATATACGATGTGATGATCTGAGAGTTCCATCCGACTGACTACTTCGCATTCCATGTATGCTAAGGCCTCTGTCAGAATGGGAGAACCATTACTACCAGGCTGAGTTTTGACTCCCGAAAAGCGATCGGCACCTGGAGCAAAACGCTTTAAAAAGTGTCTCATCAAGGTTTGATAATTGCCTTCTTCGAGCACGTTGAGAACAAATTTATCTCCTGCGTGCATAATTGATTCGATCGCCCGATCCTTCGCAACTGCTATTGTTAAACCCAACGGTTTAAAGCTAGCTTGTGTTACCCAAGAAGCCAACATCGCGCTGCTAACTTCGCCTTTTTGAGCAGTAATGATGTACAGTCCGCCACTGATTCGTCCCAAGGCTTTATCGAGGTCACTGTCGAGGGATTTCATCTGTTTAACAGCCTTGTCGCGAGACAGCCACTGTCCTAAGTCAGTACCTGCTTCGTCGCAAAGTTGATAAATTGTGTCTGTTGGCGTTTCTTTAATCAAAATGTTGGGAAATGCTTCTTTTAAACCCAACTCTTTGAACTTGTTTCGTAGCGGGTAAACAGATGCGTCATCGCCGCCGCCGGATTCGCACAAACCGAAGGATTGTTTGTTGTTAGCGGCTACTAAAATTGTGTTGATGGCGGCTTCGGCATTTTCCGCCGCTGCGCCATTACTCGGCGGTGAACAAATTATGATCCCCCCAGCGCTACCGACAAGTTCCCGCACTTCTTGTAAGTCGGCGATTTTCAAGTCCATCATTTCTACGGCGACACCGGTTTTGGTGATTCCGTGGGCGATCGCCTGGCTGAGTCGATCGCTAAAACCGTAGTCGGAAGTGTAAAATACTGCTACTGTAGTTTCTGTCTTGGTTTGCTCTTGGCTCCACTTTTTGTAGCGCCCGGTGAGTTCAACCACGTTGTACCTAAGCAGCGGGCCGTGACCGGTCGCAACTGTACCGATTTCACCCAATTCTCCCATGCGTTTCATTGCACTTAGGACCGATCGGGCATTGGGAGCCATCAAGCACTCATAATAAAAGTGATAATCTTCCTCAACTGATGCTAAATCGTCATCGTAGGTGCTGTCGGAACAGTAGTGCATCCCGAAAGCATCGCAGGTGAACATGACTTTAGTTTTGTGATCGTAACTAAAAATAGTATCGGGCCAGTGCAAATTCGGTGCCGATACGAATTCGATAATGTGACCATTTCCTAAATCTAGCTTCTCACCATTTTTGACTACAAGTCGCTCAAATGGTTGATGTACAAGGTTTTCTAAAAATTGAATTGCTACTTTTGCACCGACGACAATGGCTTGTGGTGCGAGTGCTAACACATCTTTAACCAAACCGCTATGGTCTGGTTCAGTGTGGCTGATAATGAGATAGTCAATATCTTTCGGGTCGATTTCGCCCGTCAGACAGTCCATATATTGTTGGCGAAATTTCTCGTGAGAAGTATCAACGAGGGCTGTCTTTTCGCCACGAATGATAAATGAGTTGTAAGTCGTACCGTTTTTGAGTCCGAACTCAATGTCAAAGCGGTCTCGATCCCAGTCCAAGCATCGAATTGCCGTTGTGTCAGTGGCAATTTCGACCTTTTCCACCGTCAATCTGCGTTGGACTCTTTCAGTCAGCGCTACCATAACGTGCCTCCTTGTCTGTTATCCATTACCTTATTGTTTCCATTCTGACACGTTTTTTTTATAAATATTTATCAAATTTCTTATGATGCTGTTAAGTAACTTCAAAGTTATGGGAGAAGATTAATTTGATAATTTAATATAATCAATTTTCGATCGATAGACAGTTGACAACAAGCTAAGATATGTGGTATGGAAAATAAATTAAATCTGTTGGACGAATAGATCTCCCTGGCACACCCCTTAAAAAAAGGGGGGGACAAGAATGCTCTCAAAGTCCCCCTTCTTAAGGGGGATGCGAGGGGGATCTCCGGGGCATAAATAGTGTTAAGTGAACTATATTGAACTATAATCGATTAACTAATATAAAACTATGTCAGAAAGCTCCTTTGAGAAAACAAATTTCGGTTGGCAATTAGCACAGTCACAAAAGCAATTTCTGGAATGGTGGGAACTAAAAACTGCCCAAAATATTCCCAATGTCGAATTGCCATCTTGGTTTGATTCTCCCATCTTGTGGACGATCGCCAAACTCGCCTTTTGGGTAATCTTAGCATTGCTCGCAGTCTGGGCGACTTGGCAAATTTGGCAACTGTTGCGTTTTTATATTCATAATTTCCAAAGGAGAAATCAGCAAACCGATGTCAGTGCGAAACAAACAATTGAAAATGTGTCGGTAGCAGAGTGGTTTTTGCGATCGCAAAAATTGCAGCAGTCAGGAAAATACCGCCAAGCTTGCAACTGTCTTTACATGGCAGTTTTACAGCGGTTAAATGATGCCGGAACCGCTGTTTATCAAGCTAGTCGCACTGATGGCGAATACTTGCAATTAATCCAGCAATTATCCCAACCAGCACCTTACGAAACTGTGATCGCCATCCATGAAAAACTGTATTTTGGGAACATGGAAGCCGACGCTTCAACCTTTGAACAGTGTCAGCAAGCTTACCAACAAATTAAGGATTGAATAGCGATGAACTTATCAAATCGTCGGTTTTGGTTGTTTGGTGCGATCGCGATTACTGCAATCATCATCATTACCCTAGTATTTGCTCCCGCTAGCAACAAAATCAACAGCGGTTCGACTTACAATCGAGGCCCAGATGGCTACGGAGCATGGTATGCTTTCATGTCAAAACCGGGAACCAAGATTCAGCGCTGGCAAAAACCCTTTGCAGACTTTGCCAAAAACCCCGATACAAAACCGCCAAGTACACTTTTACGCATCTATAGCAGCCCAATTTTCACAGAAGCTATTCCTGATATAGAACAAAAGTGGGTTAAACAGGGAAACACTTTAGTAATTTTGGGAGTTGATGCACCCGTTACAGCAGCACCTTTTAGTAGCTTGCTCCCAGCTTCAGCCGGGGAAATCAAGATTGATACTGGGCGCAGAGTTTCCAAAGAAAAGAAGCCAATTCTAGGTGATAAATTTGGGGGAATTGTTTGGAAAAAATCCCTGGGGAAGGGAGCAATTTATTTTGGATCTGTATCTCATCTGGCTGCGAATGCTTATCAGGATTTTCCAGGTAATTATGAATTTTTAGCAAAGCTGGTTACTCAATCAGAAGGTGGGGGGAAAGAAATAGAAGGAACTGAACAAACTTTAGCAGTAAACTTCATCCAAAATCCTAGCGATCCGACATCTTGCAGCACGATCAATAATCCTGTAGGGGCGGGTTCACCAACAGTTTTGAAAATTACAGACAGCTTAAGTAAACCCGCCCTTCCCTATGAAAAATCCCCAATTGATATTGATGCAAGATGTGAGATCGATCGCACAAACCAGAAAACAAATAAAATAATCAATAAAATTTGGGTGGATGAATACATTCACGGCTACAAAGATCCAGAAATTATTGAACGCGAATTCAAAGACAATTTATTTACTTATCTAGCCAAAACTCCTCTATTTCCTGTTCTCATCCAGGGTACAATTATCCTCATCGTTGCTATTTTTGCCGGGTGGAACAGATTCGGACAGCCAATCACTATCTCAGGGCCAAAGGTTGACAACAGCGAAGCTTACATTCAAGCATTAGCCGGTGTTTTGGAAAAAGCTCACAGCACTGATTTTGCGGTAGAAGCGATCGGCAAAGCAGAACAATTACAACTCCAGAAAGCCTTATTATTGGGGCAGACAGCCCTGGAAAGTGACACCCTGACAACTGCTTGGGAGGAGCAAACAGGGCGAAAAGCGGCAGAATTGGCTGAATTAGTGCGATCGGCATCTCGGAAATCCCGCATTAGCGATCGAGATTTGCTAGCCTGGTTAGGTAAATGGGAGCAAATCCGTCAACATCTCTCGTCTAATAGGAACAATCCAAAATGAGCGAAACAAACTCTATTTTTAAACGCCTCAGCCAATCCCTCGACAAAATAGTTGTCGGCCAATCTGCCATAATACAACAGTTGCTAGTGGCGCTGCTGAGTGGCGGCCATGTGATTATCGAGGGAGTTCCTGGAACCGGGAAAACTTTACTTGTAAAAGCGATCGCCCAATTGATTCAAGCAGATTTTCGCCGGGTTCAACTAACGCCGGATATTTTGCCATCTGATATCTTGGGAACGAATATTTTTGATTTTAACAGTCATACTTTTACGCTAAAAAAAGGGCCTGTTTTTACTGAGATTTTACTGGCGGATGAAATCAATCGCACGCCTCCGAAAACCCAGTCAGCACTGCTAGAAGCAATGGAAGAACAGCAGGTAACATTAGATGGCGAAACTTTAGCTTTGCCAGACTTATTTTGGACGATTGCTACTCAAAATTCCCTGGAGTTTGAAGGCACTTATCCGTTACCTGAAGCTCAGTTAGACCGATTTTTATTTAAACTTGTAGTTGGCTATCCCGATGCAGCGGCAGAAAAGCAAATGCTGCTAAATTCACAGGCAGGATTTAGCGCCAAACGCCTCGATTTAGCTCGGATAAAACCAGTAGCAACGGTAGAGCAAATACTGAGCGCCCGTCAAGCAGTACAAACAGTCAAAGTAGAAGATAAATTGCTCGATTACTTGTTAGCTTTGGTACATAGTACGCGCAAACATCCCGATTTGGGATTGGGTGCTTCTGGGCGATCGGCTGTAGCTTGGTTGCAAAGTAGTAAAGCTCACGCTTGGCTAGCCGGCAGGGATTATACTACTCCTGATGATATCAAGGCGATCGCACTTCCGCTGTTGCGTCACCGTCTAATTCTCAAACCAGAATCGATGTTAGATGGCTTACAAATTGATTCGGTAATAGCTTCGGTATTAAAACAAGTCGCTGTACCGAGGTAATACCAATTTGTTAAATTAATACAAAGGAAAACCGGGCGGTTGAAAAAGACCCGGCGGTTTAAACCGCGTCTACACAAACAAAACCCGGATGGTGCGCGGGTTGAATATCGGATGATTAAAGAATACCCGGCGGTTTAAACCGCGTCTACACAAACAAAACCCGGATGGTGCGCGGGTTGAATATCGGATGGTTGAAGTAGACTTCGCGTTGAAGAATACCCGGCGGTTTAAACCGCGTCTACACAAACAAAACCCGGATGGTGCGCGGGTTGAAGATTGGATGGTTGAAGAAGACTTCGCGTTGATTGGTGTTCAGTCGCTCCAAAGGACGGAGAGCCTCATTCTAGGACTTTTGAGAGTACAATTTAAATAGTAGTTATATTTTGAGATTGAGAGTCAAAAAAATGAATGGCTAAGGATCGCTTTCATAATGCAGTTAAAACTGCTCTGGAGAAAGAAGGATGGACAATTACTGCCGATCCTTATCAAGTAAGTGTTGGAGATGTAGATTTTGAAATCGACTTAGCGGCAGAGATGTTAGCTGCTGAGCGAGCCGGTGAAAAAATTGCAGTCGAAATCAAGAGCTTTATTGGGAGATCGAATGTTTCAGAATTTCACACGGCTCTTGGACAGTTTATGAACTACCAGTTTGCTCTTGAAGAATTTGACCCGCAACGCAAACTTTATCTAGCAATCCCTGACTCAGTTTATCAATCCTTCTTTCAACGTCGTTTTACACGCTCAGTGGTGGAGAGAACTCGAATTAATCTATTGGTTTATAATGAAAAACAGGAGCTGATTGTGCAATGGCAGTAGAACAATATCGTCAAATTATTCAAAATTTAATTTTAGAACGATCGCAGCAACGATTTGCACCAGAAGAAGTCGAAGTACAAGCTGTTTTGGATACTGAACGCGATCGCTATCTGCTGCTGCATACAGGTTGGCGTGATAATCATCGCACACATGGATGCAGTATTCATCTAGATATCAAAGATGGCAAAATCTGGATAGAGCATGATGGGACTGAAGTCGGAATTGCTACGCTGCTGCTAGAACAAGGTGTGCCTCAAGAAGATATAGTCTTGGCGTTTCACTCCCCTTATATGCGTCAATTTACTGAGTTCGCCACCCATTAAAAAATTGACAGAAAATCGGGCGTTTCAACCGCCGTCTTATCTTAATCTTTATCCATCATAAACACAATGATTCCTTCTATTCGCCTTTATTTCCTATTAGCGATCGCAATACCGATCGCCCTTTTGCTCGCGATGCTTGTCAATCAACAGACAAGTATCATCGCTACTGTACTATTTGACGGTTTAATTATAGGTTTAGGCATAATCGACGCACTGCGCGTCAAATCTCATCTGGTGCAAGTTACACGCCACCCGTTGCACCGACTGTCGATCGGGCGAGACAATCTGATTGTACTGTCAGTTCGATCTGCCAATCAAACGGCTAAAATTCGCATCTCTGACTCCTATCCCTTAGAATTTGATGTTTCTCAAGCGCTGCTAGAAGCCACCGTCAATCCTAATACAAACGAGGAATTAACTTACACAATTCGCCCCCAAAATCGCGGCGAATATCACTGGGGAGATATTCAAGTGCGTCAGTTGGGAAACTGGGGTTTAGCATGGCATGACTGGAAAATACCTGCTAGTGAAAAAGTGGCAGTTTATCCCGATTTAGTGATGCTGAAAGAACTCTCAATTCGGCTAACATTGGAAAATAGTGGCACAATGCGTCGGTTACAAAAAATCGGCATCGGAACAGAATTTGCCGAATTGCGCGAGTATAATATTGGTGACGATCCGCGATCGATCGATTGGAAAGCTACCGCGAGGCGATCGCGCCCTGTAGTCAGAGTTTTAGAACCAGAAAGAGAGCAAACTCTGATTATTTTACTCGATCGGGGACGGCTGATGACGGCGCGAGTACAGGGTTTGAAGCGGTTTGACTGGGGAGTGAATGCAGCGTTGTCTTTAGCCTCTGCTGGACTGCATCGGGGCGATCGTGTGGGAGTCGGCGTGTTCGATCGCGAAATCACGACTTGGATACCACCAGAAAGAGGTCAACATCAGCTATCAAAATTAATTGAACGCCTAGCACCAATTCAGCCAGTATTATTAGAACCAGACTATGTTGGTGCTGTCACGAAATTAGTCAATCAACAAACTCGCCGTGCATTAGTCGTGCTAATTACCGATTTAATAGATGTTACCGCCTCTACCGAAATGCTTTCCGCCTTAGCGCGTTTAGCACCTCGTTATTTAGCTTTCTGCGTAACTTTGCGCGATCCTTTAGTTGACCAAATCGCTCATACTTCCACCGTGGAAATTACACCTGCTTACAACCGTGCAGTCGCTTTAGATTTACTAGCACAGCGTCAGATAGCTTTTGCACAATTGAAACAAAAAGGAGTTTTAGTTTTGGATGCACCCGCCAATCAAATTAGCAAGCAATTGGTTGACAGATATTTGCAACTCAAGTCTCGGAATCAGCTTTAATCTTCTCAGCTAAAGTGTCAAATTATAGCAACCATCAAAGTAGTTACAACATTACGATCGACCGATTTTGTAGGGGCGGGTTCGCAACTATTTATGGTGAAAATTAATAATCTCATAAACCCGCCCCCACCCACAAACACCGATTTTGTAGGGGCGGGTTCGCGACTATTTATGGTAAAAATCAATAATCTCATAAACCCGCCCCCACCCACAAACAATAAAAATGTACGGTGAATTTATTGGTAAAATGTTGATGCAAATAATGGCGGGGATGGTTGATGCAAATAATGGCGGGATGGGGCGGGTTTATGAGATTTTTTGTGGGTTTCATAGATAGTTTGTGAACCCGCCCATACATGATTTTTGGATATTTTTTTGTAAATCTAAAGTCTCAAACTTTAGGAACTTCAACCGATCGCCTCCGACAACAATACATCACCAACAGCCCAAACAATCCAATCCCAGCCAGATACTTCAACGGATCGGGAATTGCGGGATTTGGCGAGAAAAAACCCTCAATCGTACCAGCAATTACCAGCATCGGCACAATCCCAAATACCAATTGTGCAGCTTGAGTACCATAAAACTTCATCGCATCAGCACGACGATATTTACCAGGAAAAAAGATGGCGCGGGCGATGATTAAACCAGCGCCGCCCGCCAAGAAAATCGCCGGCAACTCCAGAGCACCGTGAGGCAATACAAACGCCCAAAAAGGGTAAGCTAAATTGTGCTGAGCGACTAAACTGGCGATCGCACCAATCATCACTCCATTAAATGCCATAATATAAACAGTATAAAGACCAAAAACAATCCCTCCTCCAACAGCCGCAAAGCATACAGATAAATTATTAGTCATAATACCGCTAGAAGCTAAAGGTTCGATTCCCACAATTGAACCCATCCACAACTGCCCATCATCACGCACCGTTTTAATCAAATGTCCAGGAACTACTAGGGCTAAAAATGTCGGATCTTGCCAAGCAAACCACCAAGCAATCAATCCCATCACCAAAAAAATACCCGTCGCAGTCGCCGTATAACCAAACGTCTGCTGTACCGTAGCCGGAAAACCCCAGCGACAAAACTCCACTAAAGCATCCCAATCTTGGCGACGCGAACCTTGGTAAATTTGAGTGTAGCCACGAGAAGTTAACCTTTGCAAATCTTGTAACAAAATATTACCGACTTCATTTGTCCTCGCCCTAGCCAAATCCGCCGAAACAGAACGATACAAACTGGCTAATTCCGTGATTTCAGACGCAGGTAAGGACTTTAGCCCCTTTTTTTCCACTTGTGTTAAAAGATTATCTAATCGTTTCCAGTTCGGTTCCCGACGCGCGATCCAACGTTTAATATTCATGAAGTTTTCTCTAAATTCTATTAGATATAGCCTAAGATAGTCGTAAATTTTCTGTTTAACACAATTATATCCATTTAGTCATGCCTAAAAATCTGAGTTCCGCCATACAAACAGGCCCATTGAGCGTGGGTGATGTTGTTAGTGCTAGTTTGCGGATTTACCGCGACCATTTTAAGTCATATTTTGGTTTGGCGTTAGTAGGTTATCTGTGGTTGTTAGTTCCGGTTTACGGTTGGGCTAAATATTCTGCGATTTCAGCGCTGATTGCTCGTCTGGCTTTCGGTGAAGTTAGCGAACATCCAGAGACTGTCAGTGATGCTCGCCCCGAGGTGAATCCTCGGATGTGGAGTTTTTTTGGGGCGGGTATATTGACAACTCTGATTTTCTTTGCGGTATATTTGGCAGGTGCGATCGCGATCGCAGTTTTATCTGTCGTAGTGGGGGTTGCTGCTGGTATGTTGGGGCAAAATTCCACAATTATTGGACTTATTATAGGTTTGATAGTAGCCGTTGCGGTCATTGCTTTCTTGATTATATATATCCTAATTATCTGTCGCTTACTAATTGTTGAGTTGGCGCTGGCGATGGAAAATAATCTGACTGCTAGTTCTGCAATTAGTCGCAGTTGGGAGTTAACTAAGGGGTCGGTTGGACGCATTGTATGGATAGTTGTTGTTGCCTTTTTGGTCTCAATCCCGATCTATGCTGTGTCAAATTCAATTACCCTGCTCGTTCAAAGTATTTTAACTGCACTTTTGGGCGCACAATCAAGTCTATACTGGTTAGTTTATTATATTTTGGTTTTGCCACTGAGTTTTGGCTTTGGCGCGCTTGCACTTCCTTTTTGGCAGACTATGAAAGCCATTATCTACTACGACCTCCGCAGCCGCAAAGAAGGTTTGGGTTTGCAAATACGCGATCGCTAATTAAGCCTAAATCAAAACACAAAATTTACTCTACAGCTATGGGACTTTTTAATCGATTCACTCTCCACACTCCAGAAAGTGTTGAACTCGAATTTACCTTAGCGGGAATTGGCAACCGAGCCTACGCATTGCTGATCGACTATATCTTTTTTGGTTTGATTCTGATCGTGTTTTTAGTAGGTGCACTGATCTTTAATTCAGTATTGACTGAGGCTGTTACAAAATTGATAGGAAGTACCAATGGCTTAGAACTCTGGTTGATAGGAGTTCAGGTGTTAATTGGTTTTTTCATTTATGTAGGTTACTTTGTATTTTTTGAAACAGTATGGTGTGGTCAAACACCAGGCAAGCGTTATGTCAAAATCCGAGTAATTCGGGATGACGGCCGTCCAGTTAGGCTTCAGCAGTCAACTCTACGGGCTTTGCTCAGACCTTTTGACGACTTATTTTTTATAGGTGCATTTTTGATCGTGTTCAATCAGCGAGAAAAACGTTTGGGAGATTTGGTAGGAGGAACTCTGGTAATTCAAGAAGAACAGCCGAGAAAAATAGTTGAATTGAAAATATCAAAGTCAACTCAATCTTTGATAGATAGTCTACTTACCGATGCTGATATCTCCCGCTTGCTACCAGAAGATTTTGCTGTAATTCGAGAGTATTTACACAGGCGGGAAGCGATGATTCCTAATGCTAGAAATGAATTGAGCAAACAACTGGCTACTCAGATAAAACAAATCATTTGTTTGGAAAGACTGCCGACAAAAGTTGATGCCAATCTCTTCTTAGAGGCTGTATATGAGGCATATCAGCAGCAAGTTGACAGGTAATATTGTTTCCGGTTGCATCGGAATTGTTCGCCGAAATCAGGAGACGGCAGTGCCGTTTCCGTACAATTCATCATGGGATACGGCAGATGGAGGAGACGGCAGTGCCGTTTCCGTACAATTCATCATGGGATACGGCAGATGGAGGAGACGGCAGTGCCGTTTCCCTACAATTCATCATGGGATACGGCAGATGGAGGACACGGCAGTGCCGTTTCCCTACAATTCATCATGGGATACGGCAGATGGAGGACACGGCAGTGCCGTTTCCCTACAATTAATCATGGGATACGGCAGATGGAGGACACGGCAGTGCCGTTTCCCTACAATTAATCATGGTAGGGATACGGCACTGCCGTCTCCGAATTATCTTATTAATTTGTGCTAAAGATTGTAAATTCGCACTTCCTCCACCGATTCAGCTAACTCAAATTTAAACACCCGGGAATAGAAATAGAATTCGCCGTCAAGAGTTCTCTTAATATTTTCAGCGCGTCGAAAACCGTGCTGTTCCCCTGCATAAGCAACGTAAGCAACTGGTAAGCCTTTAGCTTTTAATATCTCTACCATCATCTCTGCTTGATTTGGAGGCACGACTTTATCTTCCAATCCTTGAAAGAAGATAACGGGACAAGATAAACGTTCGGCTGCATGAATGGGCGATCGGGCTATATACAAATCTTTGCGTGCAGGATAAGGCCCAATCAATCCATCCAGATAGCGCGCCTCAAACTTGTGAGTATCCCTTACCAAAGCCTCCAAATCGCTAACGCCATAATAGCTCGCACCGGCCTTAAACACATCACGGAAAGTCAGAGCGCACAGAGTGGTGTATCCCCCTGCACTACCTCCGGCGATCGCCATTCTGTCACCGTCAACCAAACCCTGTTCAGCTAAATATTTAGCACCGTTAGCACAGTCATCAACATCAACAATGCCCCAACTATCTTGTAGTCTTTTTCTGTATTCCCGCCCGTAACCAGTGCTACCGCCGTAGTTGACATCAAGCACAGCAAAACCGCGACTCGTCCAATATTGAATTTTTAAATTCATGCTGCTAGAAGTAGCAGCAGTGGGGCCGCCGTGGCTTTTGACGACAAGTGGCGGTTTTTCGGTTGGCGGGGCTGCGAAGTCTTGATTTTGTGGCGGATAGAAGAAACCGAAGGCTGTTAAACCGTTTTCGGTGGGGAATTCCAGCGGTTGCGGTACTGAAAGATAACCTGCATCGATGCTTAAATCGCTGGATTTTCGCAGAATTTCCCGTTGATTTGTGGCTAAGTTGAGTTGTACAATTGCAGTAGGTGCGATCGGCGAACCTGCCAGAAAAACAACTTTTTCTCCCCGCGCTTTCACTGACGAAATATCAGTGTAACCTGTCTCGATCGTTGTCAACTGCTTCGTCGCTAAATCGAGACTCGCTAAATGCCACTTACCTTGCTGAGTGTAAGTGCAAATAATTTTGCTTTCGGAGACAACAGCGTAGGTAGACATTCCAAAAACCCACTGAGGAAGACCGAATTCAGCAGCCATTTCGCACAAAGGTTCAATTTCTGGTTGTGCCAAAAAAGAGGCTTCTATTCCAGCTTCCCCCCTTAGCAAGGGGGGATTGAGGGGGGTTCTATAAAAATTCCACCAGTTCGATTTGTCAGAAACAAAATATAAAACTCCATCTGGCGACCATTCCGGCTGAAAAATTGACTCATCAACTCCGCCAGAAACTAAATTTTTTTCACCTAAAGAACCGTCAATATTAATTTTTGCTACCCACAATTCTGTACCATCCCACGGCATATTTGGATGATTCCAACAAATCCAGGAAAGTTGAGAACCATCAGGACTTAAACGAGGGGAAGCATAAAAATCGTTGCCTTGAGCTAAGATTTGAATATCTTCGCCGTTATCTAAATCAATACTAACAATTGTATTGACAGATTCGCCTTCACCTGAAGCGTCTTCGCGCACACAAATTAGGCGAGTTCTTGGTTTGTCAACAATTAGATCTGCATAGCAACACTTAGCAGTGGATGTGAGGGGTTCTGGCTGAGAATCTAATGTTTGACAATAAATACGTTGGTCGGCAAAATGAGAGAAATAGACGACTCCAGCACTAACAACAAAGGAACCGCCGCCATATTCATGAACGCGAGTACGAACATTAAAAGGTGGGGGTGTTATGTCAGTTATTTTACCGTCGGGAGTGCGCCGCACGATGACGCTTCTACCCGCTTCTGAGGGTCTTCCTTCTACCCAGTAAATATCATCGCCGTCGATCGCAATTTGTCCGAGCCCGACAGTTCCAGAAACAATTAAATCTGAGGTAATGGGCGATTTCCAAGAGCCGTAAGGTGATACTGTATTCATATAGTTGGCTGTTGTGGTTGATGCACAAATAAATTTATATTTGTATCTTACAGGAATTTAGTCTCTGGGGAAGCAGAATTTCCAAAAAACTTGTAGAGTGGAAAGGCGAAGCATTCCGGTAAACAATTTATTAGTGATAACCAGAGGTTTACTGCCGGAATACTTCGACTCTACAGATATATTTGGGGGAAAATTAGATGAAATTATTTTCAAAAAAATTCTGGATTGTTGCCTCTGTTTTGTATTTTTTAAGTCTTCTCGGTATTATGCTGATCGCAGATATGGGGAAATTAGTTAACTTTCCTCTTGCTCATCCGCCTTATGACAAACTCGGACACTTTATTTTGTACGGTATTGCCTCTTTTTTGTGCCATCGAGCGACGGGCAAAAAAATGATGCGTTTGTTTAATTATCCAATTCCTTTCGGGCCGGCAATTTTTACTGTTTTTACTGCTGCGGAAGAAACGCTGCAAGCTATTTTACCGAATCGTACTGCTAGTATTGAAGATTTTTTATTTAGTTTTGCCGGGATTGGGGTTTTTTATTGGGTTGGAGAAGTTTGGGATAGAAAAAAAGGGAATTGAAAGAAACTGGAATACCAGATTTTGAGAGAGAATCGTCAATTAGGGTGCGGTTTGCCGAAAGCACAGGGGATTTAAGCCCCCACCTTTAGGTGGATTGTTTTTATGCTGGGGCTTAAATCCCCTGCATAAAAACTTCACTGTCAACTGTCAACTGTCAACTGTCAACTGTTAAGGTGCGCACCCTACATGAGTTATTTTCTCATGTCTTTGATAATTTGTTCGAGTGAATTTGCTTCTTGAGTTTTGCCTTGGCTTTTGAATAAATCTCTGGCTTTTTTTACCGATTCTACTGCATCTGCCATGTTATTTTGTGCGTACAGGACTTGCCCTAACATATAGTGAAATTCTGGGACGTTGGGTTTGAGGCGAATTGCGGTTTGAAAATTGGGGAGTGCTTCTGCTAATTTGTTTTGATTGGCTAGAATGCTTCCCAGATTAGCATAAGCTTCGGCAAAATTGGGGTCTATTTGAATGACTCTGCGAAATGCTGCTTCTGCGCTTGCTGCGTTTTGTTGGGCGGCAAAGTTTAGGCCTTCTTGGAAAGATTCATTTGCTCCAGTATTCTGAACTAGACTATTGTTTACTGGTGAGTCTGTCTGCACTGCTAAAGAATTGTTTGCAGCATGAACTGGGGCAACTGTCAATAGGCTGACTGCTGCTATTACAGCTAGAAATTGATTTTTTTTGAACTCGCTGAACATTAGTAATTAACCTGAATTTCCAATTTGAACAATGTGTTTTAGAAGAGAGAAGAGGGCGGGTTTTGTTTTCATCTTCTGGCTCGTCTCTCGTGATTATTGGAGAGGAGTCTCATAGATTCTTAGAGAGGAGGGCGGGTTTTGCTTTCATCTTCTGGCTTATATCATAGATTATTAGCTAAACCCGCCCCTACAATATACTATTATTTGTGGCTTAATGACCTACTTAATTACTCTCTTCTAAAAGAGAGAGGAGGGTGGGTTTTGCTTTCATCTTCTGGCTTGTCTCTCGTGATTATTGGCTAAACCCGCCCCTACAAGATACTATTAGAGAGGGCGGGTTTTGCTTTCATCTTATGGCTTGTCTCTCGTGATTATTGGCTAAACCCGCCCCTACAAGATACTATTATTTGTTTGTTGCAATGACCTACTTAATTACTCTCTTCTAAAAAGGTTTGTACTCGACCGTTTGGTCTCAAAACAACTCGAATTTTGGGGTTTTTCCCATGAGTGACGGCAGAGACAAACGGCTCGCCGACTAATGGCATATTAGTACGATCGATATAATCGGCTGCTGCTTTTCCCATCGGCATGATAGTTTGAATTGACCCGTTTTCATCGATCTGCACGCTGTATTCCAAGGTTTGTTCCATTCCTTCTGGGGGCTTCCAGCGTTCTTCAAAGTAAGTTCTAGCTTCTGAAACCTGGGGAATTATATCAAATAAGGTTTGGGTTTTTTTGCTGGCTGTGGCTTGGTTGTTGTCAGACTCGGCTTGGGGCTGGGTGTCTTCAAGGGGTGGGAATCCGGTGCTGGCGGGGGGGACGATCGGCTGCCCGAGGCGCGGGAA